>CAUJIN010000035.1 GCA_963205495.1 Pseudomonadota bacterium
CACCCCGTGCTGGGTGATGCGCCGGCGCATGGAGCCGCGCAGCCAGCAACTGGCCGGCGGCGGGTCGATGCGCACCAGCGGCCTGCGGCCGCGAATCTCGATCTCGCGCACCGTGCAGCCCATGTCGTCCAGGTGGTAGGCCGCACTCATGGCGGACTTCAGGCCGTCGACCATCAGTGCGTTGCCCATCGCCAGCGTGGTCTTGCCGGTCAGCTCCGCGCTCATGCCACACCTCCCGCCACGACGTCCCGCGTCACCTTCGGCGCGCCCAGGCTGGCCGCCGCGTTCATGGCTGCCGCCATCGCGTTGTGCACCGCCAGCGGATACAGCAGCGAGCCGCCGCGCTGGTGCTTGCCGCTGGGCGTCAGCCGCGCGCGGATGGCGTCCAGGCCGCCCGCGTCGATCACCTCGTCCAGGGCTGCGCCCACGCGCGCAAAGCGGTGGCGCAGATACTCGGGCAGGTGCTGATCCAGCGGTGCCAGGTGCACCAGCTCGATGCGCTGGGCCACTTCCCGCACCTGCGGGTTGCGCTCGTCCAGTTTCAGCACCAGCTCGGGCTGGCCGATCAGGATGATCGACAGCAGCGGGCGCATGCCGTCCTTCAGCTCCAGATAGCGCTTGAGGTGCTTGAGCGTGGGAATCGGCAGGCAGTGCGCCTCCTCGATCAGCAGCGTGTGCCGCATGCCGCTGCGCGCGCTGTCGCGCAGCACCTGGTGAAGCTGGTGGAAGCGCGCGTCCGGGCTGCTGCGCGGCGGCGCGAGCGGAGCCACGTTGCGCACGATGCACTCGGCGATATGGTGGCTGCGCAGGGTCTTGCCGACGGTGTCCTTGTCCTCCATCGCCAGCACGTAGGGCTGGCAGACGATGATCGAAGGCTCGTCGCGCTGGATGCGCTCGATCAGCTCCTCGCGCAGGGTGGTCTTGCCCGCGCCCGATTCGCCCACGACGCCCAGGAATCCGCCGTGCCGCACCGTGCTCCACATCGCCTCGCGCACATAGCGCGCATCGGCGGAGAGAAACACGTCGGCCGGCTCCCGGCACTCGGTGAAGGGATCGCGCGCCAGCTTGAAATGCTGGCGGGCGGCAGGTGACAGGGTGGCTTTACGCAGTAACATGGTCTCGTTCCTCTCGTCTTCGGTAGTGGGTGGGACAACCGGCCCCCGAGCGTTGCCGCGCTTGGGGGCTTTCTTCTTGGCATCGGTGATGCCGTGTTGGGTCAGGAAGGCATCCAGTCGGGCGGTGAAGGCTCTGCGTCGCCGGCTGGGCCAAATGCCACGGCTCAGCAGCAAACTGATCGCCGTGCGCGAGACCCCCGTGGCGACGGCCACGTCCTGCAGCGTGATGTCACGCTCGGCCAGCTTCGCCTTGAGGTCTTTCGGCAGAGCGCTCATGCCACACCTCCCGCCACCGCCCGCAGCCCGCCGCGCATCAGCGCCACGGCGCAGGCGTCCAGGTCTTCCTCGGGCGCGCCATCCGGCCACAGCGCGGCCATGCGGGCGTACTGCTCCGCGCCCCAGGTGCCGCCGCGCTCCTCCACCCGCCGCTTGAGCCCGCGCGCCATCTCGGCGTGGGTGAGCGGCGTGGGGACGTACTGCGGGCGGATCGTTGGCAGCGTGGCGGCGGGTTCGATGATGGTTGGCGCTTCCACCTGTGAAGGCGTCGCCGCACGCGGCAGCGCCTCGGGCACCTTGGCCTCGCGCCAGGGCTTGGTCGGGTCGATGGCATCGCCGAACGCGCGCCGCTTGGCCTTGCGTGCCGCTGCCGCCTCGGCATCGGTCTGCACCTCCATGGCCAGGCGCTCCATCTCCTTGCGGGCCGCGTCCACCGGCGTTTCCGGCGGGGCCTTGAACGCCTCGCCGATGACCGCCGCGCTTGCCTCGAACCCGTACCCGACAAACTCCACGCGCGGTGCCAGGTAATGCGCGGGCTTGCCGTTTTCGCCGACCACCAGCACCCGCAGCGTGGTCGGGTCCAGGGCGTTGGTGACCACCTCCAGCGTGCCGTCATTGAGCACGCCGGGCAGGCCGGAAACATCCCACAGCTGGCCCTCGTGCTTGATGCGGTAGTCGCGCACCTTGCGCGACACCGGGGCCGTGGTGGCCAGCGAGCGCAGCACCTCCACCGGCGGCGCAAGCTGCCGGTCGGTGATGGTCAGGTAGGCCGCCTGTCGCGTGGTGCCGGTGCGGGTGTGCGTGGCGGTGGCGTTGTAGGCGCGACACCATTGCGCCGCCAGCGCGTTGATCTCGGCCAGACCCGACACCGGCTTGCGCAGTTTCAGCGCCGCCTCGAAGTGCGTTTCGACGATGTACTGCGCGTTCTCCACCTGGCCTTTCGCCCGCGCGTTGCCGACCTTGTTGATGATCGGCTCGATGTCGAGCGCATCCAGAAAGCTGCGCGTGGTGCCCGCCGTCATCGCGCTGCCCGGGTCGGCCATCAGGTATTTCGGCACCCCGTACATCACGCTGCCGGCGCGCTCGGTCATCACGTAGATCAGGGTGGCCAGCACGTTGGCGGCGCTCTCCGCACCCTGCACGTAGAACGCCTCGATGTAGCCCGAGGCGTGGTCGGTCACCACGTAGCGCCACAGGCGGCGGTCGTTGACCTTGGCGAAGTTGCCCGGCTTGCCGCGGTAGTAGACGCGCCTGTCCATCACCTGCGCGCCATCCTCGGCCAGGAAATACTGCCGGCTCACCGAGGCATCGATCTGCCAGCACCAGTTGGGCGAAGGGCTGCGCAGGCGGCTGGCAGGCGTGGGCGCGGCAAGCTGGCCGGGGTGGCAGTTCTCCCGCACCAGGGCGCGCCGGATTGCCGACAGGCTCATCGGCGTGAATTCGCCGGTGGTCTCGTCCACGCGCCCGGCCAGAATCTTGCCGCTGGCACGCAGCGCGTTAACGGCTTCTTCCAGCGGCAAGTCGCCCGTGCCGGTGAGGCGGCGGGTTTCTTCCACCGTGGCGGAAATCAGCAGCGCTTCGGCGCGGGTCAGCACAGAGGTGCCAGCATCGGCGCGGCGCTTGCGCGGCCGCGCCGGGCGCACTTGCTTGAGCCGGGTCAGCAGCGTGGGCACCGAGATGCCCAGGCGCTGCGCCGCCTCGCGGTAGATGGCCGTCTTGCCGCCGTGCCCGGCCGCCTGTGCGGCGCGGGCCACACCGGCCAGCTCCTCGTACATGGCTGGGGACAAGGCGGCCATGCTCACAGGCCCTGCTGCCAGTCCGGCGCGCCGTGATCGTTGACGATCGGCAGGCCGAAGGCGTCGCGCACCCGCCGCAGCTCGCTGAACAGCTCGCCGATCAGCGCACCCATGAACGGGTGATGCTCATCGCCATCGCCCCCGGCGCTGGCGGCGTGTTCGCACAGCGCCGCGATGCGCTCCTGGAGGCTTTCGACGTCGTCGCCCGTTGCGCCGATGTCGGCGCGCACCTGGAGCGCGGCCGCGCTGGCCAGGGTGCGCAGCTCGCCGGCGATGTCGTCGGGCTCGGCGCGCTGGCGCTCCAGCTTCGCCTGCCGCAGCTTCTTCTGCAGGTTCTCGATATCCCGCTCGCGCTTGGCGGCGCGGTCGTCTTTGGCTTCGATGTCGGCTTGCAGGTCACGTATGCGGCGCTTGGCCTCGGGAGCGGTCAGGCTCTCGATGTCGTCCATGTCGCCGAACTCTTCCAGCGTGTCGTCATCCAGCGCGATCAACTCGACGAACACACTGGGGTTCTTCACCTTGCCGGCCAAAAGCGCCAATTTTTCGCTTTTGGCTGCCTTGGCAGCGGCCTGCATGAACTTCTGCGCCGCACGCGGGGCGAAGCCCAGCACCGCTATGCGCTGCGTGAACTCGCCATGTGGGGCAAGCTCTCTCAGCAGCAGGAGCCGCTTACCAAGCTCCAGAAAGTCTTCAACAGCGCGACGCTGGTAGAGACGGATGCCGTCCTCAAGCGCGCCGATGCTCAGCTCCTCGTCGTAGCGCAGTTCCTTCGCCACTTCGGTGGCGCGGGCAACAGCCTCAGCGTCTGCCTGCCGCCAGGAGATTTCCTGCGCGGCAACAGCCGCAGGGGTTTGCTCGGCGATCTGGACTGCGGTGCCGGGGTCGGCCGGTGTAATTCGCTTGCGGCCAGCCATTACACAGCCCCCCGGATTTCTTGCAATGCCGCCTCGACCTCAAGCACTGCGGCCGATTGCCCTGCGCTGGGGTTGGTTCGCGCCCACGCCAGCAGATCAGCTGCCGCATGGGTCAGGTGCATAACGGCTCGCGCATGGCGCTTGTGCGTGCTGTCCAGGCGATGGCCTGCAACGTCCGGCAGGTAATCCAGGAACTGCACCGTGGTCAGCGGTTTGTCGATACGAGGCATGTCTTTCTCTCAGTTCGGGCTACGGCTGTAGCGGTTGATGAAGTCGTCCACCTGTTGAGTAAGGCGGGCGGTTTCGTGTTGATGCGCGATGGCGAGCTGGATCAGGCGCGGCGACAACCGCCAGCGATCGTCCCTGCCGGGAACGCGTTCGGCCCAGCCGATGGCTTCGAGCGCTTCCAGGGTGCGGAACGTCGTGGATGCCGATGCGTGGATGGCATTGGCTACCTGCTGGTTGCGCAGCCCGTCGAAGTTGTTGCCGGCCAGTGCCTCGATCACGGCCTTGGCGCGGGCGAGCGGTGCGGGGGCGCTCATGGAAGTGTCGCAACGTTGAGACACGGGACGAGGTGCGCTCATGACCGCACCTCCATGCGCTTCGGCAGTCGAATCACCGGTGCCACCAGCCAGCGGCCCAGGGCGTAGCGCAACCGCAGCAGGGCGCTCATGCCGCCACCTCCTGCCAGCGCTGTGCACCATCCCGCTCGTTGCCGCCGATGGCTTGATGTGCCCGGCCATCAGCGTCAACGGCCAGTGCGCCAGGGCATTCGTGCTGCGGATCGCGCAGGCAGTTTTTCCAGCCGTAGGGTTTGGCGTACCAGAACAGCACCACGCCATCCGCCGGGAGGTTTTCCGTGATCCGGTAGTGGCGCGCACGGGTGCGCAGTTGGGTGAGGTTGATGCTCATGCCGCGGCCTTCGCGCTGTCGCGCACGCCGGCGGCCTTCAGCACCGCCGCGCGGATGGCGCGGCCCTTGGGGCCGCCCCAGGTGCCGTAGATGGCCTGGCGCACGAGAGAAGGGTCCATGCCCTGCGAGCGGCACCACGCGGTGTAGGTGGTGCCCTGCAGGATGAAAGAGCCGCGCACCTGCTGCATCAGACGGGTGCCGAGCTCGGCGGGGGTGTTGTGGGGCATTGCGCTATCCTCGCTGTCGGAATGAATGCTGCGGGATAGATGATGGTGCACGTTTGTGCACCTGTCAATAGGGCGCGTGCACACATGAGCACCACAGGAAACAGACTTCGCGAAGCGCGCGAAACCCTCCGTATGTCGCAAACGGCATTCGCCGAGACAGCGGGCGTTTCAAAGCGGGCGCAGATCAACTACGAACAGGGCGAGCGAGCGCCAGACGCCGACTACCTGGCGCGCATCGCCGACGCCGGCTGCGACGTGCTCTACATCCTCACCGGCCAAAAGTCCCCGCCAGGGGCCTCGCGGATGCATGCGTTCGCGCTTGCCGAAACGGCGCGCCAGGAGCCGGATGGCAAAGGGCCGCTGCACGATCTGATGAATGACGCGCTACAGGGCGAAGCCGAGCAGTACGCCAGACGAATGCCGCGCATCGACCCGATCATCCAGCGGCTCGCAACGTGCACGGACGAAGACTTCGCGCTGATCGAATCGCTGCTCGCCCGGTTCTTCGGCGACACGAAGAGCGCGCCAGCCAAGCCCACGCGCAAGAAGGGCTGAGCACCAACAACTGGAGGTGGGAGAAGGAAATGGCAAGACCTAGAAAGCTGGAAGTCTGCGTCCTCAACATCGCCCTCACGCGGCAACAAGGCAACGTGCCCAAGCCCGAGGATTACCATCAGCTCATCCGCGCCGCCTTTGCGGCAAAGCACCCAACCAAGCTCCGCGGCGATCGCCGCGGGCTTCTCGTGCAGTTGGAGCGAGGGGCGGATGATGGCCGTATTGCCGGAGTGGTTGCCACCTTCACGGACTTCGATGTGGACGACAGCTGGATCAACACTTCCAGCGGGAAAGAAGCCAGCGACGACGACCTGGAGCAGGTTCAGATTCCGGATCGGCTGCGCCCCCACCACCGCCGATACCACTTCCTGTTTGATCTGGGCGCACACAAGCTCGTCATCGAGACGAAGAGCGAACCCGAAACCGGGAAGGACCGTCTCAGCTTGTCGCCAGGGACGGCGGCATCGTTGTTCGAGGCGCTTTTCCGCATGCCGACGGTCGCGGAGCGGTTCGGGCCCGTAGGCGTCACCGTATTGCCCCATCAGGAGGGGATCGAGGCGATCATCAACTGGCGCCACGCGGAGAGGATCGAGGTTGCAATCCGCCCGCCCAACCCTGACGACGAAGACTTGGAAGAGCGAATCGAGCGGCGCATGTCTTCAATGAGTGCCGCTCGCTGGAGGCAGGACTTTCGTGCGAGTGACGACAGCGCCCTGGCGCCAGACGATGAACTGAAGGCGTCCATGCGCGTGGCTGCGAGAAACGGATATGTGCTGGCCATCGGTCGTGAAGACGGCGAGCGCCGGGAGATGAGCACCAAGAACATCCCCCTGCTCGTCAGTCGGCCGTATGACCCCGATATCGAGATGCACACCATCGCGTTCGAGCAGACGGCGGAGGACGCCCTCGCCAGTGCTCAAGGAAAAAGCGCGTCGCGCCCGAAGCGAAAAAAAGGGCCGCGGCGCAAGCGTTAGCACTGGCAAGAGGGGCGTTCAGGCCCCATCATGAACGCCATGAAGTGCCCCGCAACCCTCAAGCAGGCATGCCGAGTGCGCCAGGTCTGGCGTGCCGCTTGGCTGGACTATGGCGGCTGGCGCGCAATGCTGACCTCGCCCTACTTGTGGATCTCGGTTGCGCTGGCGGCGGGCTGCTACCCGATGTGGTTGGGGAGTGAGTGGCGGGCGATTTCGATCAGCGCGATCCCAAGCCTGCTGGGCTTCTCGATTGGCGGGTTTGCCATCTTTCTGGCGTTTGGTGACGAGCGGTTCCGGATTTTGATCAGCGGCCCGGACGAAAATGGCAAGCTGTCACCATTCTTGTCCGTAGCCGTCCAGTTCGCACACTTCGTTACGGTCCAGGCAATCGCGTTGCTGTACGCGGTGATCGCAACGCCTGTTGCCGCTTTCGGGTGCGGCCCAGTGGATGTCGTCATTGCGGTCATCGGCGTGATCGCGCTGTTCTACTCTCTGGCTCTGGCGCTGGCGGCGTTCGCATCGCTTCTGAAGCTTGCGCGCAGCTATGACGGTTTTGCGGCGAAGGTAAAAAAACCGCAGGGCGAGTAGCGCAGGCCTCCCAGCGCCTCCCAGCGCCCCACCACACCCCGACACGCCCACTGACTCGGCCCGAGGGCTCGCCGGGCCGCTCAGGGGCGATCTAACGCGTTCTAACGCACATCCAGCCGCCCATCGCGGCTGATGTGCCTACTGGCTCGGCTCGCCGAGCCATTTTCTTGACCACGCGCCCGGAAAAGCGGCGAAAGGTTTCGCCCTCGCCGGCGGGGTGTCGCGCGAGACGATGCGGCCCATGCACCGCATTGCCCTCAACACCGATCTTTCCGCCGCCGCCGCCGCGCCGGAGCGGGTCACGCTGATCCCGGCCGGGCCGCGCGTGGCCGGCCGCGATGGCCGGGAGTGGCTGTTCGACACCCTCGCCGCCCAGGCGGTGATGCGCAGCTTCGCCGCGCGCAATGCGGAGCTGCCCATCGACTGGGAGCACGCCAGCCAACACCGCGCCCCGCGCGGTGAGGAAGCGCCGGCCGCGGCGTGGATCACGCGCCTGGCGGTGGAAGACGGCGCGCTGGTGGGCGAGGTGCGCTGGAACGAGCGCGCCGCCAACCAGATCGCCGCGCGCGAATACCGCTACCTGTCCCCCGTTTTCGATTTCGACCCGGCCACCGGGCGCATCGCGCGCCTGGTGTCCGCCGGGCTGACCAACCTCCCCAACCTGCACCTGCAGGCCCTCAACCAGGAGAGTCCCATGGAACGATCCACCGCACTGGCGGCGGCGATCACCGCGGCGCTGGGCCTTGCGCCCGACGCCACCGATGACGCCATCGCCACCGCCATCAACCAGATGAAGCAGGCCCGCGATGACGCCACGGCGCGCGCGCTCAATGCGGAGCAGTCCGCGCCGGCGCTGGAACGCTACGTGCCGCGCGCCGACTCCGACGCGGTGCTCACCCGCGCCAGCAATGCCGAGACCGCCCTGCGCAATCACCAGGCGCAGGCGCTCAAGGCCGAGGCCGAGGCGGCTATTCAATCGGCCAAGGAAGCCGGTCGCATCGCACCGGCCAGCGTGGAGCACTACCGCGCCATGTGCAGCGATGCCAAGGGGCTGGAGAGCTTCCGCGCCCTGGTACAGACGCTGCCGGTGATCGCGCCGGAAACCAGCCTCGGCCAGCGCCAGCCGCCGGGCACGGCCACCGCACTCAACGCTGAGGAGCTGGCCGTGTGCCAGGCCACCGGCATTTCCCATGAACAGTTCATCGCCGCGCGCGAAGGAGTCCAGGCATGACCGCCACCACCCAGGAACGCCGCACGCCCATGCGCGACAGCGTGGATTTCGTGTTCCCCATGGCCGCCGCGAAGAAGATCCTCGCCGGCACGATCGCGGTGCTCGACAGCTCGGGCAACGCCGAGCCGGGTGCGACCGCTACCGGCAAGGCCGCCGTCGGCATCGCGCAGGAGACTGCCGACAACACGGGCGGCAGCGCCGGTGATCTGGCGGTGAAGGTGCGCCGCGGCACGTACCTCCTGGCCAACTCGGCCGCCGCGGACGAGATCACCAATGCCGACTACGGCACCACCTGCTACGTGGTGGACAACCAGACCGTCGCCAAGACCCACGGCACCAACACCCGCAGCGCCGCCGGCACGGTGCGCGGCGTCACGTCGGCCGGCGTCTGGGTCGAGTTCTAAGGAGAGCGCACATGATCATCAACCACGGCAACCTCAAGACCCTGGTCCTCGCGTTCAAGGCCGCGTTCCAGGGCGGTCTTTCCCAGGCGGCGTCGCAGTACGGCGTCATCGCCACCACCGTGCCCAGCGCCACCGGCACCGAGGAATACGGCTGGCTCGGCCAGTTCCCCTCGATGCGCGAATGGCTGGGCGATCGCGTGGTGCACGGCGCGGCCAGCCACGGCTACAGCATCCGCAACAAGGATTTCGAGCTGACGGTGGCGGTGCCCCGGCCGGCCATCGAAGACGATCAGTACGGCGTCTACACCCCGATGATGACCGAGATGGGCCGCGCCATTGCGGCGCACCCGGACGAGCTGGTGTTCGGCCTGCTGAAGGCTGGCTCCAGCACCGAGTGCTACGACGGCCAGTACTTCTTCGACACCGATCACCCGGTGATCCAGGCCGATGGCACCACTGCCACCCAGTCCAACTGGGACAACAACTCCGGCTCCGGCACGGCCTGGTACTTGCTCGATTGCGGCCGCGCGATCAAGCCGATCATCTTCCAGGATCGCAGGAAGCCGCAGTTCGTCGCCAAGACGGCCAACGACGACGACAACGTGTTCAACCGCAACGAGTACGTCTACGGCGTGGACAGCCGCTGCAACGTCGGCTTCGGCTTCTGGCAGATGGCCTACGGCAGCCGCAAGGCGCTCGACGAAACCAACCTCATCGCCGCCTTCACCGCGATGGCCGAGCGCAAGGGCGACCACGGCCGGCCGCTGGGCATCCGCCCGACGCATCTGCTGGTGCCGCCGTCGCTCGAATTCGCGGCACGCAAGCTGGTGAACGCCACCACCCTGGCCAACGGCGCAGACAACGTGCTCAAGGGCCTGGTGGAAGTGGTGAGCGCGCCCTGGCTGGCCTGATCAAGAACCCACGGGCAGGGAACGACCCCGCTGATGCAGTCGTGACAGCCGGAGAGACGGCGCCCACTTTCGCCCGGAGACATTCCCATGTCGATCACCATCCGCACTCGCAAAGGCAGCTTCTGGCGCTGCGGCATCCAGCACACCACCACGCCGGTGGCGTATCCGGAGGGCACCTTCGGTGCCAGCCAGCTCGATGCCTTGCGCTGCGAGCCCAAGCTGATCGTGGAAGAACCGCTCGTCGGCGAGTCGGAGAAGGGCTCGGCCACGCCCGAGAAAACCACCCCGAAAGCCCCTGCGAAAACCGCCAGGGGCAAGTAAGAAATGTCCTACCTCACCATCGAGCAGTTGGCCGATGGCCCGGAAGCCCGAAAGGAGCTGGCCGAGCTGTACGCCCTGGACGTGGCACTGCTGTCCGCCACCCTGGACGGTGAGGATCGCAGCGCCTGGGATGCCGACGAGCAGGCCGCTGCCGATGAGGCCATCGCCAGCATCGAGCGCTTCATCGCGCAGGCCGATGGCGAGGTGGAATCCCGCCTGGCGCAGCGCGGCTACCCGCTGCCGATGAGCGCGACGCAGTTCCCGGTGCTGGCGGTGTGGGCGCGCGCCATCGTGCGCTACCACCTCAACCGCAACCGCGACCGCACCGACGAGGAACGCGGGCGCATCGAGCGCGACTACCGCGACGCGCTGCGCGCGCTCGACTACGTCGCCCAGGGCAAGCTGAGCCTGGGCGCGGGTGATCCATTGGCCAGCGCCAACCCCGCCGACGGCGGCGCCGTGCGCATCGCAAGCAACCCGCGCATGTTCACCCGCAAGGGGCTGGGGGCGTTGTGAGCGTGCTCTTTGCCCTCGCGCTGATGCTGCTGCCGTTCTCCATCCTCGGCCTGCTGCTGGCCTGGCACATCGCCCGCCCGCAGCACCGGCCGGCCGACGCCAGCAACCGGATCAACAAGGTCCGGTTGATCTGGTTCGCGATGACCCGCGAAGACCTTTTCGTCGGCGCCTTCCCGTGGCTCGCGCACGACGAGCTGCGGAATGTGAGGGGTGAGTCGTGACCCTGTCTGGCCCGTACCCGATATCCAAGGTGATCGAGCGCCTCGCCACGGTGAGCGCGCTGCGCCTGGTGGATGGTGCGGCCGGCCTGCAGGCCGCCGTCGAGTCTCCCCCGCGCGCGGTGCCCGCCGCCTACGTGCTGGTGGAAGAAACCGGCACGCCGACGGGCGACTACACCGACCGCTACGCCCAGCCCATGACCGCCACGGTGAAGGTGGTGCTGTGGACGCGCCACGCCGCCGCCGGCACGGGTGCCAAAGCTGCGGCGGCGATGGAGGACATCGAGCGCGCGGTGCGCACAGCCCTGCGCGACTGGACGCCCGGATACCCCTTCGAGCCGCTGTGGGTGAGCAACAGCGGCAACGACCAGTTCTTCGGCGGCCAGCTCACCCGCCAGGTGATTTTCCGCACCCAGTACCGCGACCAGGAGCAGCCATGAGCAAGCCCAAACCCAACCCCTTCCGCGACATGCCCTTCCCCGGCGCAGGTGGCGAATACCACTGCGTCGACGGCGTGCTGGTGCCCGACGCGCCGCCGGTCGATCTCACCGGCCTCGGTGCCCGTTGCGACGCCCACGATGCCGCCGAAGCCGCCGCCGATACCGATCCCACCCCTCCGCGCCCCGCGCGCACCCGCCGCAACCCCGCCGAACAGGAGTAACCCGTCATGGCCCAGCCCGCACTCGACTTCTTCCGCCGCCGCGCCGTCCTCATCAAAGCTGAGGCCACCGAGGGCACCGACAGCCTGCCGCTGCCGGCCACGGACGGCTTCCGTTTCTTCGATGGATCCAGCTCCACCGAGTTCGACACGATCGATCGGAACGAGGACAAGCCGCACTTCGGCAATAACCCGTTTGGCGTGGCAAACCGCCGTGCCACGTTGCAGGGCACGTTCGAGCTCTACCCGCCGGCCACGCCCGGTGCGGCCAGCACGTCCGATGCAGACTGCGCGCGCGTACTGCTGCCGTCCGGTATGGCGGTGGTCAAGAATTTGCCGACCAAGACCACGCGTTACAACCCGATCAGCAGCGGCATCCCCAGCGCAACCGCGTATTTCTATCACGCCGGCACGCTGATCAAGGCGCTTGGCGCGCGCGGCAACATCTCCAGCCTGGGCATTGAGATCGGCCAGCGTTTCACCGGCCAAGCCTCGATCATGGGCGAGTACGCGGAAGTCACCGCGGCTGCGCTGCCAAGCGGCGTTGTGCTCCCCAGCAAGATCCCGGTGATTTCCAGCAAGCGCAACTCCGAGCTGATCCTCGGCACGCTTGTTCGCGGCGGCACCGCCAGCACCGACAGCACGCCGCTGACCGACCTGCACACCTGGGCCAAGGCCCTGCGCATCGACTTCGGCAACCAGCTCGGCTACCGCGAGTACACCGAGAAGGGTGTCTCCGGTATCACCGACCGCGCCGGCACCTTCACCTTGCGGCTCGCCAAGACGGACATCAGTGCTGACTTCAATCCGTGGTTCGTGCGCGACAACGGGATCATCCTCACCGCCGCCTACCGGCTCTACGAGGACGACAGCAAGGACGGCCTGTTCAGTGAGCTGGGCATCCGTGGACAGATCGAGCAGGTCAACCCCACCGACATCGATGGCGATTACGGCTGGGAGCTCACCGGCCGCCTGATCCCGTCCAGCACTGGCAATGACGAGTTCTACATCGGCTTCGGCGACGCCGCGCCGTAACGCTTGCCCCACAGGGCAGGAGCGCGAACGCCCCGCGCGAAGCAGGCGTGACAGCCGGGAGAGACCGGCACTTCTTCCATCCCTGTGAGACAACACTATGTCCGTTTCCACCATCCAGATCACCCCGGTCAAGACGCACCCTATTCGCGTGGACATCAAGTCCCCTGTCGCCACCGGCTACTTCACCGGCCACGCCAAGGTGCGCAGCAAGGCCGAGTTCGAAACCCTGCGCCAGGCCGTTGCCGATGGCGAGTACGAGGGCCGCGACGAAGACGCCCTGCGCGAGATTTACGAGCGCTTCGACGGCTTCGGCGACAGCGACGGCTTTGCCGAACTGCTGGACGGCCCGGCCAGCGCCTACCTGTACCCCGCAGCTATTGGTGCGTACTTCGAGCACTTCGGCGAGGCCCGCCGGGGAAACTCCGGGAAGCGGCGCTCGCGCTGAGCGGCGACCGCGAACCTCCCACGGCTCAGCCTGACGATGACGACGAGGACGACGAAGGCCCGGACACCTGTGAGGTGTCCATGGCCGACGACGATGCAGACGATGGGCGCACCATCGTCCGCGTCATTGAAGTGTGGGAATGCCATCAACAGGCTGTGGCTGTCTTCCAGCTTTGCCCCATTGAGGGCGTCGGCCACATGGGCGGCATCTACTGGACGGGCATCGAGCCGCAGGTCGCACTGGCGGCATTCAATCTGCTGGGCATTCCTGTCGCCGGCGCATTCGACCTTGTGTCTGACGTGGCCTACATGGGCGGGTGCGTTGCTGCGGAGCGGAATCAGCAGGCGGCGGCAAAGGCGCGGCGGTGATGGATCGGGTGTGCAACCACTGACGCAGGCTCAGATCACCCGGCAGAGCGACAGCAGGCCAACGGCGCAGCCACCGAAAGCCACCACGCCAAGGAAGGCGAAAGCAGCGCCGACAGGCCCGTACCAGATGCCCGTAAAAACCGCCACCAGCACGGCCATGGCGAAAACGTTTTTCATGCCCGGAGCATAGCGCGAAATGGCCGATCAGACCGTCACCCTGCGCATCACCGCCAATGCCGAGGGGCT
The DNA here is from genome assembly GCA_963205495.1 of Pseudomonadota bacterium. Lineage (GTDB taxonomy): Bacteria > Pseudomonadota > Gammaproteobacteria > Xanthomonadales > Xanthomonadaceae > Denitratimonas. The sequence continues at coordinate 13,711 of CAUJIN010000035.1, forward strand.
TGTCACGGCGGTTGGGCTTGCGAAGAAGGAAACCTCCGGGCTTGGAACAGCTGGCGCGAGTGCGGGCGCGCAAGTCAACGCGGGCATGAGCGCTGCACGCAAGGGCGTGCAGTCGATCAGCGAGCAACTGGGGCGGGCCAAACAACAGCTGATTGGCTTCGCGGCCGGTTTTGCGAGCATCCATGGCGTGCGGCAATTGGCCGCAATCGCCGATCAGGCGGCGGGCATCCGCGCGCAATTGCAGCTTGCAACGTCCAGCACGCAGGAATACGCCAGCGCCCAGGCCGAGGTGTTCGCAATATCGCAACGCACCAGCACGGCCATGGCGTCCACGGCCGAGCTTTACGCGCGCATCACGCGCTCCACTGCCGAATATGGCATCGAGCAGGCGCGCGTGCTGGCGATGACGGAAACCATCAATCAGACCTTCGCCGTATCGGGCACGGCGGCTGCCGCGCAAGCCAACGCCATCACTCAGCTGACGCAGGCTTTCGCCGGCGGCGTGCTGCGCGCTGAAGAGTTCAACAGCGTCATCGAGAACAGCCCGCGTCTGGCGCAGGCATTGGCCGATGGCATGGGCGTGGGCATGGGAGAGCTTCGGGCACAGGTCAATGCCGGTACGGTCGATGTGCAGCGGATGATCGCGGCGCTGGAAAGCCAGGCCGAGGCGATTGCCACGGAGTTCGGCCGGATGCCGCTCACCATCGAGCGCGCATGGACGCAGATCGGCAACGCGATCCTGAAATATGTCGGCGACGCCGATGCAGCGTCTGGCGCATCGCGCGAGATTGCCGAAGCCTTGTCATGGGTCGCTGACCACATTGGGGAGATCATCGAAGGGGCGTGGGCGCTGGGCAAGGCGCTGGCGGCGATCTACACCGCCAAACTCCTGAGCCAAGCGGCGCTCTACACCGCCGAACTGGCCAGGCAAATCACGTTGCAACTGGCAGCAGCCAGTGCCGCGCGGGACATGGGCATCAAGACGCAAGCCGGGCTGGCAGCATCGCTCAAGTCCATCGGGCTGGTGAACGCCGCCCTCGGATCGCTTGGCGCGGCAGTCGCCGGCTGGCAGGTCGGCACCTACCTGCGGACTCAGTTCGTCGAGGTGGAGCGTTTCGGGATCGCCATGGTGGGCGGCCTGTTGAAGGCATGGGAGTCGCTCAAGTTCTACTCGAAGGTGCTTTGGGAGGGCATCAAAGCCTCAGCCATTGGCGCGCTGAATGTAGTTCGCACGGCGGCGGCTGACATGATCGGCGCACTGGCAAAGGTCAATGAGGCCACCGATGTGTTCGGCATCAAGTCCGGCGTGACCGAATCGCTGCGCCAGATGGAAGGGCAGATACGCCCCACCAGCAGCGCGTGGGCCGGGCTTGCCGCCGCCGTTGGAACCGCCGCCAAGCAGATGTACACGAGCAATGCCGCCATTGACAAAAGCATGATGGCGCTGTGGGAAAGTGCGGGCGCGGCCGAAGCGGCAGACGAGGCCAGCGGCAACCTCGGAAAGACGCTCACCGGCACGGGCGCAGCCGCCAAGGAATCCGCCACCGCCATCGAGAACCTTTACACCCACACCGCGCGCCTCACCGACGCCACCGACAATGTGGACGCCATGCTGCGCAGCCTGGCCTACGGGCTGGCCGACGAGGCCACGCGCGCGCTGATGGACTATGAGAACGTGCAGGCGCGCATCCTTGAGCTTGAGATGGCGTGGCTGGACCTTGGCCCGATGAGTGAGGCGC
>CAUJIN010000036.1 GCA_963205495.1 Pseudomonadota bacterium
TCGCCCCGCCGGCGCTGTCGGCGGAGTTCCGCAAGGTGCACCAGTACGTCACCTTCTGCAGCTTCAACCCGGCCCAGCACGCGCTGGCGCGGATGATGCGCGAGCATCCCGAACACCATCGGGAGCTTCCGGGGTTCTATCAGGCCAAGCGCGAGCGATTCCGCGCGCTCCTGGCCGATACGCCGCTGCGGCTCCTGCCGGTGGCCGGCACCTATTTCCAGCTCGCCGACTACTCGGCGATCAGCGATCGGGACGACCTCGACTTCTGCCGCTGGCTGACGGTGGAGAAGGGCGTCACCGCGATCCCGCTGTCGCCGTTCTACGCGGATCCGCCGCCCGGGCTGCGCCTGGCGCGCTTCTGCTTCGCCAAGTCCGATGCCACCCAGCAGGCCGCCGCCGAACGCCTGCGCGCGCTGTGAGGTTGCCCATGCTTCTTGCCCCCGAAAGCGATCTTCGCGTGTCCCTCGTGCAGGCCGACACGGTCTGGCGCGACGCCGCCGCCAACCGCTCGCTGTACGGCGGTTTGGTGCGCCCACTGGCCGGTGCTGCCGATCTGGTGGTGCTGCCGGAAACCTTCACCAGCGGCTTCGGAGACGAGGCCATCGCAGAGGCGGAAACCATGCACGGCGCGGGCGTGGCCTGGCTGCGCGCGCTGGCCGACGAGGTCGGCGCGGTCGTCACCGGCTCGATGGTGATCGCCGAGGGCGGGCGGGTGTGGAACCGGCTGCTGTGGGCCGAGCCGGGTGGCGGGCTGCTGTGGTACGACAAGCGACACCTGTTCCGCATGGCCGACGAGCACCTGCGCTACGGCCAGGGCGAAAGCCGCATCATCACGCGCTGGCGCGGCTGGCGCGTGCTGCCGCAGGTCTGCTACGACCTGCGCTTCCCGGTGTGGAGCCGCAACCGCGTGCCGGAAGCGGGCGGATGCGAGTACGACCTGGCGCTGTATGTCGCCAACTGGCCCAGCCCGCGCCGCTACGCCTGGCGCATCCTGCTGCGGGCGCGGGCGATCGAGAACCTGGCCTTTGTCGTCGGCGTGAACCGCGTCGGCACGGACGGCAACGGTTTCCACTATGCCGGCGACAGCGCCGCGCTCGATCCCCTCGGCCAGCCGCTGGTGGAGCTGGGCGAACAGGCGCAGGTCGTGACGGTCACGCTTTCGGCCGAGCGCCTGCGCGCGCACCGCGAGCGTTTTCCGGCCTGGCGCGATGCGGACGACTTCCGCCTCGAGCACGCCGCAGCGCAACCGCTCGCCCCGTAGAGCGCAGCTTGCTGCGCTGAACCGCGCCGCAGCGCAACCGCTCTACGGGGTGTTTGCCGTTTACACCGCCGCCGGGCGCATGCATCTGATCGGTGGCGCGCGGGTGCCCGCACCCCGGGCACTACAATGCGCGCCTCCCCGCACGCTGGATCGCCCGCCCGATGAGCCACACCGCCACCCCGGCCGCGGCGCCGCCCGCTGTCGCGCCGCGCCCCGACGATGCGGTGCGCTGGCGAATCCTCTCGGTGCTGCTGATCGCGATCTTCATGTCGCTGATCGGCGTAAGCATCGTCAACGTGGCCCTGCCTTCGATCCAGATCGCGCTCGACGCCTCGCTCTCGGACATGCAGTGGGTGCTCTCGGGCTACGCGCTAACCTTCGGCGTGGTGCTGGTTGCGGCGGGGCGCGCCGGCGATCTTTTCGGGCGCGGTGGCCTGTTCCTGATCGGCGTGGTGGTTTTCACCCTGTCCTCGGCGGCGGCCGGGCTTGCGCCTTCGGCCGATTGGCTCAACGCCGCGCGCCTGATGCAGGGCGTGGGTTCCGGGCTGCTCAGCCCGCAGGCGCTGGGAATGATCCAGCACCATTTCCGCGGCGAGGAACGCGGGCGCGCCTTCGGGCGGCTGGGCACGGCGGTGGGAGTTTCGGTGGCGATCGGGCCGCCGCTGGCGGGATTCCTGATCGCGGTTGCCGGCGTGGATTTCGGCTGGAGGCTGACCTTCCTGATCAACCTGCCCATCGGCCTCCTTACCTTCCTGCTGGGTCTGCGCTGGTTTCCTCGGCCGCTGTTCCGGCGCGCCGATCCGCAGGTGCGCAGCGGCTGGCGCACGCTGGATCCGATCGGCGCGCTGCTGCTCGGCCTGGCCGTGCTCGCGGTGCTCTATCCCTTCGTGGAGTCGCAGGCTTCCGCGTGGATCTGGTGGCTCCTGCCGGGCGGTGTCCTGCTGGCCGCAGGATGGGTCGCGTGGGAGCGCGCCTGGGCGCGGCGCGGTCACAGTCCGATGGTGGATATGGATATCTTTTCCACCCCCAGCTTCGCCAACGGCACGGTCATCATGACCCTGTACTTCCTCGGCATGACCAGCATCTGGGTGCTGCTGGCGCTCTACGTGCAGAAGGGCGATGGCCGCAGCGCGTTCGAATCGGGCCTGTTCGGCATCCCCGCCTCGCTGCTGTCGGCCTATGCTGCGCACTGGGCCGGCAAGCGCGTGGTGCGGCTCGGGCGCAGGGTCGTGATCGGAGGACTCATCCTCGCCATCGTCGGCCTGGTGCTGTGCTGCGTGGTGATCGCGCTGCACGCGGCCGGCCACCTGAGCGTGTGGTGGCTGGTGCCGAGCCTGGCCTTCGTCGGGCTGGCGCAAGGCTCGATCATCAGCCCGAACCAGACCCTCACCCTCGCCGACGTGCCGCTGGCCTACGCCGGCAGCTCCGGCGCGATCATGCAGACCGGCCAGCGCATCGGCACCTCGGTCGGCATCGCGGTCATCACCGCCATCGTCTTTTCGACCCTGAAGTTCAGCTCCTGGGCGGTGGCCACCATCACCGGATTTGCCGCGATCGCGCTGGTCACGCTTGTCGCGCTGGTTTTTGCCTTCAAGGACCAGCGCGACCGGCTGCGGGCGCAAGCGAGCGAGGCGCCGCCGATGGACAGCGCGCTGTAGGAGCAGTCCGCGTCCGGGCCGAAAGGGAAATCCCTGCGCTGTGGCGGCTCGCCCATGCGATGTCGCGCCTGTGCGCGGGGATACGACCTGCGTGACTTTCGACAGGGTTTCTGCGTCGCGGTTCAGGATATGGTCAGCGGCCCGCCGAAATCGCGTGAATGCCATGCTTCGACTCCTGTCTCTCGCCCTTGGTGCCGCCGCACTGGCGCTGGGCGCCTCCCCGGCCGTGATGGCCAAGAAAAAGGCGGCGCCACCTGCCGAGCCGCCGGCATGGACTACCGATGCCTATGCGAGCACCTATCGTCCGGTGGCTTCGGCCCCGGTGCTGATCTCCGGTGCCACGGTACTGATCGGCAATGGCGAGCGCCTCGATGGTGCCGACGTGTTGTTGCAGGAGGGCCGCATCGCGGCCGTGGGTGTGGGCCTGACGGCGCCTGCCGGTGCGCTTCGGGTGGACGGCAGCGGCAAATGGGTGACTCCCGGCATCATCGACAACCATTCGCATCTGGGCGTGTATTCCAGTCCCGGCACCGAGTCGCACGCGGACGGCAACGAGATGGTCAATCCGGTGACGGCGCAGGTATGGGCCGAGCATTCGGTCTGGCCGCAGGATCCGGGTTTTGCCGCGGCGCTGGCGGGCGGAGTGACCACCCTGCAATTGCTTCCCGGCTCGGCCAATCTCGTCGGCGGGCGCGGGGTGACGCTCAAGAACGTGCCGAGCGTGGACGTGCAGGGCATGAAGTTCCCCGGTGCGCCCTACGGCCTCAAGATGGCCTGCGGCGAGAACCCCAAGCGCGTGTACGGGCAGCGGGGCGGGCCGATGACGCGCATGGGCAACGTGGCCGGCTATCGCGCCGCCTTCATCGAAGCACAGGAGTACGCCAAGCGTCGCGCTGGTGCCGATCCCGGCAAGCGTGACCTCAAGCTCGATACGCTGGCCGCCGCGATGGCGGGCGAAATCCAGGTCCACATCCACTGCTATCGCGCCGACGAGATCGCCCTGATGCTGGACCTGGCGCGCGAATTCGAATTCAGGATCGCTTCCATCCACCACGGCGTGGAGGCCTACAAGATCGCCGATCGGCTGGCCGGGCAGGGCGTGTGCGCTTCGCTTTGGGCCGACTGGTGGGGCTTCAAGATGGAGGCCTTCGACGGCATCCAGGAAAACCTGGTGATGGTCGATCGTCCGCCCAACAGCTGCGCCATCGTGCATTCGGATTCACCCGAGGGCATCCAGCGGCTCAATCAGGAGGCGGCCAAGGCGATGGCGGCGGGCCGGCGCGCGGGCATCGAGGTGGCGCCCGAGCGCGCCATCCGCTGGCTGACGCAGAACCCGGCGCGCTCGCTCGGCATCCTCGACCAGACCGGCACGCTGGAGGCCGGCAAGATGGGCGACGTGGTGCTGTGGAACGGAACTCCCTTCAGTTCCTACGCGCTGGCCGAGAAGGTCTGGATCGACGGGGCGCTGATGTACGACCGAAAGGATCCGGCGCGCCAGCCGGTGTCCGATTTCCACTTGGGGCAGACCGATTCGCAGGGAGGCACGCCATGAGCGCGCGTTCGATCCTTTTCGCGCTGGCGCTGCTGCCCGCGCTGGCTCCGCAGCACGCCGCGGCGCAGGATTTCCTGATCCGCAACGCCTCCGTGCACACCGCCACCGCGCAGGGCACGCTGCCCGGCACCGACGTGCTGGTGCGCGGCGGCAAGATCGCGGCCGTCGGCAAGGGGCTTGTGGCGGAAGGCGTCGAGGTGGTCGATGCCGCCGGGCGGCCGCTCACGCCGACCCTGTTCGGCGGCATCAGCGGCATCGGGCTGGAAGAGGTTTCCAGTGAAATTCCCACCCAGGACGCCGCGCTGGCGCTGGGGGCCACCGCCAAGGACGTGGTGGTGCGGCCCGAGTTCGACGTGACCCTGGCCTACAACCCCGATTCGGTCCTCGTGCCGGTGGCGCGAGTGGAGGGCATCGGCTTCACCCTGCTCACCGCCAACACGGCGCCGGGCGGCTCGATCATCGGCGGTCAGGGGGCAATGGTGCGGCTCGACGGCAGTCCCGACACGATGGGTCCCAAGGTGCTGTTCGTCTCGCTTGGCGGGTCCGCCGCCGAGCTTTCCGGAGCATCCCGTGCGGGGCAATGGATGCTGCTCGACCAGCTGGTATCCGAGCTGCGCGGCGAGATGCCCGCGGAACTGGCCCACCTCACCCCGGCCGGACGCAGCGTGCTGAAGAACTACATCGGCGGCGGCGGGCGGATCGTGTTCGAGGTGAACCGCGCCGCCGATATCCGCCAGCTGCTGCGCTGGGCGGCAAAACACCACCTCGACATCGCCATCAGCGGCGGCGCCGAGGCCTGGCGTCTGGGCGCGGAGCTGGCGGCGGCGAAGGTGCCGGTATTCGTCGATGCGCTGGCCAATCTGCCGGCCAACTTCGACCAGATCCACGCCACGATGGAAAACGCCGCGCGCCTGCGCGCCGCAGGCGTGGCGGTGGGTTTCAGCCTTGCGGGCGACAGTTCGCACAATGCGCGCAAGAACCGCCAGCTCGCCGGCAACGCGGTGGCGCACGGGCTGCCCTGGGAAGACGGTCTCGCCGGCCTGACGCGCGTGCCTGCGGAAGCCTTCGGCGTGGCCGATCGCATCGGCAGCATCGCCGTGGGCAAGAGTGCGGATCTCGTGCTGTGGAGCGGCGATCCGCTCGACGTGGCGCATACGGCGCGGCAGGTGTGGATGCAGGGCCGTGCGATCCCGATGCGCTCGCGCCAGACCGAGCTGCGCGACCGCTACCTGCGCCCGACCCCGCAGCCCGAACAGGGCCAGCTTCCTTACGCCTATCCCGCCCGCTGATCCCGAGGAAACCCCGCCATGACGTACCGACTCGCCGCCATCGCACTCGCCACCTTCGCCGCGCTGCCGGCGCAGGCGGCCTCCCCCGTCCAGGCGCTGCAATGCGGGCATCTGTTCGATGCGCGGACGGGAAAGCTGCTCGAGGCGCGCACCGTGATCGTGCGCGACGGGAAGATCGCGGAAGTCCGCACGGGCCATGAGTCCGTGCCGGGCGCGCAGGTCGTCGATCTTGCCGCGCACACCTGCACGCCCGGCTGGACCGACCTGCACGTGCATCTGGGCAGTCAGTCCAGTCCGCAGAGCTATTCCGAAGGCTTCCGTCTCGACCCGGTGGACTACGCCTTCCGTGCGGTCGGCTATGCGGAAAAGACCCTGATGGCCGGCTTCACCAGCGTGCGCGACCTGGGCGGGGAAGTTACCCCGCACCTGCGCGACGCGATCAATCAGGGGCTGGTCAAGGGGCCGCGCATCTGGGCTGCAGGCAAGTCGATTGCCACCACCGGAGGCCACGCCGACCCGACCAATGGAATCAACGACCGCCTTGCCCACCTGATCGGCCCGCCCGGCCCGACCGAAGGCGTGGTCAATTCCCCGGACGACGCGCGCCAGGCGGTGCGCCAGCGCTACAAGGACGGCAGCGACGTCATCAAGATCACCGCCACCGGCGGGGTGCTGAGCTACGCCAAGTCGGGCGACGCGCCGCAGTTCACCGTGGACGAAGTCAGGGTGATCGTCGATACCGCCAAGGACTACGGCTATCGCGTCGCCGCGCACGCGCACGGCGAGGAGGGCATGTACCGCGCCGTGGTGGGCGGGGTGACCAGCATCGAGCACGGAACCTACATGAGCGATCGCATCGTCAAGGCGATGAAGGAGCGCGGCACCTGGTACGTCCCGACCGTGTACGCCGGGCGCTTCGTGGCCGAGAAGGCGAAGATCGACGGCTATTTCCCGCCCATCGTGCGGCCCAAGGCCGAGCGCATCGGGGCGCTGATCCAGGAAACCGCCGGCCGCGCCTACAAGGCCGGGGTGAAGGTCGCCTTCGGCACCGACATGGGCGTCGGCCCGCACGGCGACAACGCGCGCGAGTTCATTTACATGGTCGAAGCCGGCATTCCTGCCAGCTACGCCCTGCAGGCGGCAACGGTGCACGCGGCCGAGGTTCTGGGCGTGGACGACCAGGGCGTGATCGAGCCCGGCAAGCGCGCCGACATCGTGGCGGTGCCGGGCGACCCGCTGGCCGACATCTCCGTGGTGATGAACGTGGACTTCGTGATGAAGGACGGGGTGGTGTACCGCCAGCCCTGACGGTTTACGAAGGCTCGGGTACGGGAACGGCAGCGATCAGCCGACGATCGGGCGATCCTTGCCGGTTGCGGGGCGTATCCTGTCACGCGCGCCGCGTCCCGGCGTCCTGCATCCGTGTCCGTGCAATCCCCGACAGGAGGAACCCCATGTTCGAGCGTTTTTCCCGCAGCTGGAGCCTGATCAAGGCGAGCGCCGGCGTCCTGGCCAAGGACAAGGAGCTGCTGCTCTTTCCGCTGCTTTCCTCGATCTGCACCCTGATCGTGGCGGCGGCCTTCGTGCTGCCGATGTTCGGCCTCGGCGCGCTGGACGGCTTGCGCGAGGGAGGTGGACAGGGGCTGTCGCTGGCGGTGTACGTGGTCGCCTTCCTGTTCTATCTGGTCCAGTACTTCGTGATCTTCTTCTTCAACTCGGCGCTGGTGGGCGCGGCCATGATCCGCCTCGATGGCGGCGATCCGACGGTGCGCGATGGCCTGCGCATCGCGGCGTCCAAGGCGCTCCCGATTCTTGGCTACGCCGCCATCGCCGCCACCGTGGGCATGATCCTGCGCGCGGTTCAGGAGCGCGCCGGCTGGATCGGCCGCATCGTGGCCGGCCTGCTTGGCGTGGCCTGGACGGTGGCGAGCTTCCTCGTGGTGCCGGTGCTGGTGTCGCGCGACATCGGTCCGATCGAGGCGGTGAAGGAAAGCGCCCTGCTGCTGAAGAAGACCTGGGGCGAGAACCTGATCGGGCAGGGCGGCGTGGGCCTGGTGTTCGGCCTCATCCTGTTTGCCGTGGTGCTGGTGGGTACCGCCGCCATCGTCGGCGCGGCCATGACCGGCAGCGGCGTGCTGATCGGACTGGTGGTCGCGGTGTTTGTCATCGCCCTGCTGGTGGTCGGCCTGGTGCAGGCCGCGCTTTCGGGCATCTACTCGGCCGCGCTCTACCGCTACGCCAGCGGCGAGGGCGCGACCGAAGGCTTCGATGCGCGGCTGCTGGAGCACGCCTTCGCGGTGAAGGCGAAGTGAGGTGCAGGGCGCCGCGCGGGAAGTGCCCCGCGCGGCGCGATGGACTCAGAACGCGGTCCAGCCGCCGTCCGAGGGAAGGATTGCGCCGTTCACGTTGGGTGAGTCGTCCGACAGCAGGAAGGTGATCGCCGCCGCCGTTTCCTCCGGCTGCGCCTGGCGCGTGGCGACCTGCATTCGCGGCGTGAGGCGCGCTTCGGCGCGCTGCGAGGCGAACGCGACCTCGATGTTGGTGGCCACGCCGGCCGGCGCCACCGCGTTGCAGCGGATGCCCTCGGGCTCGTACAGGAAGGCAGTGCTGCGCGTGAGGCCGATCACCGCGTGCTTGGAAGTGGTGTAGGCCGCGCCCGCGGCGCCGCCGACCAGACCGGCGACCGAGACCACGTTGACGATGCTGCCGCGGCGCGCTTCCAGCATCCGCGGCAGCACCGCGCGGGTCATGCGCATCGTGCCGGTGACGTTGACCCGCAGGACGCGCTCCCAGCGTTCGTCCGAGACCTCGCCGGCCGGTTCGAAGCCGTCCATGATCCCGGCGTTGTTGACCAGACCGTCGCAGCGCCCGCCGCAGGCATCGACGATGCGGCGCACGTCGGCCTCCTCGCCGATGTCGCCGGCGACCGCAACGAGGTCGAGGTCCGGGTGCGCCGCGCGCAGGGCGTCGAGTCGCGCCGCGTCGCGGTCCGCCGCGATCACGCGCCCGCCCTCGCGCGCCACGCGCAGCGCGACGGCCAGGCCGATGCCCGAACCGGCGCCGGTGACGATGACGGTCTGCGATGCGAAGCGGCCGGGGATCGGACGCTCGCGGAATCCTTCGGGGCGATCGGTTCCGGTGCTGGACATGGTGGGCTCCGTGCGAAAGGGATCGGAATCTGGATCAAGCTACTGGCTGAACTGCAGCCGCGCCAGTTCGGCGTAGAGGCCGCCTTGGGCGATCAGCTCCTCGTGCTTGCCTTCGGCCACGATGCGCCCACCGTCGAGAACGACGATGCGGTCGGCGCGGCGGATGGTGGCCAGGCGGTGCGCGATGACCAGGGTGGTGCGGCCCCGCATCAGGCGTTCGAGCGCCTGCTGGATGTCGCGCTCGCTCTGGGCGTCCAGCGCGCTGGTGGCTTCGTCCAGCAGCAGGATCGGGGCGTCCTTGAGCACCGCGCGGGCGATGGCCACGCGCTGCTGCTGGCCGCCCGAGAGGCGCACGCCGCGCTCGCCCAGATGGGTTCCATAGCCTTCCGGCAGGGCGGAGAGGAATCGGTCGGCTTCGGCGATGCGCGCGGCTTCCACCACCTCCGCGTCGCTTGCGTCGAGGCGGCCGTAGCGGATGTTGGTGCGGGCGTCGTCGCCGAACAGGACGGGATCCTGCGGCACCAGAGCGATCTGGCCGCGCAGGGCGCGCGGATCGAGCCGGCGCAGGTCGGTTCCGTCCACCCGGATCGCGCCCTGGTCCGGGTCGTGGAAGCGCAGCAGGAGTTGCAGCACGGTGCTCTTGCCCGCGCCCGAAGGGCCGACCAGGGCGACGTTCTCGCCGGGGCGCACGTGCAGGCTGAAATCGTGCAGCGCCGGCGCGTCCGGGCGGCTGGGATAGCGGAAGGTGACGTTCTCGAAGCGCAGCTCGCCGGCGACCCGCGCGGGCAGCGCGGCAGGTTCTGCGGGAACCTCGATGGCCGAGCGCTCGTTCAGGAGCTCCTCGATCCGGCCCATGCCGCCGCCGGCGCGCTGCAGCTCGGCCCAGACTTCCGTGAGCGCACCGATGGAGCCGGCGCCGATCACCGCATACAGCACGAACTGGCCCAGCGTGCCGGCGCTGAGGGTGCCGCCGATCACGTCGCGCGCGCCGATCCACAGCACCCCGGTGATCGCACCGAACACCAGGAGGATCACCACGGCGGTCAATCCCGCCTGGGTCGCGATGCGTCGCCGCGCGGCGCCGATGGCGGTGCGCACGGCCTCGCCGAAGCGCCCGGATTCGTGGCCCTCGCGCGCGTAGCTCTGCACCGTGTGGATCGCGGTGAGGGTTTCGGTGGCGCGCGCGTTGGCGTCGGCGATGCGGTCCTGGTTGGCGCGCGAGAGCTTCTGCACGCGCCTTCCGTACAGCACGATGGGCAGCACGATCACCGGGATGCCGATGGCCGCCATGCCGGCCAGCCGCGGGCTGGTGATGAGCAGGGCGATGCCGCTGCCCAGCATGGTCACGAAGCTGCGCAGCGCCACCGAGAGGGTGGAGGCGATCACGCTGCGCAAGAGCTCGGTATCTGCCGCCAGGCGGCTGACCAGCTCGCCGGCGCGGGTGCGCGCGAAGAATTCCATGTCCAGATGCAGAAGTTGCCCGAACACGCGCTCGCGCAGGTCGGCGATCACCTTTTCGCCCAGCAGGCTGATGCAGAAGAAGCGCCCGGCCGTGGCCACGGCAAGCACCAGGGCCACGAGGATCAGGCCGACGAACCAGCGGTCGATGCCGTCCGGGTTCTGGGTCGAGAAGCCTCGGTCGATCATGAAGCGCACCGCCACCGGCAGCGCCAGCGTGGCGCTGGAGGAAATCGTCAGGAAAGCCAGCCAGCCGGCCACGAGACCGCGGTAGGGGCGCAGGAAGGGAATCAGGGTGCGCAGCGCCGCGAGCGGGCGCGGGCGTGCGGCGGGTTCTTCGGTGTTCACGCGATGCCGTTCAAAGAGCTGCGGAGGCGCAAGTCACGGGCCGGCGCGGGTGTCGCCGTCGCGGTGCCGGATCAGCTCGCCCTGGCCGCGCGTTGCATCGCGCAGTGTAGCCGCTAGTGCCGCGAAGTTGGCTTCGGGCAGTTCCAGAACCAATTCGAGGCCTTCGGCGTCGTAGCGTTCCTCGAGCTTGTGCGCGCCGTGCGCGGCGAGCAGCGCGTGCGCCGTGCTGGCGTGGGCGAAGCCGCAGCGCAGGGTGGCGCGCACGGTCTCCACCACGGCGATGCGTTCAGCCTGGCGCAGGCATTCGGCGGCCGTGCCGCCGTAGGCGCGCACCAGCCCGCCGGCCCCCAGCTTGATGCCGCCGAACCAGCGCGTGACCACCACCATCACTCCGTCCAGTCCCTGTCCTTCGATTGCGACGAGGATGGGTTTGCCGGCGGTGCTGGCCGGTTCGCCGTCGTCGGAGAAGCGATAGGCCGGATGGATGCGCCAGGCCCAGCAGTTGTGCGTGGCGGCGGGATCGCCGACTTCGCCCAGGAAGGCCATCGCCTCGTCCGGCGAAGCCACGGGCGCGGCCTGGGCGAGGAAGCGGCTCTTGCGCACTTCCACTTCCAGCCGCGCCGCCCTTGCCAGCGTGACGCGGTTCATCCGGCCAGCAGCCGCACCAGATCGTCCGGTACCGCGTGCGAAGGGTTCATGTGCTGGAACAACCGCAGGCTCTGCACCGCGCCAGGCCGATCGCCGCGGCGCAGGCGCTCGCGCACGCGCTCGAACCAGACGTCAGGGGCGAGGCTTGCATCCTCGCGCCAGTGCGGCAGGACGTCCGGCGCTTCGAGCTTCATGCGCGAACCGGAAACCTGGAGGGCATCTAGCGCGACGCCTTCCTGCGCCGTGGCGCTGCGGGCCGGCGGCGCAGGCGCGGGGGGCGCCACCGGTGCCGGCACGGATTTTTGCTGGACTGGCGGCGTTGGAGTCGTCGCGGCAGCGGGGGCGGGCGGTGCCGGCGGTGGCGCGGACGGCAGTGCCGCAGCGGCCGATTCTTCCCGCAGGGTTTCGGCTTCGGATCGAAACGGCGGCTGCGCCGCGCGATGCCTGAGGTCGATGTCCACCGCGGTGCGGGTTTCCGCCGATTCGGCCAGCGGCGCGCGGCTGCGCGGCACCGGCACGGAGCTGCCGTAGCCGATGTCGAAGAGGCCCGCCTGCCAGGCAAGCCCTGCCGCAAGCACGGCCGCGGCCGCGGTTCCGAGAGTGGCACTGAGCCACCACGGGCGCGGGTGGCGGCGCGCCGGTGCCTGTGCCTGCAGCGCGGCGCGGGCCTGCGCCAGCACGCGCGCGTCGAGCGCGGCCGGTGGTTCGATGGCCGGCAGCCGTGCCAGCGCGTCGGCCAGGATGCGCTCCTGCGGATCGAGCGGTTCGCGACGCGGATCGACCTTCATGGCGCCAGCCTCGCGCGCAGCTTGTCCATGGCGTAGCGCAGGCGGGATTTCACGGTCTCGCGCCCGGCGCCGGTGATCTCGCCGATTTCCTCCAGCGACAGCTCCTGCTCCAGCCGCAACTGCAGCACGATGCGCTGCTCGTCGGGAAGTTCCTCCAGCGCCTGCTGCAGCCGGCGCTGCTCCTGGAAGCGATCGAGCTGCTGCTCGGGCTTTTCCGATTCTTCGCCTTCCAGATGCAGCGGACTGTCGTCCTCGTCGAGCGACACCTGCGGTCGGGCGCGGCGGTACTGGTCGATGAGGAGGTTCTGGGCGATCTGGTAGAGCCAGGTGGCGAACTTCGCCTCGGGGCGATAGCGCGTGCGCGCGGCGACCAGGCGGCTCCATACCTCCTGAAAGCATTCCTCGGCAGTCGCGCGCGGGGAAATGCCGCGCACGAGAAAGCGGTACAGCGGCCCGCGATGGCGCGCGTACAGCGTCTCGAATGCGGCGATGTCACCCGCGGCGTAGGCCAGCATCAGTTCCTCGTCGGTGCGCTCGTGGTTCATGCGCGGCGGATCGTGGAAAGGCGTTCCGCCGCCTGGAAGCAGGGATTGGGGTGTGGATGGCGGGATTCAACGCGCAAACGCGGCCGATGGGGTGAAACCTGCGTCTGCGGCGCGCCGGCCGCCTCGCGGTGACCGCGGGGCGCAGAGATCGTCAGGCGGATCGAAGGCATGGGTGCGCGGCGGGTCGGGAGGAGCAGCGCGCAGGGTATATTGCCGGGCCGCTCCGACAAAGCCCCGCCATGCCCAACGCGCCCGTCACCCTGACCCTGATCGCCATCACCTGCGCGGTTTCGTTCTTCGCCTGGAAGACGCCGCGACTGATGGAGCGGCTGATCCTGTGGCCGCCGGCGGTGTCGCGCGGGCACGAGTACTGGCGACTGCTGGGCTACGGCTTCATCCACGCCGACGGCCAGCACCTCTTGTTCAACATGATCACGCTGTATTTCTTCGGCGGCGCGATGGAGCACTACCTGAGCCAGCTCGGCCTGCCCTGGCCGTGGGGCTTCGTCGGGTTCTACCTGTCGGCCCTGCTGGTTGCGATCCTGCCCAGCTTCCTGCGTCATCGCTCGGATGCGGGCTATCGCAGCCTGGGCGCGTCGGGCGCGGTGTCGGCAGTGCTGTTCGCCTTCATCCTGATCCAGCCCTGGTCGCTGATCCTCGTGTTCGTGGTGCCGGTGCCGGCGATCGTGTACGCGGTGGCGTATGTGGGCTACAGCGTCTGGATGGAGAAGCGCGGACGCGACAACGTCAATCACAGTGCCCATCTGTGGGGCGCGGGCTACGGCGTGCTGTTCACCATCCTTTTGCAGCCTCGCATCGTGGAGCACTTCTTCGCCGAGCTGCTCAATCCGGGTTGGTTCGGCTGAGGTCTTTCGCAGTCGGGGGGCGCAGGGAAAGGCGCACCCGCACGATGCCGGGATCGTCGGGAACCCGTTCGCGCCGAAAGCCGAGAGACTCGGCCAGCGCCAGCATGGCGTCGTTTTCTTCCAGCACATCGCCGTGGATTTCCTCCAGGCGCTTGAGCCTGGCCCAGCGGATGATCTGGCGCATCAGCAGGTGCCCCAGCCCCTTGCCGGCGAGGAATCGGCTGACCAGGATGCCGAACTCGCCGCGCCTGCCGCCTTCCTCGATGGCCAGACGCGCCACCGCGCCGACCAGCGCCTGTCCCGGCGGCAGCGGTTCGGCGACCACCAGGGCGAAATGGGTGCGCGGGTCGATCTGGGTCAGGCGGCGCAGCAGGTCGCCTTTCAGCTCCTTGATCGGGTGCTGGAAGCGCATCCGCACTTCCTCGGGGGAGAGGAGCGAAAAGGTCTGCCGGATCGGCTCGGCGTCGGCCGGCTCGATCGGACGCAGCCAAAGCGTGCGGCCGTCGTCGAGCACGAGGCGCTGATGCCAGCGCCCGGGAAGGCGCGTGCGGCGAATGGGATGCGCACGCTGGCGATCGGGCGGTGGCTGGTTCCGGTTCATGGCGGAGTTTCAGGCGGATGCCGGAGATGCAAGTGTTCCCCAATACGCGGTTTGCTGCAATGCAACAATCGAAGGTTCCCGCAGGGACATTCAGACACCGGCGCGCTTCAGGTCGACTCGCGCCGCAGCCAGTCCAGCCGCCACGGATCGTGCGTCTCGCCCAGCGCGCGGCCCATCTGCGGCAGCGCGCCCAGCAGCGATTCGTCGAGTTTCCACGGCGGGTTGAGCACCAGCATCCCGCTGCCGTTGAGCCGCAGCGGGCTGTCGTCGGCGTGGCGCATCAGCTCGGCTACCAGCGCGCTGCGCGCCGGCAGGGCGGCGGCGCGCCGGTAGAACGGCGCCAGCGCGCGGCGCTGCTTGATCGGGTACCACAGCGCGAAAATGCCCTGCGGCCAGCGCGCCAAACCTTCCTTGAGCGCGTCGATCACCTGGTCGAATTCGGCCAGCTGGGCCTCGTAGGGCGGGTCGATGAGGACCAGTCCGCGCTTTTCCTTTGGGGGAAGCAGGGCCTTGAGCGCGGCGTATCCGTCACGCTGGTGGATACCCACGCGCGGGTCGCGCGCGAACAGGCTGCGAAGCTGCTGCGCGGCTTCGGGCTGGAGTTCGCAGCAGGCGAGGCGGTCGTTTTCGCGCAGGGTATCGGCGGCCAGGAGCGGTGAGCCGGGATAGCGTCGGGCCTCCAGCGCGGGACGTACCGCCCTCAGGTAGCGTGCCAGCGCCGGGGCGAGGAGCGGCTGTGCGAGGCTCCAGTCGTGCAGGCGACGCACGCCCAGGGCGGCCTCGCCGGTGGCTTGGGCGGCGCTGGAGTCGAGCGCGTAGTCGCCGCGCCCGGCATGGGTATCGAGCACGAAAAAGGGCGCGGGCTTGCGCGCCAGCGCGTCGATCAGGGTCAGCAGCACAAGATGTTTGAGCACGTCGGCGTGGTTGCCGGCGTGGAAGGCGTGGTCGTAGTTCATGGCGCCATTGTGCGGCATCGGGCACGGCGCGCGGCATCGGTTCGGGGGTAGCATGTCGATCTTTCCCGTCGGATCGAGTTCCGCATGTCCTGGCAGACCCTCATCGACGCCGCCGCGCTCGACGCCGCGCTTTCCGATCCGCTGGTGGCAGTGATCGACTGCCGCTTCGATCTGTCCGACCCGGCCGCAGGCGAACGCGCCTGGTTCGAGGGACACATTCCCGGTGCCCACTACGCCCACCTCGACCGCGATCTTTCCGACCTTTCGCGCCCGGGACGCGGCCGCCATCCGCTACCCGATGCCGATGCCTTCTGCGCGGCCCTGGCGCGCTGGGATGTGACGCCGGAGCACCGCGTGGTGGCCTACGATGCCGGCAGCGGAATGTTCGCCGCGCGCCTGTGGTGGATGCTGCGGCTGCTCGGGCACCGTCAGGCCGCGGTGCTGGATGGCGGTCTGGCGGCATGGGTGGCGCACGGCGGCGCGCTCGAGCGCGGCGCGCGCAAACCGGGCAACGGGCGCTACGCGGCGCGCTTCGACAGCCGTTCCATCGTCACCACGGCGGTGATCGCCGCGCGCCTGGCCAGCGGCAACGGCGTGCTGCTCGATGCGCGCGCGCCCGAGCGATTCCGCGGCGAGGTCGAACCGCTGGACCCGCGTGCTGGCCACATTCCCGGCGCGGTCAACAGCCCGTTCCAGAACAACCTCGGGCCGGACGGGAGGTTCCTTTCGGCCGAGCAGCTCGCGGTCCGTTACCGTGCCCAGCTGCGCGGCCAGACGCCGGGCGACGTGGTGCACATGTGCGGTTCAGGCGTGACCGCCTGCCACAACCTGCTGGCGATGGAGCACGCCGGCCTCGGCGGCTCGCGCGTGTACGCAGGTTCCTGGAGCGAATGGGTTTCCGTGCCCTCGCGCCCGATCGCCACCGGGCCGGTCTGAGAATCTGCGGAGTTTTTCCACGAAGCGTGAAAAACCCCCGGGCTCGTGGCGATCAGCCCTTTCCGAGCCGCGCAAGCACCTGGCGCAGCACGGCCTGGGTTTCCGGCAGCTGCCAGGCCGCGAGGAAGCGCGGCAGGTCCATGCGCGCCGGATCGTCGATGGATTCGAGCAGGTCGCGGCGCGCGATGCGGCGGGTTTCGCGCTGCGCCGACTGCGGCAGCGCCAGCATGGCCGCGAGCCAGGCCAGCGCGCGCGGCGTGACCTCGGCCATCGGAGCCAGTTCGTCCACCATGCCGATGGCTTGGGCCTCCTCGGCGGTGGGCATGGCGCCGGCCACCATCAGGCGTTCGGCGCGGTGCGGGCCGACCAGCCGGCGCAGCGCGAACTGGATCGCGTCGGGCACGAAGAGACCCACGGCGACTTCGTTCAGGCCGATCCGGAACGGGCCGCGCGCCGCCATCGGGTCGGGTTCGCGCGGGCTCTGCGCCATCACGCGGTAGTCGCAATACAGGCTGATCACCGCGCCGCCAGCCGGGCTGTGGCCGCCGATTGCGGCCACCGAAAGCAGGGGCGAGGCCGCCAGCGCGCGGCAGACCTGCCCGAAGGCCAGCCAGGTGGCCTCCACTTCGCCGATGCCCTGCGCCATCAGGTGCGGAAGATCCAGCCCGGCGGTGAAGATGCCCGGGCTGCCGCTCAGCACCAGCGCGCGCGCACCGGCAGCCGGCGCGTCATCGATGGCCTCGCGCAGCGCGTGGAGCAGTTCGCGCACCAGCGCGTTGACCGGCGGCCGGAAAAGGCGCAGTTCGAGGATTCCGTCGTGATCGATGCGTTCGAGCATGGCTGTGCGGGGCAGGGGGAAGGATCGGCAGCCTAGCAGCTTTGGCGTGTTTCCGTACTTCGACGTATGGGCCTCAGGGTTTGACCGCCGCCGGCCAGCGGTAGCGCACGGTGTAGCGCGCGGTGGCGCTTTTGCTGGCGGCTACCTTCAGGTCGAAGACGATCGACTGCGCGTCGACCTTTTCCCAGGGCTGGGAGGCGTCGAGGATTTCCCAGTCCTGCCAGCGGCCGAGCGCCTCGTGCACGCGCACGGTGGCGTCCTGGAGCTTGGCGTTGGAGAGCGTCACCTCGATGGTTTCCACGAGGCTCAGGCGGTCGTCGGCGAGGCGGAAATCGCTGGCCTTCCGGCGCGCGGTGAGGTCGAAGGCTTCGCCCAGTTCGAGCCGCACTTTCTGCCCGGAGGCGGTATGCGCCAGCCGGGCTTCGCCCAGCAGCGACTCGCCGCTCGTGTCGGTCTGGAACACGCGCACCCGGCCGGCCGGCAGCGGCATGCCGAGGCCGAGCCCGGCGGCATTCTCGAATTCCAGCACCGTTCGCGCCTGCTCGGCCTGCTCGCCGGAAGGGGTGTGCACCTGCGGGTAGCTCGGGCGGTAGCCGCCGCCCGCATGGCCCACTTCGTAGCGTCGCAGGCAGTCGATTCCTTCGGCCGCGTCGATCAGGGAGGCGCGCTGGACGCTGCCGTTGGGCAGGTCCACCGCGCTTCGCAGGGGATAGGCGTGGTATTCGCCCGAATCCTGGACTTGCGGAGCGGCTTCGTAGGCGTCGGCCCGCTTTGCCATGGACATCACGGTGCCGGAAACCTGGATTCGATCGGGCGCGGCCGGCCGCGCCTGATTCGGATTGCCCGCCACCAGGGTGAGCGCGGCGGCAGGGAAATCCAGCCCCGAGCGGTTGACGATCTGCGCCGCGCCCGAGAGTGCCATCCGGCAGTCCTGCGCCGGGCCGTCGAGCCGCGCGAGGTATTCGGCCTGCCAGGCCAGTCCGCCGGTGGCGTAGTCGAGCTGGAAGTTTTCCTTGCCGGCGCGCGGGCTGTCGATGGTCCAGCGCAGGGTCGGGCGCGCGGAAAGCCCTTCGGGCGCGCGCTCCAGCTCGAAGCTGTCGTAGTTCGCCAGCACCCGCACCCGGCCATCGTCCTGCTTCAGGGTGAGGCCGCTTCCGGCGGAAATCAGGACGCCGGTGAATCGTCGCACTTCGCCCCCCGTCGCCTGTTCCACCGTGACGCGCTGGCCGAGCGACTGGTTCAGGAGCTGGTTCTGGTCGAGCAGGGCGAAATCGTAGCGCTGGCCGGCGATGCGCGGCCCGGTATTGACGGGCGCGAGCTGCACCGTGCCCACGTCGATCGCGGTGGGGAGAAGGTCCAGGGAAACCGCGTTTTCGCCTTTCGCAAGCTCGCGCACCAGCGCTTGCTCCACCAGCGCCAGCCCCGGCATCTGCGCGCCCGGATAGCTTTGCGAAACCGCGTCGAAATCGCCGGAATACAGCGTGATGCGGGTTTGGGAGTGGGCTGGGTTCATGGCGGCCACCGAAAGCAGGATGGAGGTGGAAAGAAGGGTGAGGCGCATGGCAAGGCTCCGAAGGGAGGGAGGTATCATAGGCACATGAACGCACTGCTTCGCTGGATGGGGTGGATCGCACTGGCGCTGGCGCCGGTCGTGGTTCAGGCACAGGACTTGCCGGGTTCGGCCGCGCTTTCGCTGCGCGATGGCTGGATCCGCGCCGCGCCGCCCGATGCACCGGTGCGCGCCGGCTACGGCGTGATCGGGAATGCGGGGAAAAGCGCCGTCGTCATCGACGCGGTGCGCTCGGAAGCCTTCGGCGCGATCGAGATCCACGAAATGCGCGAGGTGGAAGGCGTGATGCGGATGCGCCGCGTGCCGCGACTGGTGCTGGAGCCGGGGCGCGAGCTTGCGCTCGAGCCGGGCGGGCTGCATCTGATGCTGTTCCGCCCGGCAGCGCCGCTGGCCGAGGACGCGCGCGTGGAGATCCGCTTTCTTTCGGGGGAAATCGAAGTGGCGCGCGGTGAGTTCCGCGTGCGTCAGGCGCAATGAACGCGCATCCGCCGTGCCAGAATCGCGCGGCATCGCCATGAACCCGGAGGCACCGTGTCCCCTCGAATCCTGCTTCTGGCCGCGGCGTTCGCGCTGGGCCTTGCCGCCTGCGACGCACCGTCCGAATCGGGCGCGCCCGTGACCCCGGCCGGCACGGGCGAGCCGCCTCCGCCCATTTCGGTGCGCTTCGCCACCTGGAACACCTCCCTGTTCGATCCCGCCGCCGGCGGCCTGATCGCGCGTCTGGAACGTGGCGACGAGGCGGCCAGGAACATTGCCGCGGTGCTCCAGCGCCAGCGCCCGGACGTGGTGCTGCTCAACGAGTTCGACTACGACGACCGGCAGCGCGCCGCCGAGCTGTTCCAGCGCCGCTATCTGGAAGTGCCGCAGGCCGGGCAGGTGCCGATCCGCTACGACTACCGCTACCTGGCCCCGGTCAACACCGGCGAGCCCAGCGGCCTGGATCTGGACGGCGACGGCCGCAGCGACGGACCGAACGACGCCTGGGGCTACGGCACCCACCCCGGCCAGTACGGCATGCTGGTGCTTTCGCGCTATCCGATCGACGCGCTGGCGGTGCGCAGCTTCCGCCAGTTCCTCTGGAAGGACCTTCCCGGCGCGCGCCAGCCGAAGAATCCGGACGGCACGCCCTACTATCCGGCGGCGGTGTGGGAAAGGCTGCGGCTGTCGTCGAAGTCGCACTGGGACGTGCCGATCCGCACCGCGCTGGGTACCGTGCATTTTCTGGTTTCCCACCCCACTCCGCCGGTGTTCGACGGCCCGGAAAACCGCAACGGCGCGCGCAATGCTGACGAGATCGCGTTCTGGACCCGCTATCTGGCCGAACCGGAGGCCGCCTGGCTGTGCGACGACCTCGGTGTCTGCGGCGGCCTTCCGTCCGAGGCGCGCTTCGTGCTGGCAGGCGATCTCAACGCGGACCGCAGCGATGGCCACGGGGACCATACCGCGATCGGCGCGCTGCTGGATTCCCCGCGCGTGGACGCGACCTTCGTGCCGCGCAGCGAGGGCGCGGCCGAGGTGGCCGCCGGCTACGGCTTCGAGCGAAAGGGGGAGGTGAACGCCCATACCGGCGACTTCGGCCCGCGCACCGGCACCCTGCGGATCGACTACCTGCTGCCCTCCGAGGGCTTTGCGGTGCTGGACGGCGGGGTGTTCTGGCCCCGGAAGGACGCACCCGAGGCGGCGTGGACGCGCGCGTCGGATCACCACATGGTCTGGCTGGACCTGGCCGATCCGGCGCCCTGAGGCAGGCACGGGAACGGCGCGCGGGCCGGCGAATTTTCAGGGCGTTGCGGGTGTTTCGAGCAGGGCGGCAAGGCTGGCCGGGACGAAGGGCAGTGCGTGGATGCGCTCGAGCGCACGCTCACGCGCCGAGGAGGCATCCGCAGCGCCGGTCCGTTCCAGACACCAGGCCTGCACCGCCGCGGTCCACGCGCGCTCCGGTCGCGCCGGAGTGCCGCTGCTTCCCAGCTCCGATTCGGCCTGCTCCAGTTCGGGAAGTGCGCCGGCGCAGTCGCCTTGCAACGCGGTGATGCGCGCCGCCATCAGGCGCAGCCGGCCGATGCGGAAGCGGTCGTCGGGGAACGCCGCGAAGCCGGCTTCCAACGCGGCGCGCGATTCGGCGCGCGCCTCTTCTTCGTGTCCTTCGGCGTGCAGCACCAGGGCGAAGACGCCGCGCGCCAGCAGGGCGTCGGGGTGGTTTTCCCCCAGGGCTTTCGCCAGTTCCGCATGCGCCTGACGCAGCGCGGCCAGCGGGGTGGCCGCGTCGCCGCGTTCCATCTGCGTGAGGCCAAGGCCCAGGCGCAGTACGGATACGAGGTAGTGGTCGGGACCCAGCGAGGCGGTGGCGGCCTCGATGCCCGCGCGCGAGCTGGCCTCGGCTTCGTCGTAGCGCCCGGCGCTGCGCTGCGTGCCGGCCAGATTGTTGAGCGTGGTGGCCACGGTGGGATGCGTTGGTCCGAGTGCGGCGCGCGCCACGGCGAGGGCTTCCTCGAAATGGCCGATGGCCTCGTCGATCCGGCCCTGCTCGGTAGCCAGCAGGGCGAGCGAGTTGAGGCCGCTGGCAACCGCCGGATGCTTCATGCCGAGCAGCTTCTTCTGCAGTTCGACCGCGTGCGAGATGCGCTCGACCGCCTCGCTGGTCTGCCCCTGGCGGCGCAGCGCGATGCCGAGGTTGAACTCGCTGTCGGCCACGTCCGGGTGTTCGGTGCCCAGAAGCGACTGGCGGGTCGACAGCGCCTGCGCGAAGAGCAAGGCGGCGGGTGCAAGCTGGCCTTTTTGCAGCAGCACGACGCCCAGATCGTGACGGAGCGCGGCGCTGCGGGTGTGCAGCTCGCCGTGTTGCGCGATCTGGAAATCGAGCGCGTGACGCAGGGTGGATTCGGCCTCCTCGAGCTTGCCGGCACGAAATCGGATTCCACCCAGCGCAGCGAGCGCGTCGATGGCCAGATCCGAGCCTTCAGGCGCCGCTTGCAGGGCGCGTTCGCACAGCGCGCCGGCCTCATCCAGCTGGCCGCGCTCGGACAGGACCTCCGCGAGCCGCAGGCGAATGCTGCCTTCTTGCGACGGTGCCAGTTCCAGCGCCGTGCGAAGGTTCTTCTCGGCCTCGTCGTATCGGCCTTGCGCGGCGAGGTTCCGCGCCAGTTCGATCCACGCTGCACTGCGCGACGGGGCATCCATGGCGTGATCCAGGCCGCGCTGTGCCAGCACCGTGGCGCGCGCGTAGTCGCCGAGCTGGCGATAGCCGCCTGCCAGCGCGACGGAAAGCTCGCTTTCCAGGCGTGGCTGGCTGGCCAGCGCCTCGCTCAGACGGCCGGTGCTGCGATCGAGAAGTTCGCGCGCGGAAACTTCGCGCCCCTTGCTTTCATCGGGCGTCACGCCCTGGAACATCGCCAGCACGAAGTCGCGCGCGGCATTGGCGCGGTCTGCTTCGCTGCGGGCTTCGCGCATCTGCCAGAGCGCCGCGCCCAGGCCCAGCACCAGCGCCAGCATGACGATCGTGCCGGCGGCCAATCCGGCGCGGTGGCGGCGCACGAAGCGCGCCATGCGATAGCTGCGCGAGGCAGGACGCGCGCTGACCGGGAGGCCGATGCGGCTGTTGCGAAGATCCTGTGCCAGTTCGGCGGCGCCGGCGTAACGCCGCGCGGGATCGACCTGCAGCGCCTTGGAAACAATGGAGTCCAGTTCTCCGCCCAGGCGCCGGCGCAGCGCGCGCGTCTCGCAGCCGCGCGACTGCGCGATGGCGCTCGCCTGCGGGCCGGTAATGAGGCTGGCCGGCGCAATCAGCGTGGCGTCCTCGCGCCAGCGCGGGCGGCTTCCGGTCAGCAGTTCGTGCAGAAGCACGCCGAGCGCGAAGGCGTCGGTGGCGGTGGTGATCGGCCCGCCCTGGGCCTGCTCCGGCGCGGCGTAGGCCGGCGTGAGCAGCCGCCCGCCGGTGCGCGTGGCGTCGTCGGCATCCTGGTCCAGCAGCTTGGCGATGCCGAAATCCAGCAGCTTCAGGCTGCCGTCGGAGCGCACCAGGATGTTGGACGGCTTGAGATCGCGATGAACCACGAGGTTGCGGTGGGCGTAGTCCACCGCCGCACATGCCCGATCCAGAAGCACAAGGCGCGCGTCCACGTCCAGCCGCTGTCGGTCGCACCAGTCGGTGATCGGCAGGCCGTCGACGTATTCCAGTGCGAACCAGGGCACGCCGGCATCGGTGAATCCGCCGTCGATCAGGCGCGCGATGTCCGGATGGTCCAGGCGCGCGAGGATCTGTCGCTCCTGCACGAAGCGCGCGCGCTCGGCCACTTCATGCACGCCGTAGCGCAGGATCTTGATCGCCGCCTGCTGCGCGTAGGCGCCGTCGTCGCGTTCGGCCAGGAACACGCTCGACATGCCGCCGCTGCCGATCAGTGCGCCCACGCGCCAAGGCCCCAGATGGCTGCCATCGATGCCCGGATCGGCCTCGATCAGCGCCGCAGCAAGACGGCCGCTGCCTTCGTCGAGCAGGTACCCGCGTTCGGCCTGTGCGAGCAGTTGCTCCAGCCCTTCGCGCAGCTCGGCATCGGGAATGGAGGCGAGAAAGAGCGCGCGGTCCTCGCCGTCCAGATCGAAGGCGGCATCGAACAGCGGCGCAAGCTCCAGCCAGCGGCGCTCGATGATTGCGTCATTCATCCGATGGCCTGCTGCAAAAACACCCGCGCCCGCGCCCAGTCGCGCACCACGCTGCGCGGCACGATGCCGAGCGACTGCGCGGTTTCTTCTACCGACAGGCCGGCGAAGAAGCGCAGCTCCACCACTCGCGCCAGGCGCGGTTCGATCGCATCGAGGCGATCGAGCGCATCGTTGAGCTGGAGCAGCTCGCCGGCGGCGCTGTCGATGGACAGCGTGGCCGAATCGAGATCGATCGGGGTTTCCCCCCGGCCGCGTTTCTGCGCCATGCGCCGGCGCGCGTGGTCCACCAGGATGTGGCGCATAGCGATGGCGGCGTAGCCGTGGAAATGGGTCTGGCTCTCGAACCCGGCGCCGCGCTCGGCAAAGCTCAGCCAGGCCTCGTGCACCAGCGCGGTGGTGTTGAGTGTCTGCGCGCCGCGCTCGCCCGCCAGCGCCCGGTGCGCCAGCTCGCGCAGTCGCTGGTAGGCGAGCGGGTGCAGGCGGGATTCGTCAATCCGGTGCTTCGGTGCTTCCGGCGCGGTCATCGATCCTCCGGCGATGCGGCCATGCTACCGCAGCGTTCCGCGCGCCGTTCCGGTGGTGCGCAGTGGCGCGGGACGCGTGACGAGGTGCAGGCTGAATCGATCCTGCGGGGTTCACAGGCGATTAAGTGCCTGATTCCTAGCGTGGCGTCTGCGCGTTCCGCGCGCTCTTTCCAGAGAATTCCCATGCGTCCGCTTTCCCTTTCCACCCTTGCGCTTCTGGCTGGTTTCTCGGGCCTGGCCGGCACGGCTGCGGCACAGGAATACAGGGGCTACCGCGAGCCGGCCTACGACTGGGCCGAGGTGGTGCGCGTGGAGCCGATCGTCAGCATGGTGAACGAACCGGACTACCGCCAGCAGTGCTGGGACGAGCCGGTCACCTACCGCGAGCCGCCGCGCCATGTGCGCCATCATGGCCCCGGTGCGCCGGCCGTGCTGGGCGCGATCGTGGGCGGGGTGATCGGCAACCAGTTCGGTCACGGCGGCGGGCGCGCCGCATCCACCGCGTTCGGCGCGATGCTGGGTCACGAGATGGTGCGCGATGCCCAGGGTGGCCACTACGCCGGAGGGCGTGAATACACCCGCTACGAACGCCGCTGCGCACCGCGCCAGGACTACCGGCGCGAGGAGCGCGTGACTGGCTACGAGGTCACCTACCGCTATCAAGGGCGCCTCTACCAGACCGTTACCGACTATCCCCCCGGCGAGAGCATCCAGGTACAGGTGGACGTAAGCCCGGTTCGCTGAACCCGGGGTTCCCACGGAA
Organism: Pseudomonadota bacterium; assembly: GCA_963205495.1. Classification (GTDB taxonomy): domain Bacteria; phylum Pseudomonadota; class Gammaproteobacteria; order Xanthomonadales; family Xanthomonadaceae; genus Denitratimonas. The sequence continues at coordinate 24,407 of CAUJIN010000036.1, forward strand.
GGGACGGACGGGGTCTTCGGGCCCCGTTCTTGCTGCGGCGTCGTACACTGCGCGCGGTTCGGTTTCCGCATCGTCCAGGCATGAGCACAGCACCACTCCTCGTCGGCGTCTCGCCGCGCATCCTCCGACAGACGCCTCCCGAGCTGGGTGCGCACGGCAAGACCCTGCAGTACCTCGGCCAGTCGGTTGCGCACTGGATCATGGCGCTGGGCGCGGCCTGCGTGATGTTGCCGACGGTGGAGCGGCAAGGCGCGATCCGCCGCGCCGAGATCCATACCCGCGATTTCGCCGCGATGCTCGATGCGCTGGTGCTGCAGGGGGGGGCGGACATCGACCCGGCGCTCTACGATGAGCCGCATCGGCACATCGTCGGCGCGGTGGACTGCGTGCGCGACCGCTTCGAGCTGGATCTGATCCAGGCTTTCGCCGAACAGCGCAAGCCGGTGCTCGGCATCTGCCGCGGCATGCAGCTGATCAACGTGGCCTTCGGCGGCTCGCTGCACCAGGACCTGATCAAGGACGGCGTGACCGGCTTTTCCCATTCCGACACGGATCGCTATGACAACCACCATCACGACGTGACGCTGGTCGAGGGTGGTGCGCTTTCGCGCTGGCACGGCGGCGCGACGCGGGGGCGGGTGAACTCGATCCACCACCAGGCCGTGGCGCGGGTGGCCGATGGTTTCGTGCCGGTGGCACACGCGCCTGACGGCGTGGTGGAGGCGATCTGGCGCGAGGTCCCGGGCTTCGTGCTGGGCGTGCAGTGGCATCCGGAATTCCATGACGGCAGCGATCCGACCCTGCTGGATGCCGATCCGCTGATGCGCGCCTTCCTTGATGCTGCACGCGCGCGCCGCGCGGCGGGGTGATGGGTTCGCGGCAGGCCGGAGTGGTTGCTGCATTGCAGCACCGGTTGCCACATAATCGGGATTCCGCAGCGCGAAGGCCGGCGCCTGCGGTCTGGCTACCGGCCCCCGTTTCGTGAAGGAAAACCATGACGCCTCCCGATGAGTCCAGCGCGCCCGCCGCGCCGTGGGTCGTGCTGAAGTTCGGTGGTACCAGCGTGTCGAGCCGCGCGCGCTGGAACACGATCGGCGATCTGGTGGCAAAACGAAAATCGGAAGGATTCCGCGTGCTGGTGGTGGTTTCCGCCGTGTCCGGCGTGACCAACGCGCTGGTGGCGCTGACCGAAACCCGCGACGATGCTTCGGCGCGGCAGGCGCAGGCGCTGGCGCTGGAAGAAAGGCACCGCCAGTTCGCCGCCTCGCTCGAGCTCGATGCCGAGGCGGTGATCGGGGATTTGCTCCAGTCGCTTCGCGCGCTGGCGGTCGATCCGCGCGCCGCCGCTGCTGCGCTCGACTGGCAGGCCGAGGTGCTGGCGCTGGGCGAGCTGTTATCCAGCCGGCTGGGATCGGCCTGTCTCTCCGCGCGCGGGCTGGACCTGCGATGGAGCGACGCGCGCCGGTACCTGCGCGCGCTGAAGCTGCCCAACCAGAGCGCCTGGGCGGCGCGATTGTCGGTCAACTGCCGGCTGGATCGCATAGCGGGTTTCAACGTGCGATTCGCGGCGCAGGGGGAGACGCTCATCACCCAGGGCTTCATCTGCGCCGACGAGGAAGGCAAGACCTGCATCCTCGGGCGCGGCGGCTCGGACACCTCGGCGGCCTACTTCGGTGCGCTGCTGGGCGCCTCGCGGGTGGAAACCTGGACCGACGTGCCCGGCATGTTCAGCGCCAACCCGCGCCAGGTGCCGCAGGCGCGGCTGCTGGCGCGGCTGGACTACGAGGAAGCGCAGGAAATCGCCAGCACCGGGGCCAAGGTGCTGCACCCGCGCTGCATCTCGCCCTGCCGCGAGGCGCGCGTGCCGCTGTGGATCCGCGACACCTCGCAGCCGGACTTCGAAGGCACGGTGATCGGCCCGCGCCTGCCCGACGCGGTGCCCGGGGTCAAGGCGATCAGCTCCAAGCGAGGCATCGTGCTGGTGTCGATGGACGGCATCGGCATGTGGCAGCAGGTGGGCTTCCTGGCCGACGTGTTCGAGCGATTCAAGCGTCACGGTCTTTCGGTGGACCTGATCGGCTCGTCCGAGGCCAACGTCACCGTCTCGCTCGACCCCTCCGACAACCTGGTCAATTCCGACGTGCTCGAGCGCCTCGCCGCCGATCTGGCCGAGGTGTGTCGGGTCAAGGTGATCGCGCCCTGCGCTTCGATCACCCTGGTCGGGCGCGGGATGCGCTCGCTGCTGCACAAGCTCTCCGACGTGCTGGCCGAGTTCGGGCGCGAGCGCGTGCACCTGATTTCGCAAAGCTCCAACGACCTCAACCTCACCTTCGTCGTGGACGAGGCGGTGGCCGAGGACATGCTGCCGCGCCTGCACGAGCTCCTGATCCACGCCCAGGCCATGCCGGTGGACGAGGCCAGCGTTTTCGGCCCGAGCTGGAAGCAGATGCAGCGCGGCGCGGCGGCGCTGCCCGCGCCGTGGTGGCAGGCGCGCCGCGCGGAACTGCTGGCACAGGCGCAGGTGTCCACACCGCGCTATGTGTACGACCTGGCCTGCGTGCGCGAGAACGCGCACGCGCTGCGCGGGCTGGGCGCGCTGGACCGGCGCTTCTATGCCATCAAGGCCAATCCGCATCCGGACCTGCTGCGGGTGCTGGAAGAGGAGGGCTTCGGCTTCGAGTGCGTTTCGGCCGGCGAGATCGAGCGGGTGTTCTCGCTGTTCCCGACGATCGACCCGACCCGCGTGCTCTTCACCCCGAGCTTTGCCGCGCGCGCCGAATACGAGGCGGCGCTGGCGCGCGATGTCTGGGTCACGCTCGACAGCATCTACCCGCTGCGCCACTGGCCCGAGCTGTTTCGCCGCCGCGCGCTGTGGCTCCGGCTCGATCCGGGCTACGGGCGCGGGCACCACGAGAAGGTGCGTACCGGCGGCACCGGCGCCAAGTTCGGCCTGTCGCTGGATGCGCTGGAAGAATTCAGGGATGAGGCGGCGCGCGCCGGTGCCACGATCTTCGGCCTGCACGCGCACCTGGGCAGCGGCATCTTCGATGCCTCGCACTGGCGCGACGTGTTCGGTCGCCTGGCCGCCGCGGCCGAGGCGCTGGGCACGATCGAGGCGCTCAACCTGGGCGGCGGGCTGGGCGTGGCCTCGGAGCCTGAGGCCGATCCCTTCGATCTGGAGGCGCTGGGCGAGGTGCTGGTCCAGGCCAGGACGCTGTGCCCGCAGTACGCGCTGTGGATGGAGCCGGGGCGCTATCTGGCGGCGCGCGCCGGCGTGCTGCTGCTGCGCGTGACCCAGGTGGTGGAGAAGTCCGGCGTGCGCCGCGTGGGCGTCGACGGCGGCATGAACGCGCTCTTGCGCCCGGCGCTCTACAACGCCCGGCACGAGGTGGTGAACCTGAGCCGCCTGGGCGAACCCGATGACGGCCAGTTCGACGTGGTCGGTCCGATCTGCGAAACCGGCGACGTGCTGGCGCGCCGCCGCCGCCTTCCCGCCACCTCCGAGGGCGACGTGCTGCTGGTCGCCACCGCCGGAGCCTATGGCGCGGTGATGGCCTCCACCTACAATCTTCGCCACCTGCCGACGGAGGGCGTGCTCGATGACTGAGGTCCGAAAACCGGGCGACGGCTGGACGTTCCGGCGCGATGCGATCCGGCGCTTCCGCTTCGTGCGGGCGGCGCTGGACGAAGCCACCGGCCGCGTCGAGCTGGCCTACGCCTTCGACGATGGCCCCGAGCTGGTCGAAACGCTGGAGATTCCCGGCGCGCCGTTCGCGCTCGACGCGCCGCGCCGGCGCGCCGTGGACGCCGCCCTGCGGCTGCTGCACCTGATCGCCGGCGTGAGCTATTACAAGGCCGCGCTGCCGCCGGAAATCGTGGTGGAGGGCGGGGCGCCCGACGCCGCGCTCGCCGATCTTCTCGACTCGGTTTACGAAAACGGCCTGGGTGAATTCGCCTACCGCAACGGCCTGTCGCTGCGCGGGAAGATCCGTTTCCCACGAGGCGGCGAAAGCGTTCCGGCAGCGGCGCTCGGGCTTGCGCCGCGCGCCCTCACCGCGATCGGCGGCGGCAAGGATTCGCTGGTCAGCGTCGAGGCGCTGCGCGCGGCCGGCGTGGAACAGAGCCTCGCCTTCATCGGCAACTCGCCGCTGATCCGCGCCTGCGCCGAGCGCGCGGGGCTGCCGGTGGCGAATATCGCGCGCCGGCTTGCGCCGGAGCTGTTCGAATTCAACGCCGCCGGCGCGTGGAACGGCCATATCCCCGTGACCGCGGTGAATTCGGCCATCCTCGTGCTCGCCGCGCTGCTGCGCGGGGATAACCAGGTGGTGTTCTCCAACGAGCGCTCGGCCAGCTACGGCAGCCTCATTCCCGGAACCGGCGAGGTCAACCACCAGTGGTCCAAGGGCTGGGAATTCGAACAGGGTTTCGCGCGCCACGTGCGCGAGCGGGTTGCCGCCGATCTTTCCTATTACTCGCTGCTGCGTCCGCTGTCCGAACTGGCGGTGGCTCGCCAGTTCGCGCGGCTGGACCGCTACGACGCGCATTTCTCCAGCTGCAACCGCAACTTCCACATCCTCGGCGAGCGCCCGGCGCAGCGCTGGTGCGGGCAGTGCCCGAAGTGCCGCTTCGTGTTCCTCGCGCTGGCACCCTTCCTGCCCAAGCCGCGCCTGACCGCGATCTTCGGGCGCAACCTGCTGGACGAGCCCGACCAGTCTGCGGGATTCGACGCGCTGATCGAGTACGGCGCGCACAAGCCCTTCGAGTGCGTGGGCGAGGGACACGAGGCGCGCGCCGCCTTCTTCGCGCTGGCAGAACGCCCGGTCTGGCGCGAGGATGCGCTGGTGCGCCGCTTCGCGCGTGAAATTGCCCCCGTCATTGGGGCAGAATCGCTCGATGCGTTGCTCGCCCCGCAGGGCGAACACGGCATTCCCGAGGCGGTCTGGAAGCGCGTGAGTGAAACTTTCCGAACTTGAAGGCAAGCGGGTCGCTATCTGGGGCTACGGCCACGAAGGGCGATCCACGCTGGCAGCGCTGCGCTGGCGCCTGCCGCGCGTTCCGCTCGCGCTGCTGTGCAGCGCCTCGGAAGCTGCCGAGGCGATGGAGACGGCCGATCCCGCGCTCTACATCTTCACCGAGGAGGTGACGGCGGACCTCCTGGCGCGCTTCGACGTGGTGATCAAGTCGCCCGGCATCAGCCCCTACCACGGCGTCGCCGCGCAGGCGCTGGCGCGCGGCGTCACCTTCACCTCCGGCACCGCGCTGTGGTTTTCGGAAAATCCGGGCGCGCGGACGATCTGCGTCACCGGCACCAAGGGCAAGAGCACCACCACGGCGCTGATCGCGCATCTGCTGCGCGCCGGCGGGGTGCGCACCGCCCTGGCCGGCAACATCGGCCTGCCGCTGCTTGAGCTGCTGGAGGCCGATCCACCCCCGCAGATCAACGTGGTGGAGCTTTCCAGCTACCAGACCCGCGACGCGGTGGCACCGGAAGTGGCGGTGGTGCTGAACCTGTTTCCCGAACACCTCGACTGGCACGGCAGCGAGGACCGCTACATCGCCGACAAGCTGGCGCTGGCGACCGTGGCCAATCCGAAACATCTGGTGCTCAACGCCGCCGACGCGCGCCTGGCGAGCCTGGGGCGCAGCGCGGTGGTGCAGGGCAGCGCCTCGGAAACCCATCTGGAAGCGGAAGCCGGCGGCACCTATGCCGCGCGTCTGTGGTGGTTCAACGCGCGCCAGGGCTGGCACCTGCGCGGCAGCATGATCCATCGCGGCGAGGAAGAGGTGATGGACGCCGCCGGGCTGCCGCTGCCGGGCGCGCACAATCGCGGCAACCTGTGCGCGGCGCTGAGCGCCATCGAGGCGGCCGGCTACGATGCGCGCGCGCTGGCGCGCCACGCCATGAGCTTCCGCCCGTTGCCGCACCGGCTCCAGCCCATCGGCCACCGCGACGGACGCGAGTACGTCAACGATTCCATCAGCACCACCCCGCACGCCTCGCTCGCGGCTCTGGATTGCCACGCCAACCGCCGCGTTGCCATCCTCGTGGGCGGCTACGATCGCGGCCTCGACTGGTCGGTGTTCTTCGAGCGCATGAACCGCGAGCCGCCGCTGGCCGTCATCACCATGGGCCAGAACGGCCCGCAGATCTTCGAAGGACTGAAATTCGCCTCGCGCGGCGGTCGCTTCGGCCTGTTCCAGGCCCCCGACATGCCCGAGGCCGTCCGCATCGCCGAACAGGTGATCGGCGCCGACGGCGTGGTCCTGCTCTCGCCCGGCGCCCCCAGCTTCCCGCGCTACCGCAACTACATCGAACGCGGCCGCCACTTCGCCCAGGTCGCCGGCTTCGACCCCGACCAGATCAGCTCGATACCGGGGCTGGGGGTGGCGTGATACCTTGATCTTGGCGAGACCTGCGGCTCGTGGTTTTTACTGCGTGGAGAGGGTGTGCTGATGTATGCAGTTCGTACCAACCTATTTCCAGCGTTATTTGCACGGATGTGAAATGAAGATGTGGCGCAATTGGTGGATGGCTTTTTTTTTCTGGGGTGCGTTGGTTCGCAGGCATGTGCAATATCGCCTGCCGATGATCCGTGGGAATTCTGCGCACGGTTATCCAGCATCACTTCGGCATGCTTCGACTCCTTGCAGGCGGCTGAGGAGTGGATCAGGCAGGAACCAACGACACCCAATGGGCGTAGGTTCCTCGAGCCCACTGGAGCGGTCGAGCTTGTTGGCGCAGCAGACAATCCATCCTGGATAAGGTATCACTACGCCGTCAAACCTAAGCCACCTCGCATCCATGCTGAAAATTACATCAGCGCCCTCAATATGGCCCCCACTTTCGGGGGCGTTGGGTGCGGTTGCATAAATGGCCCCACTCCGCATTGCGTCGAATTCGGAAGTTTCAATGGCTGCTTTCGAACTCCGCAAATGTGTTATGGCTGCAATCTCGAAGGTGGGGATATTTCTCCGCTCCGTCAAGCCATGGAAGATTATTTTTCATCGACCAGAGGCCGATGTGGCGCAATCATTAAAAATGAAACTGAATACCCTGATCCAGCGAATAGTGTTAATCGCTCCGCTCGTTTCAATGGCGTCGACTTCAACCAGTGGACGGGCGCACTCATCTATGACAATGATTTCGCACAAAATAGTAACGATCCCCGTCAACCATTCAGCAAGACGGTCGACGTGCTCTATGGATATATGAATGGAGGGCAATGCCTGAATGTCGAGTTCAGGGGAACCATGCGAATCTCTCGCGAAGACCGTGTCGAATGCGATGAGGGTTTGAGGCCCGCTGTTGGAAACATCAACTCCCAAAACTACTACACCGACACCATCGGTTATGGCGACATCTGCCAAAGCCCCGTCACCGCCCACATCGACGCCCGCCAGATCCCCAGCGATCAGTGCAGCTACGGCAATCCCTGCAATCCCGGCAGCGGCGAGAAGGTGTGGGACGAGACGGACGCTTCCGGCGCAGTCCCACTGGCACGCAGCTACAGCTCGCTTGCGCTGGGGCACAGCGATGCGCTGGGGCCCGGCTGGTCGTTCGGATATTCGGCCCGCCTGATCCTGCCCAAGCAGGCCGCGCTCCCCACCCACGTTCTGGCCGTGGACGCACGCGGCCGGGTGGAGCGCTACGATCGGGTTGGAACGAGTCCCGTCTATCGCTCCCGCAATAATCCCGGTCACCTGCTTACCCGTACCGACGGGCAGATCTGGCAGCTGGACGAAGCATCCAGCCGCAGCCTGGGCTTTCAGGCCTTCGATTCTTCGGCGCCCAATTCCCCCGCTCTGGGCCGCCTGCTGTGGCAGCAGCCCGGCAAGGATCCTTCCCAGCGCCTGTCGCTGGATTACGCCACCGACACAACGATCACAGATACCGTGTTCGACGGCCTGGTCAAGGATCGCCTTGCCGCCGTCATCGACGCACGCGGCCGGCAGCTGGCGTTCACCTATTCCTACGTCAGTCACCAGCCCAACTGTGGCACTTCCAGCGCTAATCCGGCCTGCGGCGCGCTGCGGCTGGTGCGTGTGGAACTGCCCGATGGCGGCACATTGCGCTACGACTACGATGCCGAAGGCCGACTCGATCTGGTCACACAACCCGACAACACCGCACGCGCTTACCACTACAACGAACCCGATCACCTCTGCCCCACCGCGTTGCCCGGCGCCTGCGCCGGAGGAACCCTCCCCACCGGCGGCTTTCCGCACGCACTTACCGGCATCAGCGATATCGCCGACGTGCAGAACCCGCAGCCCGAGCGCTACGCCACGTATCAATACGACCATCGCGGCCGGGTGATATCCAGCGAACACGCCGGCGGCGTGGATCGCCTGACTCTCGCCTATCCCGGAAACACCCAGGCCGTGCTGCGTTTCACCCGCCCCGGCGGCGAGCTGATCCGCACCATCGACTACGGCATCCAATCCGGCGTGTTCCGCAAGGAAACCGGCTACGCCGAAACCGACACCTCCGGCAGCCCGATCCGCAGTTCGGCTTCTACGTTCGACAGCGAAGGCCGCACGCTTACCCGCACCGATCCGCAAGGCACTCTCACCCGCTACGAATACACCGGCGACAACCTGCACCGCAGCGCGGTCATCGAAGCCGAAGGCGGGCCGGAACAACGCCGCACCGAAACCGACTGGGACAGCGCCCTCAACCGCATCACCGAAACCCGCACGAAAAACGCCGCTGGCAACGTAGTGGCACTGGAACGCACCACCTACAACACCCACGGCCAAACCACCGCCCGCTGCACCATCGACCCAGCCTCACCGAACGCCAGCTACATATGCGGCAGTTCCACCAACGCCCCCACCGGCGTCCGCCAAACCCGATACACCCACTGCGATGCCGTGAACCCAGGCGCAGGCTGCCCCCTGCTCGGCCTGCTGCGCAGCATCGACGGCCCGCGCACCGACGCGGCCGATATCGCCACCTACGAATACCGCCTCGCCGATGCGCCCGGCTGCGACACCTCGCCCGCCACCTGCGCCTGGCGCAAGGGCGACCTGTGGAAGACCATCAATGCGCTGGGCCACGCGACCGAGATCGTGGCCTACGACGGCGCAGGCCGCGCGCTCGAATCCAAGGATGCCAACGGCGTCATCACGCAGTTCACCTACCACCCGCGCGGCTGGCTGGCCTCGCACACCGTGAAGGGCGCAACGACGGGCGAGGATGCCATCACCACCTTCACCTACACGCCCACCGGCGAAGTGTCGCGCATCACCCCGCCCGATGGCGATTTCCTCGACTACGAATACGATGACGCCCACCGCCTCGTCGCCATCGAAGACGCAGCGGGCAACCGCATCGAGTACACCCTCGATGCCGCCGGCAACCGCACCGCTGAAACCACGCAGGACGCCAGCGCTGCCGTCACCCGCCAGCTATCGCGCACCTACGACCTGCTCAACCGCCTGATCGAGCAGCGCGGCGCCCACAACCAGCCCACAAACTTCGCCTACGACGCCAACGGCAACCAGACCGGCACCGAGGATGCGCTCGGCATCCAAGCCGAACAGCATTTCGATCCGCTCGACCGCCTGCGCCAGACCGTGCAGGACGTCGGCGGCATCGAAGCGCAAACCGGATTCGAGTACGACCCGCTGGATCGGCTGACCCGCGTCACCGACCCCAAGGGCCTGGATACCGGGTACGCATACGACGGCCTCGGCAACCTGATCCAGTTGACCAGCCCCGATACCGGCATCACCACCTACGCCTACGACGCCGCCGGCAACCGCAGCAGCCAGACCGACGCGCGCGGCGTCACGGCGACCTACAGCCACGATGCCCTGAACCGGCTGACCGCGATCGCGTACCCGGACAGCGCGCTGAACGTGGCCTACCACTACGACGAAGCCAACGCCATCACCGGCTGCGCCACCTCGTTCCCCAAGGGCCGCCTCACCCGCATGATCGACGCCAGCGGCACCACCGCGTACTGCCATGACCGGCGCGGCAATGTCGTCCAGAAACGCATCACCACCGGCGGAATCACCCGCACCCTGGGCCATGCCTACACCCCCGGCGACCGGGTCAGCGCCATCACCTATCCGGATGCCACGAAGATCAGCTATGGCCGCAACGCGCTCGGCCAGATCACCGCCATCAGCCAGGCGGGCCGCCCGGATACGCCCATCGTCACCTCCGCCACCTATCGCCCCTTCGGCCCCATTGCGCAGATCGGCTTTGCCGGCGGTGCCAGCCAGAGCTTCACCTACGACAACAACCACTGGCCCACCGCCATCGCCGGCACGGCGTTGGACCTGGACTACGTCCATGACGCACGCGGCAATATCGAGAGCATCACCGACGCGGTTCAAACCAGAAACTACGCCTACGACGCCCTCTCGCGCCTGACGCAAGTGCAGGACAGCAGCCTCAGCCTGGAAACCTTCACCTACGACGCCACCGGCAATCGACTGAGCAAACAGATCGGTGCCACCACGCAAACCTACGCTTACCCACCCGACAGCCATCGGCTGACCGGCATTGATACCGGTACTCGTGGGTACGATGCCATGGGCAATCTCACGGCCCAGGGCAACCGCACCTTCGCCTACGGCGACGACCAGCGCCTCAAGCAGTTCCAGATCAGCAGCCAGACCGAGGCGACCTACACCCACAACGGCAAAGGCGAGCGAGCACGCAAGGTGACGAACACGCATAGCGTGCAGTTCATCTACGACGAACAGGGCCGGTTACTGGCGGAGTACCGCGCCGGCACACAGTTCCTGCCCCAGCTTCATCGTCTGTACGTGTGGCTGGACGACCGCCCGGTCGCCGTACAGCCGAAGGCCGGCAGCTACACCAACACCTGGCTGCACGTCCACACCGACCACCTGGGCACCCCGCGCGCCATCACCCTGCCCAAGCAGGGCAACCCCGCGATCTGGCGCTGGTCGCTGCAAGACAGTGCCTTCGGCGAGCACGCGCCGGAGCAAGACCCGGACGGCGACGGCGATCCCTTCACCTTCAACCTGCGCTATCCGGGGCAGTACTTCGATGCCGAATCGGGCCTGCATTACAACTACTTCCGGGACTATGAGCCGAATACCGGACCTGATTAGCCCTGACCCTCAGCCAAGAAAATTGCTCGCCGCACGCAGAATCGGCTCAGGACAAGGCTTGCAGCGCATCAGCGCTGTTGCCAGTCGTGGAAGCATTTCGCGCAGGCGGAAGCGGCGATTGAAACGGTATGCGGCTTCGGCCAGGTAGCGACGCGCGTACTTGGCC
>CAUJIN010000037.1 GCA_963205495.1 Pseudomonadota bacterium
CACCCCCGGTTCCCGGGGGGCCGGGGGGGGTACCCCCCCCGCCGCCGGTCACCGGGCCGTTGGTGGGGCCTCCCCCCCCGACGCTGCGTCTCCGCGAGGTCGACGCAGCGCCGGATGTTGCTCAGCCGGCGTGCTGCACCAGCTGCGCCAGGCGGCGCAGCGCCACCGAGGCGGTGGGGTAGTCCATGTCGCGCTGGTTGCGCATCTCGGTCAGCATCGCCTGGGTGAAACGCAGACCGGAATCCTCGCGCGCCAGCCAGGCCGAGAGGCGGTCGGCGGACTTGCCGGCGGAGAACTGCAGCACCTGCGCCACCAGCGCGCTCTGCTGGGTTTGCAGCTCGTCACGCAGCGAACCGCGTGCCAGCGCATGCCAGCGACCGTCCACCGGCAGGGCGTCGATGCGCTCGCCGAACCAGGTCAGGTGCAGCGCCTGGCCGAGTCCGAAGTAGGTGCGCGCCACCTCCAGCACCTCGAAGCCGTGGGTGAGCGCAACCTGCACGATGTCGAGCGCGCTGCCGAGGAAGGGCATCGCCGCCAGCTGTGCCGCCATGTCCTGCGGGAAGCCTTCGTCCATCCAGCGCGCACGCGCATCGGCATAGGCGGCACGATCCTGCTCGGAAAGCACCTGGGTCAGCCCCGCGCGCAGGGCTGCCACGCCGGCGCTGTAGCGCTCGACCGAGGCGGCGATGTCGAGGCTGCCGCCCGGCAGGTTGAGCAGCCAGCGGGTCATGCCGCGCAGCTTGTTCCACACCAGCATCAGGGCGTCCACGCGCAGGCGGTCGGGCACCGAGGAAGGCAGTGCGTCGATGCCCTGCCACAGCTCGCGCGCCTCGCCGATCACGCGCGCGATGGTGTAGGCCTTGGCGACCTGTGCCGCGGTCTCGCCGGTGTCTTCCTGCATGCGCAGCAGGAAGGTCGCGCCCATGCGGTTGACCATCGAATTGGTCACCGCGGTGGCGATGATCTCGCGCTTCAGGCGGTGGCGCTGCATGTTGTCGGCGTAGCGCTCCTGCAGCGGCGTGGGGAAGTAGCGCTGCAGCTCGGTGGAGAGGAAGGGGTCTTCCGGGACGTCGGAGTCGACCAGCTGGTTGTAGACAGTCAGCTTGGCGTAGGCCAGCAGGACCGCCAGCTCCGGCCGGGTGAGGCCTTCGCCGCGCGCCTTGCGCTCGGAGAGTTCCGCGTCGGAGGGCAGGAACTCGATCTGGCGATCCAGCAGGCCCTGGCTTTCCAGGGTGCGGATGAAGTGCTGCTTGGAGCCCAGGCGGGTCACGCTCATGCGTTCCATCAGCGACAGCGCCTCGTTCTGGCGCACGTTGTCGCGCAATACCAGCTCGGCCACTTCGTCGGTCATCTCATGCAGCAGCGCGGCGCGCGACTGCGCGTCGAGCTGGCCGTGTGCCACGGCGTCGTTGAGCAGGATCTTGATGTTCACCTCGTGGTCGGAGGTATCCACCCCGGCGGAGTTGTCGATGGCGTCGGTGTTGAGCAGGACGCCGGCCTGCGCCGCCTCGATGCGGCCACGCTGGGTCATGCCCAGGTTGCCGCCTTCGCCGATGATGCGCGCCCGCACCTCGCTGCCGTTGATGCGGATCGCGTTGTTGGCGCGGTCGCCCACGTCGGCGTGGGTTTCCGAGCTGGCCTTGATGTAGGTGCCGATGCCGCCGTTGTAGAGGAGGTCCACCGGCGCCCGCAGCGCCGCGCTGATGAGCTCGTTGGGCGTCAGGTGCCCGACTTCCGGCGCAAGGCCGAGGATCGCGCGCATTTCCGGGGTGATGGGGATGGACTTGAGGCTGCGCGAGAACACGCCGCCGCCGGCCGAAATCAGGGCGCGGTCATAGTCGGCCCAGGACGAGCGCGGCAGGTTGAACAGGCGCTCGCGTTCGGCCCAGGACGTGGCCGCGTCCGGGTTGGGGTCGATGAAGATGTCGCGGTGGTCGAACGCGACGACCAGGCGGGTGTGGCGGGACAGCAGCATGCCGTTGCCGAACACGTCGCCGGACATGTCGCCGATGCCCACGCAGGTGAAATCCTCGTTCTGGCAGTCGCGTCCGAGCGCGAGGAAGTGGCGCTTGACCGATTCCCACGCGCCGCGCGCGGTGATGCCCATGCCCTTGTGGCTGTAGCCGACCGACCCGCCCGAGGCAAAGGCGTCGCCCAGCCAGAAACCTTCTTCCAGCGCCAGGCCGTTGGCGATGTCGGAGAATCGCGCGGTGCCCTTGTCGGCGGCGACCACCAGATAGGCGTCATCGTCATCGTGGCGCACCACGTCCTGCGGCGGGATGATCCTGCCTTCGACGATGTTGTCGGTGATGTCGAGCATCGAGCCGATGAAGAGCTTGTAGCAGGCGATGCCTTCGGCCTGCTGCGCTTCGCGGTCGGTGGGCGGGCGCTTGACGAAGAAGCCGCCCTTGGCGCCGACCGGCACGATCACGGTGTTCTTCACCATCTGCGCCTTCACCAGGCCCAGCACCTCGGTGCGGAAATCTTCGCGGCGATCCGACCAGCGCAGGCCGCCGCGCGCTACCGGTCCGAAGCGCAGGTGGGTGCCTTCCACGCGCGGGCCGTACACGAAGATTTCGCGGTAGGGGCGCGGCTTGGGCGACTCGGGCATGGCATTGGGATCGATCTTGAACGCGATGACCTCCTGCGCGCGCGGCTTGGTGCGCTGGTAGAAGCTGGTGCGCAGCGTCGCCAGCATGGCGGTCTTGAAGCTGCGCAGGATGCGATCCTCGTCGATGCTCTCGACCTGATCCAGCACCGCGAGCAGCGCCTGGTGGGCGGCTTCCATCTGCGTCTGGCGGCCTTCGATGCGCGCCGCGACCACCGGTTCGATCGCCTTGGCGCCGGCTTCGTCGCTGCCCACGAGGGCCTGCAGTTCGGCGCTGAAGTGCTTCTGCCCGGCGGCCTTCTGCGCGGCATCCTCGTCGGGATGGAAGCGCGCCTCGAACAGCTCGACCAGCAGCCGCGCGACCAGCGGATAGCGGGTCAGGGTTTCTTCCATGTAGCTCTGCGAGAAGGGCACGCCGACCTGCAGCAGGTACTTGGCATAGCCGCGCAGCATGGCGACCTGGCGCCACTGCATGCGTGCGGCCAGCACCAGACGGTTGAAGCCGTCGCTCTCGGCGTGGCCGCGCCAGATGTTCTCGAAGGCTTCCTCGAAGCGCGCGCGCACCGCGTCCACGTCGACCGATCCCAGCGCTTCGATTTCGAAGTCCTGGATGAAACGGCGGCCTTCTTCCAGATGCAGCGCGTAGGGGCGCTCGGTCTGGATTCGCAGGCCGAGGTTTTCCATCAGCGGCAGGACTTCGGACAGCGAGATGTCGCGCCCGATGCGGTAGATCTTGAAGCGCAGCTGCGATGTGCCATCGCGGGTCTGGTGCAGGTAGAGGTTCAGGCCGATTCCGTCTTCGCCCTTAAGCGCCGCCAGGCGGATCACGTCGTCGGCGGCCACTTCGGGCGTCACGTCCTCGATGTAGCCGGCCGGCAGGGCGCGCCCGAAGCGCGCCGCAAGCTGCAACCCCTCGGCTTCGCCGAGCCGCTGCACGAGCTGTTCGCGCAGGGCGTCGTGCCAGTTGCGCACGATGCCGGCCAGTTTCTGGTTCAGTTCATCCACGTCTACGTTCTCCGGTGCGCCCGCCTTGGGGCGGACGATCATGTGCATCTGTGCCAGCGGCGAGGAGCCGACGTGGCTGGTGGTGTCGATCTGCTGGCCGCTGAGGGCGTCCATCAGCATGGCCTCGATGCGCCTGCCGACGTCGGCGTTGAAGCGATCGCGCGGCACATAGGCCAGGATGGAAAAGAAGCGCCCGAAACGGTCGCGCCGCACGAACAGGCGCGGGCGGATGCGCTCCTGCAGCGCCAGTACGCTCATCGCGGTGCGGTGCAGCTCGCGCGAGCTGCTCTGGAACAGCTCGTCGCGCGGCAGGATTTCCAGGATCTGGCGCAGCGCCTTGCCGCTGTGGCTGTCGGGCGCCAGCCCGGACTGCGTCATCACGAACTGGTGGCGCTGGCGCACCAGCGGAATGTCCCAGGCGCGCGCGCTGTAGGCGCTGGAGGTGAACAGGCCGATGAAGCGGCGTTCGCCCGTGGTGCGCCCGGCGGCGTCGAATTCGAGCACGCCGATGTAGTCCATGTAGCCGGCGCGGTGCACGGTGGAGCGCGCGTTGGTCTTGGTCAGGATCAGCGCGTCCGGCTCGCTTTCTGACGCGGTGAGCGAATCGAGCACGCCGCGTACCGAACGGGGGCGACCGGCGCGCTGGTCGCTGCGCAGCAGCCCCAGGCCGCCTTCGGGCAGGGCGCGCAGCACCACGTCATCAGGCGCATTGCCCAAGGCATATTCGCGGTAGCCGAGGAAGACGAAGTGGTCGTCCGTCGCCCAGCGCAGGAACTCGCAGGCTTCCTCGACCCGCTCGTGCGGCAGGTTCGTGCTGGCGCGCGCGAGGCGGTCGGCGCTTTCCAGCGCGCGTTCGCGCATGGCCTTCCAGTCCGCAACGCAAAGCCGCACGTCGTCGAGTGCGGCCAGGATCGCGCGCTCCAGGCGCAGGAAACCTGCCGGACCGATCTGCCGATCGATCTCGATGTGCATCAGCGATTCGGTGCGGCCCGCGCCGATGCGCGAGACCTTGCCTGCGGCGTCGCGTTCCACTTCCAGCATCGGGTGTCCCAGAACGTGGATTCCGACCTGGGCCGCCGCCAGCACCATGCCGACCGAATCGACCAGGAACGGCATGTCGTCATTGACGATCTGGATCACCGTGTGCGGCGACTCCCAGCCGTGCTGCTCGAGCGCGGGATTGAAGATGCGCAGCGCGGCCATGCCGGACGTGCGTTGTTGCAGGAACCCCAGGAATCCGCGCGCCAGCGCGGCCCATGCGGCCGGCGTGCGTTCGGCGTACTCCTCCGGCTCCATGCGGGCGTAGAACGTGCGGGCGAATGCTTCCGCATCGTGCGCCTGGGCGGAGGGGACGCTGCCGCGCAGCGCGTCGAGGACCGCCCCGAGCCGCATTTCGGCGCTGGAGGCGGGTGAAACGGAGAGGGTGGACATCGTGAACCGAAGGTTGGGGAACACGGCCGGAAATTATGCCACCACGACTACCTCTCGGGGCGCGGAAAAACGCGTGCGAGGTCCGTTGCCCGATGCTTTTCCACCCTTGGGGTCACGACAGGTTCAGTCTTGCCGCGCGCAAGCGTCGCGAGCGAACGCTGCCATACGCACGAGAATGGATCGTCGCACCGGTCCGTTGCGCGGGAGCTGCGCGCTCTGCGGGAAACGCCGCCATTGGAGCGCGGACGCGCTTCGCGCTAGAGTTTTCCAGCCGACCCATTGCCGTGAGTGCCAGTCATGAGTGCCACCCCAGCTGCCAGCAACCTGATCGGAATCACCGGCATCGCCAGGCGTCTGGTCATGGATGGCGTTCTTGCCGAGTCCGATGCGCGGCGCGCGCAGGACGAATCGGGCAAGGAACGCAAGCCGATTCCCGTGTGGCTGACGGAAAAGCGCCTGGCCACGGCGGCCCAGATCGCGGCCGCGAACGCGATGGAATTCGGCATGCCGCTGTTCGACCTGACTTCGCTCGACCTGAAGCAGGCGCCGATCAAGCTGGTGTCCGAGCAGACCATGACCACCCATCAGGTACTGCCGCTGTTCAAGCGCGGCACCCGCCTGTACGTGGGCCTTGCCGATCCGACGAATACGCGCGGGCTGGACGAGATCAAGTTCCAGACCAACCTGTTCACCGAGGCGATCCTGGTCGATGCCGACCAGCTGCGGCGCGGCATCGAGACTGCGCTGATTGCCAACGAGGAGTTCACCGGCGGCGGCGAGGACGACGAGGGGCTTGCGGATCTGGAGTCCTCGACGGGAGACGAGGACGAGGATTCCGGCGGCGGCGTGGATGCCAAGGGTGACGACACCCCGGTGGTGAAGTTCGTCAACAAGATGCTGCTGGATGCGATCAAGCGTGGTGCATCCGACATCCATTTCGAGCCTTACGAGTCCGAATACCGCGTGCGCTACCGCATGGACGGAATCCTGCGCACCGTGGCCAAGCCGCCGGTGAAGCTCAATCCGCGCATTTCCTCGCGCCTGAAGGTGATGAGCGGCCTGGACATCGCCGAGCGCCGCGTGCCGCAGGACGGGCGCATCAAGCTCAACATCAGCAAGACCAAGGCGATGGACTTCCGCGTCAGCAGTTGCCCCACGCTGTTCGGCGAGAAGATCGTGCTGCGCATCCTCGACGGCAGCGCCGCCAAGCTCGGCATCGACATGCTGGGCTACGAGGACGAGCAGAAGAAGCTGTTCATGGACGCCATCGTCAAGCCCTACGGCATGGTGCTGGTGACCGGCCCGACCGGCTCGGGCAAGACGGTGTCGCTCTACACCGCGCTCAACATCCTCAACACCGACGAGCGCAACATCTCCACCGTGGAAGACCCGGTGGAAATCCGCGTGCCCGGCATCAACCAGGTGCAGCAGAACAACAAGCGCGGCATGACCTTCGCCGCGGCGCTCAAGAGCTTCCTGCGCCAGGACCCGGACGTCATCATGCTGGGCGAGATCCGCGATCTGGAAACCGCCGAGATCGCGGTGAAGGCGGCGCAGACCGGCCACATGGTGCTCTCCACCCTGCACACCAACGACGCGCCGCAAACCATCTCGCGCCTGATGAACATGGGCATCGCGCCCTTCAACATCATTTCCTCGGTGACGCTGGTGATCGCCCAGCGACTGGCGCGGCGCCTGTGCCAGCACTGCAAGAAACCGATGACCCTGCCCGACCACGCGCTGCTGGCCGAGGGCTTCAGCCAGAAGCAGATCGATGCGGGAATCACCCTGTTCGAGGCGGTCGGCTGCGACCAGTGCAACGAGGGCTACAAGGGACGCACCGGCATCTATCAGGTGATGCCGCTGACCGAGGAAATCCAGAAGATCATCCTCGAAGGCGGCAACTCGATGCAGATCGGCGAAGCGGCGCTGCGCTCTGGCGTCAACGACCTGCGCCAGTCGGCGATGAAGAAGTGCGCCGCGGGCACCATCAGCCTGATCGAGGCCAACCGCGTAACCAAGGACTGAGGCTGACCCCAAGCCGATCCGCTCCCGTAGAGCGCAGCTTGCTGCGCTTTCCTTGCGGCCCCGAAGCTTTTGCCAGACGCGCAGCGCAGCAAGCTGCGCTCTACGGGGCGATGGGGCGCGGCGGGTGGGCGAGCGGATCCGGCTCGCCAGGTACCGTGCTCAAACCCGGCCGGAAAATTCCCCGCTGACGGTATTGACCCAGATCTTCTCGCCGTTGGCGATGTACTCGGGCACCTGGATTTCGATGCCGGTGTTGAGTTTTGCCGGCTTGGGGCGCTTGGTTGCGGTGCCGCCCTTGAGCTCGGGCGGAGTTTCGACCACTTCCAGCGCCACGCTCTGCGGCAGCTGCAGCCCGACCGGTGCATCGTCGATGAGCTGCACGTAACAGTCCTTCAGGCCGTCGCTGATGTAGCCCGCATTGTCGCCGACCAGATCGGCGCCGAGCACGTACTGGGTGTAGTCCTCGTCGTCCATGAAAACGAAATCCTCGCCGTCCATGTACGAGTAGGAGCAGGTGCGGCGGCTCAGCTCCACCTCCTTCAGGTCATCGTCCGCGCGCAGGCTCAGGTCGAGCTTGGAGCCGGCCGGAACGCTGTAGAGGGTGAATCGGAAGGTGACGTTGCCGCCGCGCGCGGTCGGCGAACTGCGCTCGATGTCGCGCACCTGATAGATGCCGCCGTTGTGTTCGACGACATTGCCTTTCTTGACTTCGGAAGCCTTCATGCGGAGAACCCGAGGAGAGGGGATTACTTGGGCTGCAGCCGGATCGCGCCGTCGACGCGGATCGCGCTGCCGTTGAGGTAGCCGTTGCGCAGGATGTAGCCCACCGTATCGGCGAACTCGGCCGGATCACCCAGGCGCGAGGGAAAGGGCACCTGCGCGCACAGCGACTGGTACACCGCCTCGGGCATGCCGTCGACCATGGGCGTGTGGAAGACGCCCGGCGCGACCGTCATCACGCGCACCCCGATGCGGGTGAACTCGCGCGCCAGCGGCAGGGTCATGCCGACCACGCCGCCTTTGCTGGCGGCATAGGCGGCCTGTCCGATCTGGCCTTCCCAGGCCGCGATCGAGGCGGTGAACACGATCGCGCCGCGCTCGCCGTCGGCATGGGCTTCGTTGTGCTGCATGAGGTCGGCGGCGGCCTTGGCGATGTTGAAGCTGCCGATCAGGTTCACCTTCACCGTGTTGGAAAAGGTCGCCAGGGGCATCGCGCCCTCGCGTCCGAGCGCACGCCCGGCACCGAGGATGCCGGCGCAGCAGATCGCGGCGTTGAGCCCGTCCATGCGTTCTTTCGCCTGTGCCAGCGCGGCCTGGGCCGCGGCCTCGTCGGTCACGTCGAGGTGGAGATAGCTCGCGGCCTCGCCCAGTTCGGCGGCAGCGGCACGCCCCTTTTCGTCGCTGAGGTCGAGCAGGGTGACGCGGCCGCCATCGGCAACGATGCGGCGGGCGGTCGCCAGGCCGAGGCCGGAAGCGCCGCCGGTGACGATGGCGCGGACATCACTGGATTTCATCGTGCTGGTTCCTGGGAAAACGCCCGTGGCGAAAGCCCGTCATTGTACCGGCAGGCGCATCGCCCGGCGCGCCACGCGCGACGGCGAACTGGCTGCGGAGGCGGTAGGTGGGTAGGGGCTACGCCCCCGACGCAGGACAAGGTGCCGCAGGTCGGGGCTACGCCCCCCGACGGAAGGGTCGGCCGCGCATGGCCGACCTGCCGCGGATGGGGTCATCGCTGCGCGGGTACCGCACGCGAACCAAACACCCGGAACAGTGCCCAGACCACGGCCACCAGCGCGGCACCCCAGACCAGGGTGAGGAGCGGATAGGACGCCAGCAGCAGGGCGCAGGCCACCAGCGCGCCGATGCCGAACAGTCGGTCCACGCCGCTCGGGCGCCGCGCGCGGGTGCCCAGCAGGAGGCTCAGTCCGGCCGCGGCGTAGGCCAGCACCACCAGCATCACCACGACCCCGATGATGGTCTCGAACTGGCTCGACACCTTGGGCGCCAGGGTCAGCAAGGCGATGGCCGTCATCGAAAGCGCCACGAGGAACAGGCCCCAGCCGGCCGCGCCGCGCGCGGTGAAACGGCCGAAGATGGCCGGCAGGAAGCCGCGCTGGGCGGCACGCGCACCCGACTCTCCGGTCACCAGCATCCAGCCGCCGAGCGTGCCCGAGGCCTTCAGTGCGGCGGCCGCGGCGATCACCGGGATGGCCCAGTCTCCGAAGATGCGCCCGGCCACCAGCGCGAAGGGGGCGCTGGATTCGGACAGCTCCTGCGCCGGCGCGATGCCCATCACCAGAACCGAGGACACCAGATACACGACGCCGGCGATCAGCACGCCGCCGATCGTGGCCAGCGGGACGTTGCGGGCCGGGTCGCGCACCACGCCCGCCACCATCGCGCCGGTTTCCAGTCCCACGAAGGCCCAGAAGATCGGTGCCAGCGAGCTGAATACCAGCGAGAGGTCGGAAACCGGCGCCGGCTTGTCCGCGTTCCAGGAAGCCCCCGTGGTGTTCCAGGCGGACTCGTAGAGCGCGGCGTCGAAGCTGCCCCAGCCGAAGATCAGCACCACGGCCACCGGCAGCAGGCCGAAGACCACGCAGAAGGACTGGAAGCGTGCGATCGGGCGCGGCCCCATCAGGTTGATCGCGAACATCAGCCAGATCAGCGCGATCTGACCGGCCACCTGCACTGCCGGCTGACTGCCGTCGAAGGGCAGCAGCACCACCAGATAGCCGAACGCGGCCACCGCGATGGCGTTGTTGCCGATCCACGAGGACACCCAGTACATGGTGGTGGCGATGAAACTCAGGTCGCGTCCCAGCGCCGGACGGACATAGTCGTCCGGCGTTTCCAGATCGGGGTAGTCGCGCGCCAGCCGCGCGAAGGCCGTGCCCAGAAGCACGGCCAGCAGGGTGGCGATGAACCAGCTGATCGAGGTGACGGCGCCCGAGCGCGCCAGCGTGGACGGCAGCAGGAAGAATCCCGAGCCGATCATGTTGTTGGCCACCACGAAGGTGGACAGCACGGGGCCGATCTTGCGCACGGACGCTGCGGCGGACATGGACGCTCCGGATGGGCAGTGGAATGGGGCTTGCTTGCAGCCGCGCGATGGAGACAGGCCGACCCGGAGGATTTCCGGGGCGGCCTGTCGGTTTGCAACTCAGGCCTGCGGACCCTCGTGGAACGGCGGTTCCGGTGCCACCGTCGGCCCGCCTTCCGCGGCGGTGAGCCCGCGGCCCAGGTCGCTGTTGCGGTAGCCGTACAGGGCATACACCACCAGCCCGACGATGGACCAACCCACGAACAGCCCGATCGTGTACATCGACAGGTTGACGAACAGCAGCAGGCAGCCGGCGATGGCCAGCGGGCAGATCACCCAGGCCATCGGCGTGCGGAACGGCCGGCGACGGCCCGGATCACGGCGGCGCAGGATGAGCACGGCGGCGGAAACCGCCATGAACGCGAACAGCGTGCCCGAGTTGGAGATGTCGGCCAGGATTCCGACCGGGAACAGCGCCGCGAACAGCGCCACGAACACGCCGGTGATGAGGGTTACGACGTGCGGAGTGTGGAACTTCGGGTGCACGCGCGAAAGGAAGGCGGGCAGCAGGCCATCGCGCGACATGGTGAAGAAGATTCGGGTCTGGCCGTAGATCATCATCAGGATGACCGAGGGCAGGGCCAGCGCGGCCGCCAGTCCGATGGCGTTGCCGACGCCGGCAAAGCCCATGACCCGCAGCACGTGCGCCAAAGGCTCCTTGCTGCACACCAGCGCATCGCTGCCGACGCAGGCGGCAGCCAGCTCCGGGGTGCCGGGGTGGATCGCGCCGCCGGCGGCATTCATCATCGGCTGGGAGCCGATCGCGCCGACCGCGCCGTAGCCGACCAGCAGGTAGAAGACCGTGCACACCAGCAGCGAGCCGATCAGGCCGATCGGGATGTTGCGGTTGGGATTCCTGGTTTCCTCGGCGGCGGTGGAGACCGCGTCGAAGCCGACGTAGGCGAAGAAGATGGAGGCGGCCGCGCCCAGCACGCCGATGCCGCCCAGCGGACTGCCCCAGCCGGTGGGGAAGAAGGGCTGGAAGTTCGCGTCCTTGGCGGCTGGCACCGCGATGGCGATGAAGACGGTCAGCGCGACGATCTTGATCAGCACCAGCACGGCATTGACCTTGGCCGACTTGGACGTGCCGATCACCAGCAGCCCGGTGACCACGAGCGCGATGAGAAAGGCCAGCAGATTGAAGCTGCCGCCGTCCATGGGGCCGGTCTTCAAGGCATCGGGAAGACTTATTCCGGCGCTGGCCAGAAGGCCGTTCATGTAGCCGGACCATCCCACGGACACCGCGCCTGCCGCTACCGCGTATTCGAGCACCAGCGCCCAGCCCACGACCCAGGCCACCGCTTCGCCGAGCACGCCGTAGGTGTAGGTATAGGCCGAGCCCGAAACGGGCACCATCGAGGCCAGCTCCGAGTAGGCCAAGGCCGCCAGTCCACAGACGATCGCGGCGATGACGAAGGCGACCATCATCGCGGGGCCGGCCTTCTGTCCGGCCTCGGCGGTCAGCACGAAGATTCCGGTGCCGATGATTGCGCCGATGCCCAGCAAGGTCAGCTGGAATCCGCCCAGCTGCCGCTTGAGAGCCTTCTTTTCGGCTGTTTCGAGAATCTTGTCCAGCGGCTTGACGCGCCAAAAGAGCATCGAGGTGTCCCCATGAGTGTTGAAAACGTCCCAGCAACCGGCGCGAGGACGACCCGAGCGCGGAACCTTAACGCGCGCTGAGAATCGCAGCAAGGGCGGAATGGCACGGGTTCGGACATACTGCGGTGCCCCGAGGCTTCCGCACTTCCCGATGACGAGTTTCACCACGTTGCACGCTGCGCTGCAGCAATACGCCGACTCGGCTCCCGCACAGGTCGCCGTGGCCGCGCAGTTCCTCGATTTCTTCCATTCCCACCCGGACGTATTCCTGCGTCGCCATCCGCCCGGGCACTTCACCGGCTCGGCCTGGCTGGTGAGCGCGGACGGCGAGCGCGTGCTGCTCACCCACCACCGCAAGCTGGGGCGCTGGTTCCAGCCGGGCGGCCACGCCGACGGCGACAGCAACCTCATGCGCGTGGCGCTGCGCGAGGCCGAGGAAGAGTCGGGCCTCGTCGATCTGGTCGTGGAGCCTGCGATCTTCGATCTGGACCGCCACCTGATTCCGGCGCGCGGCGCCGAACCTGCGCACTGGCACTACGACGTGCGCTTCGTGGTGCGCGCGACCGCAAGCGAGGCGTTTGCCGTGGGCGAGGAGTCGCTCGATCTGGCGTGGCGCCCCGTTGCCGATCTGGTGACGGACGAGGCGCTGGACGCCTCCATCCGACGCATGGCGCGGCGCTGGCTGGCGCGGGTGGCCGGGCGCTGACAGCGGTGGCCCGCTATTGCCGGGGCGCGCCTTCCCGGAGGAAGCGGTCGCGCCGCGCCTCGCAGCGCCCCTGCACGCACTGGCAGCCGCTGATCGCGGGAAATCCGCAGATGCCGCTCGTGCCGGAAGCCGCGCAGGCGGCTTTGACCTGTTCGGGGAAGGTCGGGCTGCTGGCGTTGACGCAGGCCGGATAGTAGCCGCAGCAGTTGCCGACGTTCTTGACGGTGCAGTCGGCATCGACGCGGCAGGAGTAATCGACTTCGCCCGAGGAACCCTTGGCGGCGCCGGCCTCCGCCTTGCGTGCGGCCGCGGGCGGCGGGGGTTCTGCCGCGACCGCGTTCGCTGCGTCGGCGCTGCGCGGATGAGATTCGGGCGAGTCCGCGGTAGCCGCTGCCGGCGGCGCGTCGGCAGGCGCCGGCGCGACCGTTTCGCGCGGCGCGCCGCACGCCGCCAGCGCGGCCAGCGCCAGCGCGAGGAAGGCGCGGTGCAGCGCGGCGCGCATCAGGCGCTCCAGGTGTCGCGCAGGGTGACCACGCGGTTGAAGACCGGATGCGCGGGCGCGTGGTCGTATCGGTCGGTGATGAAATAGCCGCTGCGCTCGAACTGGAAGCGGGTCTCGGGTTCGGCGCCGGCCGCGGTCGGCTCGACGTAGCCCTGCACCACGCGGCGCGAATCGGGGTTGATGAAGTCGCGGTAGGTCTTGCCGTCGGAGTCCACGTCGGGATCGGGCACGGTGAACAGGCGGTCGTAGAGGCGGATCTCGGCCGGCACGCCGTGTTTCGCGCTGACCCAGTGGATCGTGCCCTTGACCTTGCGGTCCACCGCCCTGCCGCCCGGGCGGGTGTCGGGGTCGAGCGTGGCGCGCAGTTCGACCACGGTGTCTCCCTCCTTGACGACCTCCTCGCAGCGCAGGATGCCCACCCCGCGCAGCCGCACCTCGCCGCCCGGCACCAGGCGCTTGAAGCCCTTGGGCGGCACCTCGGCGAAGTCCTCGCGCTCGATCCACAGTTCGCGCGCGAACGGCACGGTGCGGGCGCCGAGCGATTCATCCTTGGGGTGGTTGGGGAATTCGAGGAATTCCTCGTGGCCCTCGGGCAGGTTGGTCAGCACCAGCTTGAGCGGCTCGATCACCGCCAGCCGGCGCGGCGCGTGGGCGTCGAGGTCTTCGCGGATGCAGCCTTCCAGCACCGAGTAGTCGATCAGCGAGTTCTGCTTGGAGATGCCCACGCGCTCGGCGAACAGGCGCAGCGAGGCGGGCGTCGCGCCGCGCCGGCGGATGCCCTGCAGGGTGGGCATTCGCGGGTCGCCCCAGCCGTCCACCAGGCCGTCGTTCAC
Organism: Pseudomonadota bacterium; assembly: GCA_963205495.1. GTDB lineage: Bacteria > Pseudomonadota > Gammaproteobacteria > Xanthomonadales > Xanthomonadaceae > Denitratimonas. The sequence goes on from CAUJIN010000037.1 coordinate 13,816, forward strand.
CATAGCCAGGAGTTTGCGCTTGCTCATCACCAGATAATTGAGGTTGAGCCGCGAGAACTCGATCTGGCGCGGCTTGGCCGCAGTGTTCGGGAAACCCTTGGCGACCAGCGGGGCCATCAGCTCGGGGTGGCCGGCCAGGTCCACCTTGTCCACGCACCAGTCGTAGAGCGGGCGGTGGTCCTCGAACTCCAGGGTGCACAGCGAGTGCGTGATGCCCTCGATCGCATCGCCCAGCGCGTGCGCCATGTCGTACATCGGATAGATGCACCAGGCGTCGCCGGTGTTCTGGTGCTCGACGTGCTTGATGCGATAGAGCGCCGGATCGCGCAGGTTGATGTTGCCCGAGGCCATGTCGATCTTCGCGCGCAGGGTGCGCGCGCCGTCCGGAAACTCGCCGGCGCGCAGGCGGCGGAAGAGGCCGAGGTTTTCCTCCACGCTGCGGTTGCGCCAGGGCGATTCGCGGCCCGGCTCGGTGAGGGTGCCGCGATAGGCGCGCACTTCCTCGGCGGAGAGGTCGCAGACGAAAGCGTCCCCTTGCCGGATCAGCTTCTCGCAGGCCAGGTAGTACACCTCGAAGTAGTCCGAGGCGTGGCGCAGTTCGTTCCATTCGAAGCCCAGCCAGCGCACGTCCTCCTGGATGACCTGGACGTATTCCGGGTCTTCCTTGGCCGGGTTGGTGTCGTCGAAGCGCAGGTTGCAGCGCCCGCCGAATTCCTGCGCGATGCCGAAGTCCAGGCAGATGGCCTTGGCGTGGCCGATATGGAGATAGCCGTTGGGCTCGGGCGGGAAGCGGGTCTGGATGGCGGCGTGCTTGCCCGAGGCAAGATCCTCGCGGACGATCTGGCGGATGAAGTCGTTGCGCTCGGGCGCGGCGGGCGTGGCGTCGGTCATGGCGGCGTGCAGGATCTGGAAAAAGGAAGTGTAGCCCGCGCGGGCAAGGGGTTCCGGGGGTCAGGCGGGGCGGCGGCTCAGCTCGTGCACCGCATCGACCAGCGCCTTGAGGTGGTCGGGCTTCACGTCGGGCGTGATGCCGTGGCCGAGGTTGAAGATATGGCCGGGGCCATCGCCGTAGCTTTGCAGCACCGCCGCGGCTTCGGCGCGAATGCGCTCGGGCGAGGCGAACAGCACGGCGGGATCGAGGTTGCCCTGCAGCGCCACGCGTCCGCCGGTGCGCCGGCGCGCTTCCTCCAGCGTGACCGACCAGTCCACCCCGACGCCCTCGGCACCGGTGTCGGCCAGAGCCTCCAGATGCGGCGCGTTGCCCTTGCCGAACAGGATCAGCGGGGTGCGCCCGGCACCTTCGCCGCGCGGCAGTTCCTGCGCGATACGTGCGAGATAGCGCAACGAGAATTCGCGGTACATCGCAGGCGAGAGCACGCCACCCCAGGTGTCGAAGATCTGCAGCGCCTGTGCGCCTGCTTCACGCTGTGCGGCCAGATAGGCGATCACCGCTTCGGTCACCACCTCCAGCAGCCGGTGCAGGCTGGTGGGATCGTCGTACATCATCGCCTTGATGCGGGAGAAGCCGTCGCTGCTGCCGCCTTCGACCATGTAGCACGCCAGCGTCCAGGGGCTGCCGGAAAAGCCGATCAGGGGCACGCGGCCGTCGAGTTCGCGGCGGATCAGGGAAACCGCGTCGGTGACATAGCGCAGTTCGGTGCCGATGTCGGGCACGGCAAGCCGGGCCACATCGGCGGCGCTGCGCACGGGATGTTCGAACTTCGGGCCTTCACCTTCCACGAAATACAGGCCCAGGCCCATCGCGTCGGGCACGGTGAGGATGTCGGAAAACAGGATGGCCGCGTCCAGCTCGAAGCGCTCCAGCGGCTGCAGGGTGACTTCACAGGCCAGTTCCGGGGTTTTGGCCAAGGCCAGGAAACTGCCGGCGCGGGCGCGGGTGGCACGGTATTCGGGCAGGTAGCGCCCGGCCTGACGCATGATCCAGACGGGGGTGCAATCGACGGGCTCGCGCCGCAGCGCGCGCAGGAAACGATCGTTTTTCATGGGTCGGGGTCCGAAAGGGCCGCCTCAGGCGGCGTCGAGTTGTGGTGTCTGCGCCACGAAGCCGCGGCGTGCGAGTGCGGCGCAGGCGGTTTCCAGGGCTTCCCGCGCCTCTGCCTGTGACAGGAACAGCTCGCGCCGCACCTGGCTTTTGCCGCCGAGCTGTCCGGACTCCCGGATCAGCTCCCAGCCGCCGAACAGGTCCTCCCGCAGCGCCAGCCGTACGAAGCGGGGTGCCGGAAGGCCGGGCGCGATTTGCTGCAGGAGGATGTGCATCCGGACATTCTAGCCGGCCGGATGCGGGCTGTCGGCGGCGTCCTTGCGAAGAACTGCCAGCACGGCGGCCTCGTCCACCTCCGGAACGAGGAGGGCGCGGCCCATGCCCTGCCACAGGATCAGGCGCAGGCGGCCGGAAAGGTTCTTCTTGTCCAGCCGCATGAGGTCGAGGAGCTGCGCCGGATCGCTGCCGGCCGGAAGCCCCACCGGCAGGCGCAGGCGCGCAAGCAGGGCGGCCAGTCGTTCGCCGTCGGTCGCCGGTGCCATGCCGAGGCGGGTCGAGAGCCGCGCCGCCAGCACCATGCCGATCGCCACCGCTTCCCCGTGCAGCAGGCCGCCGTAGGCGTCGGCGGTCTCCAGCGCGTGGCCGAAGGTGTGGCCGAGGTTGAGCAGGGCGCGCTCGCCCTGTTCGGTCTCGTCGCGCGCCACGATCGCGGCCTTGTGCCGACAGCTGCGTTCGATGGCCTCGCCCAGCGCCGCGGCATCGCGCGCGAGCAGCGCCTCGGCGTGTGCTTCCAGCCAGGCGAAGAAACCGGCATCACCGAGCGCGCCGTACTTGACCACCTCGGCCAGGCCCGCCGACAGCTCTCGATCGGGCAGGGTGGCCAGGGTGTCGGTGTCGGCGATCACCGCGACCGGCTGGTGGAAGGCTCCGACCAGGTTCTTGCCCTGCGGCAGGTCCACCGCGGTCTTGCCGCCGACCGAGGAATCGACCATGGCCAGCAGGGTGGTAGGCAGCTGCACGAAGGCGATGCCGCGCATCCAGCAGGCCGCGACGAAGCCGGAAAGATCCCCGATCACGCCGCCGCCCAGCGCGATCACGGTGGCGTCGCGGCTGGCCTTCATCGCGGCCAGATCGCCGAGCGCCTCGCCGAAGCGCGCGAGGGTCTTCTGGCTTTCCCCCGGCGGCAGGATGCGGGTGGCGCAGGTGCGCCCGGCCAGCCGCGCCTGTACCCGCTCAAGGTAGTGCGGGGCGACATTCTCGTCGGTGAGGATCAGGACGTGGCGGCCGCGGATCAGGTCCGGCCAGGCATCGTGTTCGAGCAGGCCGGGGCCGATGCGGATGGGATAGCGGCGCGCGCCGAGTTCGACGCGCAGATGACGGATTGCGTCAGGGGTCACAGCTTGGTTTCCGTGGAAGGAAGCGGGGAGATCCGCCAGCTTTGGTGCAGCAGCTCGACCAGCTGCTCCACCGCCTGGCGCACGCTGCCGCCGCCGGTCGGAAAGTGGAGATCGGCCACTTCGGCATACAGCGGTGCGCGTTCTTCGCCGAGGCGCCGGAGAACTTCGCCCCGATCCGGGCGCTGCAGCAGCGGGCGGGTCCGGTCGCTGGCCAGGCGCCGGAGCTGGTTTTCCAGGTCCACGTCCAGATGCACGACGAAGCCGCTTTCGGCCAGCAGTCGACGGTTGTCGGCACGCAGCACCGCGCCGCCGCCGGTGGCGATCACCTGCGGTCCCGTGCGGCACAGGCGCAGCAGGGTTTCGCGCTCGCGCTCGCGGAAGCCCGCTTCGCCTTCGAGTTCGAAGATCAGCGGAATTCCGGCGCCGGTCGCACTTTCGATTTCCCGGTCGGCATCGACGAAAGACAGGCCGAGCCGGTCGGCAAGCCGCCTGCCGATCGAGGATTTGCCTGAACCCATCGGCCCCACCAGGATCAGGTTGGGAGCAGATTTCATGCCGCGGATGCTAGCATTGGAGGCTGCATTTCCTAGCGCGGTTCGACCGCACGCCACCGAATGATTCGATTCTTTGCCATTTTCGTTGCGCTTCTGGTCACGCTGTTTTCGCTGCGTATCACCACCGTTGGCCACGATTACGTGACCGAACCGTTCACCGGCCTGCTGGCGGACATGAGCGCGTTCCTGATCAAGCTCTGGGACAAGGACGTCATTTCCTACGGCGTGGTGATCCAGAATCAGGTCAACGGCTTCGCGGTCGGCATTGCGCCGGGCTGCGACGGCATCGAGGCGGTGATCATCCTCATTTCGGCCATCGTCGCCTTCCCCTCGCCGTGGAAGCACAAACTGGCCGGCATCGCGATCGGCTTCGTCGCGATCCAGTCGCTGAACCTGGTCCGCATCATCAGCCTCTTCTATCTCGGCCAGTGGAGCCAGACCTGGTTCGACTGGTTCCATCTCTACCTGTGGCAGGCGCTGATCGTGCTGGATGCCTTGGCGGTCTGGCTGGTGTGGCTGCGCTACCTGCCGCGGCGCAAGCGTCCGTCGCGCCGTCCGCCGCCCGATGCGGGCGTGCCCGCGGTGGCGTGAGTGCGGCTTCTGCATCCCGGGAACGAACCATGAGCGACAGCCGCCTGATCGGACTGCTGGAAGACGACGAGGATCAGAGCCGGCTGCTGGAAGCCTGGCTCACCCAGGCCGGCTACACGGTGCGCTGCTATCCCGGCGCCTCCGAATTCCGCCGCCGCCAGGGCGCCGCTTCGATCGACCTGCTGATCCTCGACTGGAACCTGCCGGAAGAAAGCGGGCTGTCGGTGCTGCGCGCGCTGCGCGATGCCGGCTCGCCCCTGCCGGTGCTGTTCCTGACCGCGCGCAACGCCGAGGCGGACATCGTCGCGGGGCTGCGCGAGGGCGCGGACGACTACGTGGTCAAGCCGGCCAAGCAGGGCGAGCTCCTGGCGCGGGTGGAGGTGCTGCTGCGCCGCACCCACCTGCAGATGGATGCGGGTACCGATGAGGACGCCGAACCCTACCGCTTCGACACCGTGCGCCGGCGCGTGGTGGTGGCGGGCGAGGAAATCCCGCTGACCGACCGCGAATTCGATCTGGTGCTGTTCCTGTTCCGCCGCCGCGGCCGCGTGGTCAGCCGCGAGACGCTGCTGGAAAACATCTGGAACATCCGTGGCGATGTGGCCACGCGCACCGTGGACACCCACGTCAGCCGCCTGCGCAAGAAGCTCCAGCTGGCCGGCGAGAACGGCTGGCGGCTCAACGCCGTGTATCAGCACGGCTATCGACTGGAACGGACATGACGACGGAAGATTCCCTGCTGGGCGAGGCGCTGCGGACTTTCGGCGCGCTGCTGCAGGAAGCGCGTGATTCCGGCGACCGCGAGCCGACCGCGATGACGCTGGCTAGCCAGGATGACGACGGACGCCTTGCCGCTCGCGTCGTCCTGCTCAAGGCGTTCGATGCGCGCGGCTTCGTGTTCTACACCAACACCCTCAGCCGCAAGGGGCGCGCGCTGGCTGCGCATCCGCAGGCGGCGCTGCTGTTCCACTGGAAGGGCTTGCGCGATCAGGTGCAGGTGCGGATCGAAGGGGCGGTGGTGCCGGTGGATGCCATCGAGGCCGACGCCTATTTCGCCAGCCGCCCGCGCGAGAGCCAGCTCGGCGCCTGGGCCTCGCTGCAATCGGAGCCGCTGCCGGATCGGGAAACCTTCGAGGCCCGCTATGCCGAGGTCGAGGCGCGCTACGCCGGCACGCAGGTACCGCGCCCGCCGCACTGGTCGGGGTACCGGGTGGTGCCGGATGCCATCGAATTCTGGTACGGCGTGCCCTACCGCCTGCACGACCGCCATGCGTACCGGCGCGTGGACGGCACCTGGACGCGTGGACTGCTGTATCCCTGATCCGGGCCCGTCGGCCTATTTGCGCGTGAACAGGCGGAAGAGCGCGCCGCGATCGTCCTTCTTGGCCTGCAGGCTCTGGCGCGGCACGTATTCGAGCCGTCCGATGGCCTGGTAGGCGCGGATCACGTCGAACACCTCTTCCATCAGCGCGCCGCTCACGCGCGCCAGCACGTGCAGGTGCATGGGCGTGGCCATCAGCGCCACGATGCGGCCGTGGGAGCGCAGTTCGGGTGCGCAGTCGAGCGCGTGCGTGACGGCGTAGCTTCCGCCCGGATCCAGACTCGGGTCCAGACGTCCCGGAGCGCCCATGAGCGCGAGCAGCCAATGCAACTCATCGAACGGTCGGGCTTGCTGGGTGTCGCGCACCTGCTGCAGCTCCGATCCGACGATCCGCGCCGACTGGACGCGGGTTCCGTTGGCGTGGACGTAGGGGGCGAGATCCTGAAGATCGGCCTGGCTGTAATAGCCGCGCAGCTTGGGATCCAGCACCAGGTCAGGAAGCCCCTCACCGGACAGGCGGGTGGGGCTGAGGATGGCGCCTTCGGCCAGCAGCGCCGGCAGCACGGGCTGGCTGGCTTCCAGCGTGGTGCTGCGGGTGGTGCTCGGGCCGAATCCGGACGGATCGAGCGCCAGCGGTTCGATTTCCAGCGGCGTTGCGCCCAGCAGGCTGGCGTCGTGGGTGCCGGCTTCGTTGTGCCGCATCGCGCTGCGCGCCGTCTCCGGGTGCCGGCGCGCCTCGATCTGCGTGTCCGGGGTGATCAGCGGCTTTGGCGGCGGCGGCTCCTGCAGCGGATCGCCGTGCACCAGCAGTTCGAAGGAGTCCGGGGCGGAGGAGCTGGCCGCAGGCGGAACGACGTCGGCGTGGGCGTGCTCCGGGCGATCCCAGGTGCGTGCCCCCGTGCCGGTGGGGATGCGGTCGCCCAGTTCGGCGTTGTAGAAATCCGCATCGGAACCGGTGACGACTTCGGTGTCGTCGCGCAGGCTGCCTGCCACGTTCAGCACGGCCACCAGCTGGTCGAGCTTGAGCGGCCGCCGCAGCACCATGCCGTGCATCACGACCGCATCGGCGTCGCACAGGAGCGCGAACGGGATGCCGGCGGCCTGATAGCGCGCCTGCAGGGTGCGCGAGGCGACATCGTCTATCGGGTCAAGGATGACCAGGTCGGGCTGGTCGCGCTCCTGCAACTCCCAGGAGTGCGCCAGCCGCGTTCCGGCCATGCGCAGCATCAGCCGAAGGTGTGCGACGCTTTCTTCTGAGGCGCCAACGATGGATAAAGTGCGAGTGGCTCGCATCGTCGATTCCCGGATTCCGCCCTTGCAGGCTGTGAGCATACGGCAGATTTCTCTCGGTTTGCTCACCGAACTGCAATTTTTTGCGAACTGCCGGGTACGGCGATTGCGTCCCGAGAGCGTGCGTCCTGCTACGCTTCCGCGTCACGACGCGGCTGCGCGGCGTACCACGTCAATCGAAGGGGAACTCCATGGCCAAGGCTCGCAGGAAGGCACAGGACAAGGGCGCTGGCACAAGCGCAACGGGTGCCCACAGGGCGCGGCTGGCGCCGGATCGCGGGCTGCTGGGGCTGGCGGGCGCAGGCGTGCTGCTGACCGCCTACCTGCTGTTCGTGCATCTCGCCGGCGGCAGCGCGCTGTTCTGCTCCGAGGGTGCGGGTTGCGACATCGTGCAGGAGAGCCGCTGGGCGAATCTGTTCGGACTGCCGGTCACGCTCTGGGGGCTGGGCCTGTATGCGCTGATCGCCGTCGTTGCCGCCACCGGGCGCACTCCCGCCACGCGCTGGAAGCGGGCGGCGAGCCTGTCCCTGCTCGGCTTGCTGGTAAGCGTCTATCTCACCTCGATCGGCTGGTTCGTCCTGGAAGCGATCTGCGGCTGGTGTCTCCTGTCCCTCGCGCTGGTCACCGCGATCTTCGTCTACTGTCTGGTGCGGCGCCCCGCGCAGACTCCGGCGAGCGGGTGGCCGCGCTGGCTGGGCACCCATGCGATCGTGCTGGGGCCGATGCTCGCGCTGATCGGTGCGGCGCAGGCCGGCTGGCTGTCGCCGCCCGTCGATCCGCGGCTGGAAGCCCTGGCCGTGCATCTCAAGGACAGCGGTGCCCTCTATTACGGCGCCTTCTGGTGCCCGAACTGCCAGAAACAGCGCCGCCTGTTCGGCCGCGCGGAGGAAGCTTTGCCCTATGTCGAATGCAGCCCCAACGGTCGCACCGGCGCTGCCGCCTTCGAATGCGCCAGCCAGGGCATCGAAAGCTTTCCGACCTGGGTGATCCGCGGTGAACGCCACCTGGGCCTGCTCACGCCCGACGAGCTGGCACGGCTGTCGCGCTTCCGGCAGTGGAACGCGCCGGCAGGGGAGAAGGTGAAGTGATGTGGCCCGGCAAATCCGCGTCGTGCGGAGCGCGCCATGGCTGACGGTCACAGCGGGCTGCTGCGCGGTCCGGTCAAGGTCTGGCACGCGCTGCGCTGGTCGATGCAGGGGCTGGCGGCGTGCTGGCGGCTGGAATCCTCGTTCCGGCTGGAAGTCGTGCTGGCCGCGGTGCTCGCACCCGTCGGTCTGTGGCTGGGGGAAACCCCGGTCGAGCGGGTGCTGCTGGTCGCAAGCCTTCTGGCCGTGATCGCGATGGAAGTGATGAACTCCGCGCTCGAAGCCGTCGCCGACCGCTTTGGCCCCGAGCGTCACGAGCTGATCGGACGCGCCAAGGACATGGGCTCGGCCGCGGTGTTCGTGCTGATGATGAACGTGCTGGTGGTCTGGGGGCTGCTTCTCGTTCCGAAACTGTAGCCGTGCCATAGTGCCCGGCTGACCGCGCCATCTGCCGCGCCGAACCCATTTTTCCGAGGAAGTGCCATGACCGATTCCACTTTGCCCGCGCTTCAGCTCAAACGCGGGGAAGACCGCCGCCTGCGCGCCGGCCACCTGTGGGTGTTCAGCAACGAGATCGACGTGGCGAAGACGCCGTTGACCGCCTTCACGCCGGGTGATGCGGTGCAGGTTCTCGACGGCAGCGGCAAGCCGCTGGGCACGGGCTATGTCAATCCTTCGACCCTGATCGCCGCGCGCCTGGTCGATCGCGGAGGCCACGCGCTGGATGCCTCGCTCATCGTGCACCGGCTGAACGTGGCGCTGGCGCTGCGCGAGCGGCTGTATCCGGGCGCGCCGTTCTACCGGTTGGCGTTCGGCGAGTCCGACGGCCTGCCCGGGCTGGTGCTGGACCGCTTCGGCGACATCCTCGTCGGGCAGACGACGACGGCAGGCATGGAGCGACACAAGCCGCAGATCGTGGACGCGGTGCGCAAGGTGCTCGATCCAGCCGCGATGATCTGGAAGAACGACGGCGGCGCGCGCGCGCTGGAATCGCTGCCGAGCGAGGTGGAGGTCGCCTTCGGCGCGATCGACGGCCCGCTGCGGGTGGAAGAGGGCGGGCTGACGTTCGAGGTGGATGCCCTCGGCGGCCAGAAGACCGGCTGGTTCTACGACCAGCGCGCCAACCGCGACCAGCTTGCGCCCTGTGTGCGCGGCGGGGCGAAGGTGCTCGACCTGTTTTCCTACGTCGGCGCCTGGGGCCTGCGCGCGGCGGCCTTCGGCGCCGGGGACGTGACCTGCGTGGACGGCTCGCAGGCGGCGGTGGACGCGGTGCGCGCCAACGCCGCGCGCAACGGCCTGTCCGACCGCGTGGAGGCGCTCTGCGCCGACGCCTTCGAATTCCTCAAGCAGGCCCGCGCCGAGCGTCGCCGCTGGGACGTGGTGATCGTCGATCCTCCCGCCTTCATCAAGAAGCGCAAGGACCAGCGCGAGGGCACGCTGGCCTACCGGCGCATCAACGAGATGGCGATGCAGGTGCTGGAACGCGACGGCCTGCTGGTGAGCTGCTCGTGCAGCCACCACATGAGCCGCGACGGGCTGCTGCGCGAGATCAACGCCGGCGCGCGGCATCTGGATCGCCAGGTGCAGGCGCTGCAGGTGTTGCAGCAGGGGCCGGACCATCCGGTGCAGGCCGCCATCGCCGAAACCGAATACCTCAAGGGCTTCCTCTGCCGCGTGCTGCCGAGCTGATCCATGAGCCTCCTGCAAGACATCGATCCGGTCGCGGTCCACCTCGGGCCCGTTTCCGTGCACTGGTACGGCCTCATGTACCTGATGGGCTTCGGCCTTGCCTGGTGGCTGGGCCTGCGCCGGGTACGGGCCGGGCGCCTGCCGGTAGGCGAACAGGCCTATTCCGACCTCATCTTCTACGCCATGCTGGGCGTGCTGCTGGGCGGACGCGTAGGCTACCTGCTGTTCTACGGCACCGCGCAGATCGCGGCCGATCCGATGTACGCCTTCCGCGTGTGGGAGGGCGGCATGAGCTTCCACGGCGGCCTGCTGGGCGTGCTCGCGGCGGTGTGGTGGTGGTCGCGCACGAATCGCCTGCATTTCTTCGACAGCGTGGACTTCATCGCGCCGCTGGTGCCTCCCGGGCTGGGCTTCGGCCGGCTGGGCAATTTCATCGGCGGCGAACTGTGGGGGCACGTGACGAACGCGCCCTGGGCCGTGGTGTTCCGCAGCGCGCTGCCGGAAAACCTCGCCGGCGCATCGTCGGAAACCCTGCGCAGCCTGCATGCGTCCGGCGCGCTGGAGCGCTACGCGCGCCATCCCTCGCAGCTCTATCAGGCGTTTCTGGAGGGGCTGGTGCTGTTCCTCGCGCTGTGGTGGTTCTCCCGCCGGCCGCGGCCGCGCTACGCGGTTTCAGGGCTGTTCGCCGTGCTCTACGGGGTGTTCCGTTTCGCGGTGGAGTTCGTGCGCGAACCGGACGCACACCTGGGCTACCTCGCCTTCGGCTGGCTGACCATGGGGCAGGTGCTCTCCGCGCCGCTCGTCCTCGTCGGCCTCTGGCTGCTGTGGCGCTCGCGCCGCGCGCCGACGCTGGCGATGAAGGGCGACTGAGATGCGCCAGTACCTGGAGCTTCTTTCCCACGTGCTCGAGCACGGCACGCCCAAGGGCGACCGCACCGGCACCGGCACGCGCAGCGTGTTCGGCTGGCAGATGCGCTTCGATCTGTCCGAGGGCTTTCCGCTGGTCACCACGAAAAAACTGCACCTGCGCTCGATCGTGCACGAGCTGCTGTGGTTCCTGCGCGGCGACACCCATGTCGGCTACCTGCGCGAGAACGGCGTGACGATCTGGGACGAGTGGGCCGACGCCGAGGGCCACCTCGGCCCGGTCTACGGCCACCAGTGGCGGCACTGGCGGGGCGCGGACGGCCAGGAGTTCGACCAGATGCGCTGGCTCGTGGACGAGATCCGCCGCAATCCCGATTCGCGCCGTCTGGTGGTCAGCGCCTGGAACGTGGCCGACCTCCCGAAGATGGCGCTGCAGCCCTGCCACGCGCTGTTCCAGTTCTACGTGGCCGAGGGCCGGCTGTCCTGCCAGCTCTACCAGCGCAGCGCCGACATCTTCCTGGGCGTGCCCTTCAACATCGCCAGCTACGCCCTCCTGACCCACATGGTCGCGCAGGCCTGCGGTCTGGGCGTGGGCGATTTCGTGCACACCCTGGGCGATGCGCACCTGTATTCCAACCATCTGGAACAGGCGCGCCAGCAGCTTTCCCGGGCCCCGCGCGCATTGCCGCGTCTGGCGCTCGATCCCGGGGTGAAGGATCTCTTCGACTTCCGCTACGAGGACGTTGCGATCGAGGGCTATGACCCGTGGCCCTCGATTCGGGCGCAGGTGGCAGTGTGAGCGGGAATCGGGAATGGGGAATGGGGAATGGGGAGAGGAGCGCTCGCGAGGCGGCGGGGTGTGGCTCCGATTCTCCATTCCCCATTCCCGATTCCCGCGCAAGCCTCACCCTCCTGGCTGCGCTCGACCGCAACCGCGCCATCGGCAAGGACAACGCCTTGCCTTGGCATCTGCCCGACGACCTCAAGCGATTCAAGGCGCTGACCCTGGGCAAGCCGATCCTGATGGGGCGCCGGACCGCCGAATCCCTGGGGCGCGCCCTGCCGGGCCGCCTCAATCTGGTGCTCACGCGTTCGGGTGCGGCGCCGTTCGAGGGCATGGTGGCGGTCGCCACGCTGGATGAAGCCTTGGCGCGGGCCGGAGGCGAGCTGTGCGTGATCGGCGGCGGCGAGCTGTACGCGCTGGCGCTGCCGCGGGCCGAGGTGCTGCACCTGACCCTCGTGGATACCCTGGTCGAGGCTGCGGATGCCTTTTTTCCCGCGTTCGATCCGGAGCTTTGGCACGAAACCTTCCGCGAGCACCATCCGGCCGACGCGCGCCACGCCTTCGCCATGGATTTCGTGGAGTTTCGCCGGAATCCCTGAAGTCCATCGTCTGTGGCCGCGCGCCACGGGAGGTCGCAGGAGCGGGCTTGCCCGCGATCGATGCGCCGGACGCTGACTGCTTGTTGCCCAATCCCGCTCCGGCCATCGCCTTGCGCCGAGGCGGGAGGAAATGAGCCGCGGCTGACTGGCGCGATGCGGTTTGATGGGGATCAAACGGGCGTTCCAGCCGGCTTGTATCGTCACGGGCAGTATCCGTGAACGAGGTTTCTTCCATGAAAACCCTGATCTTCCTTGGCATCGGGCTGTCTTTGGCACCGCTGGCCGCCGGCGCACAGGCCGCCGAAGGCAAACCCATTTTCGACCTTCGCTATCGCTACGAGCACGTCGAGCAGGACAACGCGCTCGGCCATGCCATGATGAATTCGGTCCGCACCCGCGTGGGCTATGCCACCGGCAGCTACAGCGGATTTTCCGGGCTGGTGGAGGTGGACCACGTCGGCCACCTGGGCGGCGACTTCAACGACGCCCGCAACGGCCACAGCGGACGCTCGCTCATCCCCGATCCCGAGGGGGCGGCCGTGAACCAGGCCTGGGTGCGGCATACGGGCGATTACGGCTCGGTCACGCTGGGACGCCAGCGCATCAACCTGGGCAACCAGCGGTTCATCGGTGGCGTGGGCTGGCGCCAGAACGAGCAGACCTACGACGGCGCGATGGCCCAGCTCACCCCGAGCAAGAATCTTTCGATCACCTACGCCTGGATCGGCCGGATCAATACCATCTGGGGCCCGAAGACGGGCAGCTTCGCCACCGCCGCCAATCCGGCGCGCGTGGATGGCGACAGCCACCTGCTCGATCTGCGCTGGGCGATCGCGCCCGTTTTCAGCCTCGGCGCCTACCACTACCGTCTCGGGCTCGATGACCTTGCCCTGACGCCCGCGGCGGCACGCAGGACGCTTTCCAGCGCCACCACCGGCGTGCGCGCCCAGGGCAACAGCGGCCCGCTCGACTACGTCCTCGAATACGCCATGCAGAAGGATGTCGAGGGCAACCCGCTGGAGCTGGATTCGCGCTACCACCTGATCGAGGTCGGCTACGCATTCGAGAAGGTGAAGCTGCGTGCCGGCCAGGAAGTGCTGGGTGCTGGAAGCGGCACCGGCAACCGCGCCTTCCAGACGCCGCTGGCGACCAAGCACGCCTTCCAGGGCTGGGCCGACCAGTTCCTCGTCACCCCCGCCGATGGCGTGGACGACCGCTACCTCGGCGCGACCGCAGCGCTGGGCGGCGGCAGCCTGCAGGGCTGGTATCACGACTTCGCACCCGAGCGCGGCGGCGGCGACTACGGTACCGAGTTTGATTTGAGCTATGCGCGCGCGCTGCCCTGGATCAAGGGCCTGTCGGGTCTGGTCAAGTACGCCAGCTACCGTTCCGACGACCGCGCGCGCACCGTGGACACCGACAAGGTCTGGCTGCAGCTGCAGTACACGTTCTGATGCGCAGGACGTGAAGCGGGATTCCCGGCGGCAGAGGGTGGGAGCCTTCTTGCGCCGGGATGTCGCGTCACGGTTCAGTCCTGCCCTTTCGCGCTGCCGGGGGGAACTTCACGTCCGGCGACCTGCACCAGGCGCGGGGTTTCCTCGTCCAGCGCCAGCGCGGTGAGCTTGCCGCCCCAGACGCAGCCGGTGTCGATGCCGTGGATGCCAAGGCCCATGTAGAGCCCCAGCGTGGACCAGTGGCCGAACACGACCTTCAGCTCGCGCGCGGCCTGGCCTGGCACCATGAACCACGGGTAGGCCCCCGGTTTCTGCGTGCCGGGCGCGCCCTTGTCACCGAAGGCGATGGTGCCGCGCGGAGTGCAGTAGCGCATCCGGGTGAACACGTTGATGATGGCGCGCAGGCGGTCCATGCCCTGCAGGCGCGGATGGAAGGTGTCGGGCTTGTTGCCGTACATGCCCGAAAGCAGCGGGCGCGGATTGGCGCCGTGCAGGCGCTGGTGCACCTCGGCGGCGTGGCGTTCGGCGTGCGCGATGGTCCAGCGCGGCGCCAGCGCGGCGTGCACCATGGCCCAGCCAAGCTCCCGATCCACCTGGATCAGGGGGCGCATCCGCAGCCATTCCAGCAGCTCGTCGCGATCGTGCGCGAACAGCACTTCGCGCAGGTCCGGATTGACCCGTGCCTGCTCCTCCTCGCGCCGCTGCGCGATGGCCAGCAGCGAGAGGTCGTGGTTGCCCAGCACCACCCGGCAGCTGGCGTCCAGCGATTTCACCAGACGCAGGGTCTGCAACGATTGCCCGCCGCGGTTGACCAGATCGCCGCAGAACCACAGCCGGTCGCGCGCCGGATCGAATCCGATCGCGTCCAGCAGGCGGCAGGTTGCGTCGTGGCAACCCTGCAGGTCGCCGATCGCCCAGGTCGTCATCAGTGCAGGGTGCGAGGAATCGAGAGGATGAACTGCGGGATCGTCGCCTCGAACGGCGTGCCGTCGTCGGCCACCCACTGATAGGCGCCGCGCATCGTGCCCATCGCGGTTTCGAGCACGGCGCCGGAGGTGTATTCGAAGCCTTCGCCCGGGCGCAGGCGCGGCTGTTCGCCGACCACGCCTTCGCCGCGCACTTCCTCGACCCGGCCGTTGGCGTCGGTGATGATCCAGTGGCGCGAAAGCAGCTGCGCGGGCTGCGGCCCGCGGTTGCGCAGCTGGATGGTGTAGGCGAAGACGTAGCGGTTCTGCTCGGGTGCCGACTGTTCGTCGAGATAGCGCGTGCGGACCTGGATGTCGATCGGATGGCGGACGGGAGTGCTCATGCCCGACAGTCTAGCGTCATCCCCGCAGAGCGGGAGAGGTCATGGCGCGGCGGCGGCGTGGTTGGCGAGCGCGATGAATTGCGCCACGGCGATGCGCTCGGCGCGGTCGCCCGGATCGATGCCTGCCGCCTCCATCCAGTGCGGCGGGCAAACCTCGTGCAGGGCGTTGCGCAGGGTCTTGCGGCGCTGCCCGAACGCCGCCTTGACGATGCGAGAAAAGACCGCGGCATCCGCGATGCCGACTTCCGCGGCCGGGCGCGGCACCAGCCGCACCACCGCGGAATCGACCTTGGGAGGCGGACGGAAGGCGCCGGGCGGAACGCGAAACAGCGACTGCACCCGCGCGTGGGCCTGCAGCATCACCGAGAGCCGTCCGTAAACCTTGCTGCCGGGTTCGGCCGCCATCCGGTCCACCACTTCCTTCTGCAGCATGAAGTGCATGTCGGTGATGACGGCCGCGTGTTCGAGGGCGTGGAAAAGGATGGGCGAGGAGATGTTGTAGGGCAGGTTGCCGACGAGGCGGATCGGTGCCGCGCCGGCCAATTCGGCAAGGTTCACGGTGAGCACGTCGGCGTGCACGATGCGCAGCGGCGCGACCTCGGTGCCGATGCGCTCCAGCCCGGCGATCAGGTCGCGGTCGAATTCGATCACGGTGAGCGCCGGATCCGGCGCCGTCGCGCCCGCCACGGCGAGGATGCGGCGCAGCAGGGGCAGGGTCAGCGCGCCCTGTCCCGGGCCGATTTCGACCAGCCGCTCGCCCGGCGCGGGGTCGATCGCGCGCACGATCTTGTCCACCACGCCGGCTTCGTGCAGGAAGTGCTGGCCGAGCTGTTTCTTGGTCTGGTAGCGGTCGGAGTGCATGGTCAGGCCAGAAGGCGCGGGGCGAATCGTTGGCGCCGGATGGAAAATTCGATGGCGCGTCGGGCGGCGAGGATCAGGCTGGACGGGTCGGCCTCGCCGCGCCCGGCCAGCTCCAGCGCGGTGCCGTGGTCCACTGCCACGCGAACGTAGGGCAGGCCCAGGGTGATGTTGACGCCCTGCTCGAAGCCGGCGTGCTTGAGCACCGGCAGGCCCTGGTCGTGGTACATCGCCAGCACCGCGTCGAAGCCTTCCAGCTTCTGCGGCAGGAAGGCGGTGTCGGCCGGCAGCGGGCCGATCAGGTGCATGCCGCGCGCGCGCAGCGCGTCGAGCGTGGGCGCGATGACCTCGATTTCCTCGCGCCCGAGGTGGCCGCCTTCGCCGGCGTGCGGGTTGAGGCCCAGCACCGCGATGCGCGGCGCGGGCAGGCCGAAGTCGGCCAGGAGCGCGGCGTGCAGGATTTCCAGCGTGTCGTGCAGGCCGTTCCGGGTGATGGCGTCCGGCACCGCGCGCAGCGGCAGGTGGGTGGTGGCCAGCGCCACGCGCAGGCGTTCGCTGGCCAGCAGCATCACCACCTCGCAGCCGGATTCCCGGGCGAGCAGTTCGGTGGTGCCGGTGTAGGCGATGCCGGCTTCGTTGAGGATGCCCTTGTGCACCGGGCCGGTGACCAGGCCGGCGAGCTCGCCGCGCATGGCCATGCGCGCGCCCTCGACGAGGGTGTCGTGGACCCAGGGAGCGTTGCGCGCATCGAGCATGCCGAATCGACTGGGAGCGCGACGCGGTCGGTGCAGCAGGCGCAGCTGTCCGGGCTCGACGCGCTCCGCGTCGGGCGGCAGCAGGGTCAGCGGCTGGCCGATGGCCTCGGCCGCCTCCTGCAAGAGATCACCGTCGCACAGCGCCAGCAGCGCCTCGCCGCAAGTGGTTTGCGCCAGCCGCACGCACAGTTCCGGCCCGACGCCGGCGCATTCGCCGGCGATCAGGCCGATCCAGCGGAATGCTGCCTGCTGTCCGTGCACGGACCGGGGCCGCGGCGGATGCCGCTCAGCCCTGTTCCCCCAGCCGTTCCTCGACGTAGGACTCGTCGCGCATCTGGCGCAGGAACCGGTCGAACTCCTCGTCGGCCTTGCGCCGCGCGATGGTCTCGCGCATGCGGCTGCGCTGGGCTTCGCGGGTCACGTCCTGCTGACGCGTACCCAGTCGCTGGACCAGGTGCCAGCCCACGTCGCTGGCGAAGGGCTGGGAAAGCTCGTCGTCCTTCAGGTCGTTGAGTACCCGCGCCACCGCCTGGCCCCAGGCGTTGATCGGGAACCAGCCCATGTCACCGCCCTGGGCGCGGGTGACGGGATCGTCGGAGGACTCGCGCGCCACCGTGGCGAAGTCCTCGCCGCCGGCGATGCGGGCGCGCAGCGCGTCGATTTTGGCGCGCGCCTCTTCTCGGCTGACCACGTCGGTGGCGCGCACCAGCAGGCCGCGGGCGTGGAACTCGGTCACGATCTCGGTTTCCTTCTCGCGCCGCTCGATCACCTGGATCAGGCTGTAACCGCTCGGTCCGCGCAGTGGTTCGGACACGGCGCCGGGCGTCAGCGCAGGCAGCGCGTTGGCAAACAGCGGAGGGATCTCGTCCATGCTGCGCCAGCCCATGTCGCCGCCTTCCAGCGCGGTCTGGTGGTCGGAGTAGCGCATCGCCGCCGCGGAAAACTCCATCTCGCCGCGCCCGATGAGATCGCGGATGCCCTCGATCTTGGTCCTGGCCGTCTCGATCTGCTCGGGCGTGGCGCCGTCGGGCAGGGCGACGAGCAGGTAGCCCAGGCGCACCTGGGGCTGGTCCGCGCCGCGCGCGGCCAGCGCGTTGTCGATTTCCGTCTCGCTCACCGTCACGCGGCTCTGAACGAAGTTCTGCTGCAGGCGCGAGACGACCATTTCGTCGCGGATCTGCTGGCGGAAATCATCGAAGCTCGTGCCCGATCCGGTCAGCTGCCGGCGCAGCTGCTCCACCGTGGCGCCCTGCTGCTGGGCGATGCGGGCAATGGTCTGGTCCAGGTCGATGTCACTGACCTTCAGGCCCATGCCGTCGGCGCGCTGCAGTTGCAGTCGCATCATCACCAGGCGCTCGAGCACCTGCTTTTCGAGAACATTTTCGGGTGGAAGCTGTTCGCTGCGTTCGGCCAGTCGCTCCCGGATGTTGGCGACCGCCTGGTCGAGCTCCGAACGCAGGATCACGTCCTCTTCGACCACCGCCACGATGCTGTCGATCGGCGCGGTCTGCAGGGCCTGGGCGAGGGCGCCCGATGCCGGGCCGATGAGCAGGAGGAAAGCCAGGAAGCGGGCGAAGATCTGGGTCATGGGCAGGATCGGGGATTGGGAGTCCGGGAGAGGTGCGGCATTGCATCATTTCAATGCGAATAACCGAGAATAGCACGCTCGAGCAGGTCGCCGGACTTGCGGCCGAGCGAAGACAAACCCTTCAGTTCAAGTTCGACATAGAGGCTGGTGTTGGCCTCGCCCTCGAAGTTGCGGATGTAGCGCCGCACCAGCACGCGTGTTGCAAGGCAGCAGTTTTCCCACTCCACGCCGGCGAATGCCTCCAGCGTGGTGCGGTCCAGCAGCGAATAGTTCCAGCGTCCGACCAGACGCCAGCGGTCGTTGAGCGGGATGAGGGTCGAGGCGTCGAATTGCTCCAGCGAGACGCGGTCGCGGGTGGCCGTTTGCGCGTCGCGGCGGAATCGGTAGGCGAAGTTGACCACGCCCTGCCCGTCGAATCGGTACTGGGTGCGCAGGGTGGACAGGTCCGAAAGCTCGCGATCGGGATCCCACTGCTGGCTGACGCCCACGCTCCAGCGGTCGTCGAGCTGGAATTCGGTGTCGGCCACGAAGGCCGATCCGGCCTGATCCACGGCGGGCACGCCCGGCATCTGCACGCGCTGGGGTTCGAAGTAGCGGATCTGTCCCAGGCTGGCGGAAATTCGCTCGCGGCCGCTGTCTTCCTCGAAGAACCGCGTGCTGACCGCCAGCGTGGCCTGATGGGCGTCGGCCTGCCGGTCGGCGCCAGAGAAGCGGTTGGGGCGGAACAGCTGGCCCCAGCTGAAACCCAGCTCCTGGGTATCGAAGATCGGCAGGTTGCCCTGGTCGTGATAGGGCACGTTGAGGTAGTAAAGCCGCGGCTCCAGGGTTTGCAGCGCGCGGTTCCCGAACAGCTTGGCGTGGCGCTCGAAGAACAGTCCGGTGTCCAGGCTCAGGATCGGCGTGGTGCGCGAGGGCGAGCGTTCCGGGTAGGTCGGAGCGTAGTCGCCGTCGAGCCGGTACTGGGTATGGCGCAGGCCGATCTCAGGATGGAGGAAGCCCGCGGCACGCTCCAGACGCCAACCGACGTAGGGATGCAGGTCCATGCGCGTGGCGTCGAGCTTGCCGCTGCGGTCGAAGGCTACGCCTTCGGCGCGCAGGCCGGTGAGGAATCCGCCACGGAACGGATGCTCGAAGGACAGCAGGGCGCGCGGAAGGCGTCGGAACGGCTCGGCGCTCTGCGGCACGTACGGGTCGGCGATGGTCCAGTCTTCGATGCTGAGGCTGGCCGACCATTCGCGCCCGCGCCCGTAGATGCCGGCGGTGCTTTCCAGAAGGCTGGTGGCCGCCATGCTCAGCGAGTCGCCGAAATCTTCGAAATAGCGGTCGTCGGAGATGTGGTTGACGTTGGAGATGAGCTGCCAGTTCGCGCCGAGCTGGCCGCGGTGCTCCCAGGTCAGGGTGCCGCGGTCGCGTCCGGCCTGGTCGTCATTGGGCAGCCAGGCGCCGTAGACGCGCCCGCGCTGGGTGTGGGTGAGGTAGCGGAACTCGGCGCCGAGCATCGCGCCGCGCTTGGTCATCAGGCGCGGGGTGATCGTGGCGTCGTAGTTGGGCGCAAGGTTCAGGTAGTAGGGCAGCTGCAGGTCGAAGCCGCGCGAGCGCGACATGCTCACCGACGGGAACAGGAAGCCGGTCTTGCGGCGATCGTCGATGGGCAGGGTGGCGATCGGCAGGTACAGCACGGGCAGGCGCCCCAGGCGCAGGGTGCCGCGCCGGATGGTGGCCATGCCCTCGGCCTGGTCGATGTCCACCTGACGGGCGCGGATCGTCCACTGGCGATCATCCGGATCGCAGGTGGTATAGGAAACTTCTTCCAGCCGGCTGCGATCGCCCTGATTGGTGGCGCTCGCGGCCTCGCCGTTGCCTCGTGCGCGCAGCAGCTGGTAGCGCAGGCCGGTGAGCGTGGCGCGTTCCTCCTCCAGCTCTCCTTCGGCGCTGGCCGCTTCCATCAGCATGCCGGCGTCCTGGTACTGGACCTTGCCCTCGGCGCGCCAGGTTTCGCGTGCGGGATCGTAGTGCAGCAGCGCTGCCGCCACGCGCTGGTCGGCACGGCGGATTTCCACGTCGCCTTCCAGTCGATAGCTGCTCTCGTCGCGCAGGTCGATGCTGCGAGCCCACAGTTCGGTCTGCGCCCGATCGCGGTCGGATTCCGATGCGGTGGCGGGGCGGTAGAAGTCGTACAGCACGTTCGGCTTGCACAGCACCCACAGGGCGGGGTCGTAGTCCAGGCGCGAGCCGGCGTGTGCCGAGACTGCGCCGAATCCGAGGAGGAGGGCGCTGATGGAAAGGGCGAGACGGGCGTGCGGCACGAGGCGGGTCCGACGAAAACAATCGCCAGCTTGCCGCAAACCCCGCGGCGCGGGCAATGCGCGCGCTCCGGAGCGCCCGGCGCCTGAATCCCGGCTGGACCGCAGCGCCAGGCGCGGTGGATTCGCAGGGCGGCTTGCCTTGTGGCGATCCCGTTCAAAAGGTACAATTTTAGTCCTCATTCTGATCGGGTCCGGTCGCGCCGGGCCTTTCCGCACTCCGATCATGCTGCGCGTCACCCGCCTCACCGACTACGCCACCCTGCTGATGACCGTGCTGGCCCGTGCGCCGGCGGAAGTCCACAGCGGCGCGGCGCTGGCCGAGCGCGCGCGGCTGGAGCTGACCACGGCCAGCAAGGTGCTCAAGTCGCTGGCGCAGGCCGGGCTGATCGAAGGGCTGCGCGGCGCCTACGGCGGCTACCGCATGGCGCGGCCGGCGCGGGAGATCAGCCTGCTGGAGATCGTCGAGGCGATCGAAGGTCCGCTGGGCCTGACCGAATGCAGCGTCGCCGAGGCGAACTGCGACCGCTCCGGGTTCTGCACCGTGGCGCCGCACTGGAACCGCGTCAACGAAGTGATCATCCAGGCCCTGCGCGGCATGTCGCTGGACCGGATGCTCGAGACCCCACTCCCACCCGTGCACGGGGCGCAGCGACTGCCTGCGCATCAACCCGACTGATTGCAAGGCAGCCGATGGCCACCGAAAGCAACGAAATCGAACAGGCGCTGGCGCGACGCTACGACGCCGGCTTCATCACCGACATCGAGACCGACTCGCTGCCGCCGGGCCTCGACGAGGACATCATCCGCGCGCTTTCGGCCAAGAAGCACGAGCCGGAGTGGATGCTGGAGTGGCGCCTGGCCGCCTACCGCCATTTCCTGACCATGACCCAGCCAGACTGGGCCAAGGTGCGGCTGAACCCGATCGACCTGCAGGCGCTGTCCTACTACAGCGCGCCGAAAGGGCCGAAATACAAGTCGCTGGACGAAGTGCCCAGGGAATTGATCGAAACCTACGACAAGCTCGGCGTGCCGCTGCACGAGCGCGCCAAGCTCGCCGGCGTGGCGGTGGACGCGGTGTTCGATTCGGTCTCGGTGGCCACCACCTTCAAGAAGGAGCTGGCCGACGTCGGCGTCATCTTCACCTCGATGAGCGACGCCATCCAGAGCCATCCGGAGCTGGTGAAGAAGTATCTGGGAACGGTCGTTCCGGTTGGCGACAACTACTTCGCCGCGCTCAATTCCGCGGTGTTTTCCGACGGCAGCTTCGTGTTCATTCCCAAGGGCGTGCGCTGCCCGATGGAGCTGTCCACGTACTTCCGCATCAACGCCGGGCATACCGGACAGTTCGAGCGCACCCTCATCATCGCCGAGGAAGGCAGCCACGTTTCCTACCTGGAAGGCTGCACCGCGCCGATGCGCGACGAGAACCAGCTGCACGCCGCCGTGGTGGAGCTGGTGGCGCTGGACGATGCGCACATCAAGTACTCGACCGTGCAGAATTGGTACCCGGGCGACGAGAACGGCGTCGGGGGCATCTACAACTTCGTCACCAAGCGCGCCGAGTGCCGCGGCGCGCGCAGCAAGGTGGTCTGGACCCAGGTCGAGACCGGGTCGGCGATCACCTGGAAGTACCCCAGCTGCGTGCTGACCGGAGACGATTCCGTGGGCGAGTTCCATTCCGTCGCGCTCACCCACCACTGCCAGCAGGCCGATACCGGCACCAAAATGATCCACATCGGCAGGAACACCAAGTCCAAGATCGTGAGCAAGGGCATCAGCGCCGGGCGCGGGCAGAACACCTACCGCGGCCTGGTCAAGGTGGCCAAGTCCGCCAGCGGTGCGCGCAACCACACCCAGTGCGATTCGCTGCTGATCGGCAAGAAGTGCGGTGCGCACACCTTCCCCTACATCGAGGTGCGCAATCCCGAGGCCATCGTCGAGCACGAGGCCACCACCTCGAAGATCTCCGACGACCAGCTGTTCTATTGCCGCTCGCGCGGCATCCGCGAGGAAGACGCGGTGTCGATGATCGTCGATGGCTTCTGCAAGCAGGTTTTCCGCGAGCTGCCGATGGAGTTCGCGGTGGAAGCCAAGAAGCTGCTCGAAGTCACCCTCGAAGGCGCGGTCGGCTGACGCCCCATCCGGCCCCGCCCGGCGGGAGCCAAGCCCAATACGGAACCGAAACCATGCTCAAGATCGAAAATCTCCACGCCACCGTTGCCGGCAAGGAAATCCTCAAGGGCCTCACGCTCACCGTGAAGCCGGGCGAAGTGCACGCCATCATGGGCCCCAACGGCGCGGGCAAGTCCACGCTGGGCAACGTGCTGGCCGGGCGCGAGGGCTACGAAGTCACCGCCGGAAGCGTCGAATTCGAAGGCGATCGGCTGCTGGATCTGGAACCGGAAGCGCGCGCCGCGGCGGGCCTGTTCCTGGCCTTCCAGTACCCGGTGGAAATTCCCGGCGTCAACAACACCTACTTCCTGCGCGCCGCGCTCAATGCCCAGCGCAAGGCGCGCGGCGAAGCCGAGCTGGATTCGATGCAGTTCCTGAAAAAGGTGCGCGAGAAGCTCGCGGTGCTGCACCTCAAGGACGAACTGCTGCACCGCGCCGTGAACCACGGATTCTCGGGTGGCGAGAAGAAGCGCAACGAGATCTTCCAGCTCGCCGTGCTGGAGCCGAAGCTGGCGATCCTGGACGAGACCGATTCGGGCCTGGACATCGACGCGCTCAAGGCCGTGGCCGACGGCGTCAACGCGCTGCGCTCGCCCGACCGCGCCTTCCTCGTCATCACCCACTACCAGCGCCTGCTCGACTACATCAAACCCGACGTGGTGCACGTGCTTGCCGAGGGCCGCATCGTGGAAAGCGGCGGCCCGGAGCTTGCGCTGGAGCTGGAAGCGCACGGCTACAGCTGGATCCGCGACCGCCACGGGCCGGAAGCGGCGTGAGTCTTGCGGGGCGGGAATCGGGAAAAGGGAATCGGGAATGGATTGCGACAAACCGCCCCGGTCTCGAAATTTCCCGGGCCTGCCCATCGCGGAGTGCTGTGCCCCGCAACGTGAACGAACTTTGCATTGAATCCTGACGGAGGAGCGGAAAAAGGAATCGAAAGCCGGTAGCCGCGCGTTGCGGCAGCGCTGGTTTCCAATCCCGATTCTCCATTCCCGACTTCCCATTCCCGGAAATCCCCATGTCCCCACTCCTTGAATCCCTCACCGCAGGCTTGGACGCGCTCGCGCAGGGCGACGCCGCCGGGCTGGGCGAAGTGCGCCGCGCCGCGCTGGCGCAGGCGCTGGAAGCCGGCGTGCCCTCGCAGCGGCGGGAACGCTGGAAATACACCTCGTTGCGCGCACTGGAGCGGCGCAGCTTCGCGGCTTCGCGGGCGCTGCCCGAGCTGGACGCGGCCGCGCTGGCGCTGCCGGATGGTCCGCGCCTGGTCTTCGCCAACGGGCGCTATTGCGCGGCGCTCAGCCGAACGGCCGGGCTTCCCGAAGGCGTGTCGCTCCGGCCGCTCTCGCGGGCGCTGGGCGAGGATGCGCCACAGGCGCTGGCCTTCCTTGCGCGCCGATTCGAAACCCGCGACGACGTGTTCGCTCAGCTCAACGCCGCGCTCGCCGAAGAAGGCGCGGTGCTGCGGGTGGACGCGGGCGTGCGGGTGGATGCACCGCTGCACCTGGTCTTCCTCGGCGCGCCCGCGCAGGGCGATGTCGCCTGGGCCTTGCGCCACCGGATCGAGCTGGGCGAAGGCGCGCATCTGAAGGTGGTGGAGCACCATCTCGCCGCCGCGCCGCACGCCGGTCTGTGCAACGCGCTGGCGCAGATCCAGCTCGAACCGCGCGCCGAGCTTTGCCACGTGCGCATCCAGTCCGACGCCGCTGGCGCCACGCACTTCCTGCGCACCGATACCGCGCTCGCGGAGGCGTCGAACTATCGCCGCCTCGATCTGGAGCTGGGCGCCGCGCTGTCGCGCCACGAGCTCAACGTCGGCCTGCTCGGCCACGGCGCGCGCCTGCACGCCAACGGCGTGCTGCTGGGCGACGGGCGCCGCCATCTGGATACGCGCCTGGGCATCGAGCATGCGGCGCGCGACACCTCGTGCCTGCTGGAATGGCGCGGCCTGGGCGCGCAGCGTGCGCGCGCGGTGTTCCACGGCGGCATCCTGATCCAGGCCGGGGCCGACGGCACCGACGCGCGGCTTTCGAACAAGAACCTGCTGCTCTCGGCCGATGCCGAGATCGACACCCAGCCGGTGCTGGAAATCCACGCCGACGAGGTGCAGGCCGCGCACGGGGCGACCGTGGGCAGCCTCGACGAGACGGCGCTGTTTTACCTGCGTTCTCGCGGCATTCCCGCGGCGCAGGCGCACCGCATGCTGACCGCGGCCTTCTGCCGCGAGGTGCTGGAGGTCGCGGACGGCCCGCTGCGCGAGGCGGCGGAAGCCGCGCTCGACCTGCGCCTGGAATCCCTGGCATGAGCGCCGCGCCGGACTGGGCCGCGCTGCGCGCGCGCTTTCCGCTGCTGGCGCGCGAGGTCCACGGCAAACCGCTGGTCTATTTCGACTCGGCCAACACCGCGCAGAAGCCCGACGCGGTGATCGCGGCGGTGGATGATTTCTATCGCCATCACAACGCCAACGTCAGCCGCGCGGTGCACCAGCTCGGCAATGAGGCCACCGAGGCCTACGAGGGCGCGCGCGCGAAGCTGGCGCGTTTCCTCGGCGCGCGCGGCGAGGAAATCGTGCTGACTTCCGGCACCACGTTCGCGCTCAACCTCGTGGCGCAT
Organism: Pseudomonadota bacterium; assembly: GCA_963205495.1. Taxonomy (GTDB): domain Bacteria; phylum Pseudomonadota; class Gammaproteobacteria; order Xanthomonadales; family Xanthomonadaceae; genus Denitratimonas. The sequence goes on from CAUJIN010000037.1 coordinate 39,047, forward strand.
TCCTGGGCGCTGCCGCGGCTCAAGGCCGGGGATGCGATCCTCGTCACCCGCATGGAGCACCACGCCAACATCGTGCCCTGGCAGCTGGTGGCGCAGCGCACCGGAGCGCGCATCGAGGTGGTCGCGCTTGCGCCCGACGGATCGCTGGATCTGGAAATGCTGCACGGGAAGCTCACCGGCGCGGTGAAGCTGCTGGCCCTCACCCACACCTCCAACGTGCTGGGCACGGTCAATCCGGTGCGCGAGATCTGCCGCGAGGCGCGCCGACGCGGCATCGTGACCGTGGTCGACGGCTCGCAGGCCGCGCCGCACCGCCCGGTGGACGTGGCCGCCATCGGCTGCGACTTCTACGCCTTCACCGGCCACAAGCTGTGCGGTCCGACCGGCACCGGCGCGCTGTGGGCGCGGCGCGAGCATCTGGAGGCGATGCCGCCGTTCCTGGGCGGTGGGGAAATGATCAAGGAGGTGCGCTTCGAGGGCACGGTCTTCAACGACCCGCCGCACCGCTTCGAGGCCGGCACGCCCAACATCGCCGGCTTCGCCGGGCTGGGCGCGGCGGTCGATTTCCTCGAAGGCGTCGGCATGGAGGCGATCCGCGCGCGCGAAGCCGAACTTCTGGCCCATCTCACCGAGGAGCTGGACCGCATCGAGGGCCTGCGCATCTTCGGCCGCGCGCCGGACAAGGCCGCGGTGGTGTCGTTCGCCATCGACGGCACCCACTCGCACGATCTGGCCACCCTGCTCGATCTTCAGGGCGTGGCAGTGCGCTCGGGCCAGCATTGCGCCCATCCGCTGCTGCAATGGCTGGGCGTGGGCACCACCTGCCGCGCCTCGCTTGCCTTCTACAATACCCACGAGGAAATCGAGGCCTTCGTCGCCGCGCTGCGCCGGGTACGCGCGCTGCTGGGATAGGCGCGTCAGGTTCCTCGGCAGGGTGCGAGCAGGTCGCGTTCGGCGCGATAAGTGGCGGACTGCACGTTGAACAGGCCCAGCACCGTCGAATACAGATCGTCGTGGCTGGCCGACTTGCGCGCGTTCTGCCGCAGACAGGTGAAATCGATGCGCGCATCGGCTTCGAGCGAGGGCGACATCCACAGGGTCATCGGGACGTGCAGCTGCGCGCGCGGTGCCAGGCGGTAGGGCGCGCCGTGCAGGTACAGGCCGTATTCGCCCAGCGATTCGCCGTGGTCGGACAGGTACAGCATCGCGACATCGCGCTCGTGCTCGTTGGCCAGCAGTTCGATCAGGCGATCGAGCACTTCGTCGGTGTAGCGCACCGCGTTGTCGTAGGCGTTGGCGATTTCATCTCGCCCGCAGCGGCTCAGTTCGGCGCTGCGGCAGGTCGGGACGAAGTGTTCGTGCTCGGCCGGGTAGCGTTCGAAGTAGTTGGGGCCGTGGTTGCCGAGCATGTGCAGCACGATGAGCTGGTCGCCTTTCGCACTCCCGATGAGCTCGGGCAGGCCCTGCAGCAGGATCTCGTCGAGGCAACGGCCGTCGCGGCACAGCGACGGGTCCGGCGAGTCCGTCATGGACTGCGTCTTCACGCCCTCGCACACGCCCTTGCAGCCAGCCTGGTTGTCGCGCCACAGCACCTCGATGCCGACGCGCGCAAGCACGTCCAGCAGCGACTGCTGGCCGCTGATCGCGGCGCGATCGTAGTTCTCGCGCCCTTGCGGGGAGAACATGCACGGCAGCGAGACGGCGGTGCTGGTGCCGCAGGCGCGCACGTCCGGGAAGTTGACGAGATCCGTGCGTTCGGCCAGATGTGGCGTGGTCTGGCGTTCGTAGCCGTTGAGTCCCCAATGGTCGCCGCGCACGGTTTCCCCCACCACCAGAACCAGCAGGCGCGGGCGTCGGCTGCCCTCGGATTCGATCTGCACCGCATCGGGTGCGATTGCCTGTCGGGGGCCGTTTGCTGCGGCCGGGTTTCCCTGCGCCATCGCGCGCACGCCCGACACCAGATAGTTGCCCGGCGTGATGCGATAGCGCAGCAGCGCATCGCTGCGCATGAGCGCGAATACACCCTGCGACATCGGCAGCAGGGCGCAGATGGAAAGCAGCAGCATGCTGGCCAGGAATGCCGCGCGATTGAGCAGCTGATGGCGTGCCGACAGCGCCTTGCGCGTGACCAGCAGCAGCGCGGCAGCGGGCAGCACGCCTTGCAGAAGCACGTGCAGCAGCAGGTTTGCGCTGAGCAGTTCGCGCGTTTCGGCCGGGTCGGTCTGCACGATGCTGCGCATCATGTCGGCGTCGAACACTACGGCGAACTGTTCCATGTACCAGGTGGCGAACGCGGTCGTGATGAACAGCGCGGCCAGCAGCGGCCGCGCAACCCGGCCCCAGGCCACCAGCCCGATCAGCAAGGCATGCAGGGCGAACAAAGCTGCGCCGAGCGACAGTGTCAGTCCGACAGATGCTTCAGCGCCGCGTACCGAAGCCCAGAACGGACCGTTGCAGGCCAGCACGAACCATGCGCTGGCAAGCAGGATCATCGATTCGGAAGACAGCGTCGGGCGCTTCCAGCGCAAGCTGTGGTTGCGGCCGTGGTCGAAGGCTACGGAATTCACGCTGCAGTGCCCCGCATCGTGCCGGGATGGCGCGGATGGCCGCGGTTTTCCCATTGCCTGTACAGCGCGCAGGCAGTGGCCCAGCACAGCGCCAGCGTCCACAGGTCGTGAGAGAGGAAGTGCGCGCCGCGAAACTGCTGGGCGATGCCGAATGCCAGGCCTGCCGTGATTGCCAACGCAAAAGCCGATCGTGCGAGCCTTGGGTTTCCGCTCAGCGCGAATCCTGCCGCCAGCCAGGCGTAGCCGGCGCTGGCATGGCCGCCCGGGAAACACGCGCCCGGCGCTGCGAGTGTCTCGAACGAAAACGGCGCGAGGTACGGGCGCGTTCCGCCGTAGCGCAGCAGGTCCCACGGGCAATCCACGCCGCTGCCGCGCTTGATGATCGTCACCAGCAGCGTGGCGGCCAGGACTGCCACGGCCAGATATCCCAGCGGACCGCGCCAGTCCCGCGGAACCTTGCAGCGCCCGCTCAGGGCCCATGCAGACACCACAGCCAGCCAGCAGGCAATGCTGAACCGACGTCCTGCGTCATGCAGGATGCCGGAAAGCCACCATTCATCGCGCAGCGACCAGCGCCCGCCTTCCCAGTCGAAGATCCGGTCGGCAATCCATAGATCGCCCCCTGCGCGTTGCAGCGGAATGGCGAGCAAAAATGCAATCATCAGGATGGTTGCAGGGTTCAGCCATACATCGGAATGCCGAACTGCGGTGCGGATGCGGCGCGCGAGCGGAGTGCTTGCGGCAAGCTCACCGACAGGAGTCGGATCCATGGTTTCCTGCAGATTGAATGGCATGACGCAACAGGTGGAGGACAGTCCGTCCGGATGCGGTGCAGCATCGGCGCAGGGATGTCGGAGTGGCGTCGAAGAATCGTTTGCGGCGCATTAATCGAGCGCATTTCCCAGTGCGCAATGCGCGTGCGATTCAGCAATGCTGGCGCTGGCCGGCAACTTTGCGCATGCTTGGAGCGCCATCCCGGACGTTCTGCCGATGCGCCTGCTTGTCATTGAAGACCACGCCCCGCTGGTAACCAATCTGTTCTCGTACTTCGAGGCGCGAGGCGCGCGGCTGGATGCGGCACCCGACGGTCTGGTGGGCCTTCATCTTGCGCTGACCCAGGACTATGACGCCGTGGTGCTCGATTGGATGCTGCCGCGCATGGAAGGTCCGGAAGTCCTGAAGTCGCTGCGGACACGGGGATGCGATGTGCCCGTGCTGATGCTGACCGCGCGCGACCAGCTTCCGGACAAGCTGGCCGGATTCCGTGCCGGAGCCGATGATTACCTCACCAAGCCCTTTGACCTGCCCGAGCTGGAGGCAAGGCTCGTTGCCCTGGTCGCGCGGGCGAGTGGCCGAACGGCCACACGCGTTCTGAGCGTGGGAGATCTCACGCTGGATCTCGACACGCTCGAAGCGCGGCGCGGCGAGCGGCTGCTCCACCTGTTTCCCGCCTCGCGGCGCTTGCTCCAGAAGCTGATGCAGGCAAGCCCGGCCGCGGTCAGTCGACAGGAGCTTGAATACACGCTGTGGGGCGATGAGCCGCCCGATGGAGATGCCCTGCGCTCGCACATCTACGAACTGCGACGCAGCGTGGATGCCGATCACGCCGTGAAACTGATCCAGACCCTGCCCCGCGTGGGCTATCGACTGGCGGTGCCCGATGTTCCGCATCCGCACTAGCCTCACCCGGCAGATCATCCTGGGCCTGGTGGTCTACGGAGTGCTCCTCAGCGCGGCGCTCTTCACCCACGGACTCCTGGTCAACGAGCAGGTCGAACGCATGGTCTGGCGGGCGATGCTGGACACCGAGATGGACGCCATTTTCGCGCGCCAGCTCCATGAACCGCGGTTCTCGTGGGATGGCAACGGCAAGCTCGACCTCTATCTTTTCAACGCCGCGCAGGCCGCCCCCACCGGAGTGCCGGCCGAAGTGGCGGCGCTGACACCTGGCCTGCACGACGAGATCCGGTTTGCCGACAACGAATGGGTGGTGCTGGTGCGCGATGATGCGCACGGCGTGCGCCACGCGTTGGCGCTGGACATCGACGGTTTCGAGGCCATCGAGTGGGCGCTGCTGCGCCCGGTCATCGGATCTTCCATCGCGGCCATGCTGCTTCTGTGCGTGGCGGTGTTTTTCGGCGCGCGCCTTCTGACCCGCCCCCTGCGCAGCATGGCGACCGGCATCGTTGCGCTGGCACCTGACCGACGCGGACAGCGCGTCGAGCTGCCCGCACACGCCAGCACCGAGCTGGAAGTGATCGCCGATGCACTGAACGACTATCTCTCCCGCAACGATCGTTTCGTCGAGCGCGAGCGCGCCTTCATCGACAGTGCCAGCCACGAGCTGCGCACCCCGTTGACGGTGATCCGGGGCGCGGCGCAGGTGGCTCAATCGGCGGGGAGCCTGCCCGACGACGCGCGGCTGCAGCTGCAGCGCATCGCCCGCACCACGGCCGAGATGGAAGAACTGGTGGCGATGCTGCTGCTGCTGGCGCGCGATCCCAAGCGCATCCGCGATGCGTCCGAGAGCGTGCAGCTCGATGAGGTCGTCGATGCGGTTGCCGAAGACCATCGCGTCTTGTGCGAGGGGCGGGCGCTGCGACTGGTGGTCGGGCCGCTCGCGCACTGCACCGTAATCGCACCCGAATCGGTGGTGCGCGTGACGGTGGGAAATCTCGTGCGAAATGCGATCGAGCACAGCGATCAGGGCGAGATACATATATTTCTGGACGCGAATGCCTGCGTGGAAATCCGCGATCCCGGCCACCGCATGACGCCGGAACAGATCAGCCAGATCTATGCGCGCATGGCGCGTGACGGCGATCGCGGCAGCGGCATTGGTCTGGCGTTGATTGCGCGGCTGAGCGAACACCTGGGCTGGCGGCTGGAGATCGGGCCGGGTGCGGAGGGACACGGAACGCGGGTACGCCTGGATCTTTCCGGATCGAAGCCTGCCTGAGGCCCGCACAGGTTCGACGGCGCAGGAACTGCCTCCGGGGCCGAACGACGGAGGAAATGGCTTTCCGGTCCGGTCGCAGGAATGAAAACGCCCGCCGTCTCCGGCGGGCGTTTCGTGTTTCAGGCAAAAGCAGGATCAGCGGCGACGCAGCGTCACGCCTGCGAGCAGACCAAACATGGCCAGCAGAGCGGCCAGAGCCCAGGGCGAGTTCACGGGAACGGTGGTGATCGGTGCAGGCGGCGGTGCCATGCCGGTACCCGACAGCGCCACGGTGGCGTTCGGGCCGATGCCGGCACCTGCGCTGGCGGTGAACGACAGCGTTCCTGCCGCCGGACCCGTTGCGGCGGGCGAGAAGGTCATGGTGAGGGTGCAGTTGGCTCCCGCCGCCAGCGTGATCGGAGTCGCACCGCAGGTGCCGCCGGTGATCGCGAAGACGCCGGTGTCGATGGCCAGCGCGGTGACGCTGCCGGAATCCGGCCGATGGCCTGAAGGCAGCGCGCCCGCATCAATCGCGGTCGCGTGGCATTGGGAGATTGCCTCAGCGTTTTTTCTGCCGCCGCCAGCGCTTCCGCGTGATGTCCTTGCTGGTCGAAGGCGATCGCCAATGCCAGCCATTCCTCGCTTTCCACGGTGCAGCTGGCAGCTTGTTGCAGCGCTGCGAAGGCTTCCTCTTCCCGGCCTTGCGAGGCGAGCGCAGACCCCAGGCTGCGCAGCAGCTGTGGATCGTCCGGGCGCTGTTCCAGGGCGCGCTGCAGAGCCGACACGGCCCTGCCGATATCGCCATCGGCCAGATGCAGCTGTGCGGCCCAGCGCAGGATCTCGGGATGGTCGGGGATCTCCATCGAAAGGATCAGCCAATTCGCGGAAGCGCGTGCCACGTCGCCGTGGCCATGGGCCGATGCCAGTTCCTCAAGCTCCTCGCGCTGGCGCGCGTTGAGGCCGGTCAGGCGTTTTCTTTCCGTCTTCGAGAGAACTTTCATGGGACTTCTTTGCGGAGCAGGGAGTGAGAAAAAACATGGTGAACCACTCAGTCGGCCTCAATGGGCCTTGGCATTGTTGCCAGCGCCCGAGCGGTGCTTCGATGCTTTTCCGACGCGGCCCGCAGTACGCTAGCAGGCCGTGTCCGCTGTTTTTCGGAGCCAGCCAGAAGTATGCCGATTCACTCACTTTTTCCGCTGCGCCTGGGGGGGCTGGCACCTTTCTTCCAGACATTCCTGGCGGGGCTGGTGGTGCTTTCGCTCTCGCGCCTGGGCCTTGCGATTTGGCATGCCGAGGCGGTGAGCGCGGCGCAGGGCTTGGGGCAGGTCTTTCTCTCCGGACTGCGCGTGGACGTGGCGGTGATGAGCATGTGGCTGGGCATTCCGGCCGCGCTCTGGCTGCTGCTGCCGGCGTCCTGGAGCGCACGCGGGGCGGTGCGCGCAGGCTTTGCGCTGTGGCTGGCGGCGTCGCTGCTGGTGCCGTTCCTGCTCGAAGTGGGCACGCCGCCCTTCATGTCCGAATACGGGCTGCGGCCCAATCGCCTGTTCATCGAGTACCTGGTCTATCCCGCGGAAGTGGGCAAGACCCTGCTCAAGGGCCACCTGCTGTCGGTGTTCGCGGCGACCGTGCTGGGTGCCGGCGGCGCCTGGCTCGCCTGGCGCACGGTGCGCGGCTGGCTGGAACGCGGCCGCGTGCCGGCGGGGCGCTGGCCGCTGCGCGCCGCACTCGCCGTGGCGGTGGTTCTGGCGGCTGCGCTGGGCGTGCGCTCCACCCTGGGGCATCGGCCGATGAATCCGGCGATGGTGGCGTTCTCCAGCGATGCCACGGTCAACTCGCTGCCGCTCAACTCGTTCTATTCCGTGGCGTTTGCTGCGCGCGACTGGTTCCGCAGCGACCCGGGCTCGCGCATCTACGATGCCGAGACGCCGGACGAGGCCGTCGCCGCGGCCATGCGCGAGGCGCTGGCCGATGCCGGTGCGACGCTGGTGGACGATCCCGGAATCCCGCTGTTGGCGCGCTGGCCGACGGAAAGGCCGGCGCGGCCCAGGAACCTCGTCATCGTGCTGGAGGAAAGTCTGGGGGCGCAGTTTGTCGGCCACCTCGGCGGGCGTCCGCTGACCCCGAATCTGGATCGGCTGAGCGAGGAGGGCTGGACCTTCACCCGGCTCTACGCCACCGGAACCCGCTCGGTGCGGGGCATCGAGGCGGTGGTCAGCGGCTACACGCCCACGCCTTCGCTGGCCGTGGTCAAGCGGCCGCTGTCCCAGCAGGGCTTTTTCAGCCTGGCCGACCTGCTGCGCCGGCACGGCTACGACACCACCTTCCACTACGGTGGCGAGAGCCATTTCGACGCCATGCGCGGCTTCTTCCTCGGCAACGGTTTCGAACATGCGATCGAGCAGAAGGACTACGTCGCGCCCGAGTTCACCGGCTCCTGGGGCGTGTCGGACGAGGATCTCTTCCGCCGCGCCGACGAGGAATTTCGCCGCAAGCACGGCGCCGGAACGCCGTTCTTCGGCTTCGTCTTCACCTCCAGCAACCACGATCCCTTCGAATTTCCCGAAGGGCGCTTCGAGCTGTACGAGCAGCCGGCGGCGACGCGCAACAATGCCGCCAAGTATGCGGATCACGCGCTGGGCGTGTTCTTCGAGCTGGCGCGCAAGTCCGACTACTGGGACGACACCGTGTTCCTGGTCGTGGCCGACCATGATTCGCGCGTGCTGGGGCAGTCGCTGGTGCCGGTGGACAACTTCCACATTCCCGGCGTGATCCTCGGGGCCGGCATCGAGCCGCGGCGCGACGAGCGGCTGGTGAGCCAGATCGATCTGGCACCGACCCTGCTTGCGCTGCTGGGCATCGAGGACCCCACGCCGATGATCGGGCACGACCTCACGCGCGGCGAGCCCGGCATCGCGGGGCGCGCGCTGGTGCAGTACGACAACAATTTCGCGCTGATGACCGAGGAGGGGCTGACCATCCTGGAGCCGGGCCAGGCGGCCGAACGCTACCGCTTCCGGCCGGGGCAGCCGCTGGAGTTCCTTGGCGACGCCAGCGACGCGCAGGAACGGCGCGCGCGCCTGTTCGCGCTGTGGGGCACGGTGGCCTACGAGCGCGGCTGGCACCGCCTGCCGGCGGCGGACGCAACCGGGAAGGGAAGCTGAGACCGTGATCGACACCGCAGACGAACCGTTTTTCCGCCGCGCCACGCAAGCCGACGTTCCCGCCATCGTGGCGCTGGTGGAATCGGCCTATCGCGGCGATTCCAGCCGACGCGGCTGGACCACCGAGGCCGACCTGCTCGACGGCCAGCGAGTGGATGCCGAAGGCGTTTCCGAGGCGCTCGCCCAGCCCGGCAGCCGCATCGTGCTGGCGCTGCGCGGGGAGGAGCTGCTGGCCTGCGTCCAGCTGTCGGCGCAGGAGGAATCCTGCCACTTCGGCATGTTCGCGGTGCGCCCCGACGCGCAGGGCGGCGGCGTGGGAAAGCGCGTGATGGCCGAGGCCGAACGCATCGCGCGCGGTCTGGGTCTTGCACGCATGCGCATGAGCGTGATCGACCTGCGCGCCGAGCTGATCGCCTTCTACGAGCGCCGCGGCTATCTGCGCACCGGCATCAAGCTGCCCTTTCCCGGCGATGACCCGCGCTTCGGCCTGCCGCGCCGCGACGACCTGCGCTTCGAGGTGCTGGAGAAGGCGCTGTGAGCGGCGAATGGACCGCGCTGTGCCCCACGGCCGAGGTGCTGCCGGGCGAATCCCACGTCGCCTGGTTCGGCGAAGTGGCGCTGGTGATCGTCAACTTCGACGGCATCTTCTATGCGCTGGAGGATCGCTGCACGCACGAGGATTTCGAGCTGTCCGCCGGCCCCTACGATGCAGCCACCGGGCAGATCGAGTGCGTGCTGCACGGCGCGCTGTTCGACGTGCGCAGCGGCGAGGCGCTGCGCGCGCCGGCCTACGAACCGGCGCGGCCGTATCCGGTGAAGGTCGAGGACGGCATGATCTGGGTGCGCGAGCCGGATTGAGCCTGCGCCGCTAGCCTGGCGCGCCGGCCTCCCAGGGGCGCGCGCCGTAGCGGCGCTTGCGCTCCTCGGTGAAGTCCCACCAAGGGCGCGCAGGTCCGCCCGAGGCGAAGTCCGTGATCGACAGGAAGACGTCTAGCACGCAGGGGTCCTGCCGCACGCCGGTGCGTTCGCACAGCGTCCGGTAGAGCGTCAGCGGGTCGGCCTTGGCCAGCGCCTCCATCGAGGTGACGCCGAGCAGTTCCAGATCGGCCGCCGTCGCCGGGCCGACGTTGGGAAGGTCGGTGAGGCGGCGGAGGTTGCGGTCCTTGATGCGGCCTGGATTCATGGTGCATACCTTCCCGGGAATCGCGCGCAAGTATAGGCCTGCATCGGCCCGGGCGAAGGCGTGCAGGCGGTCGGGCTTTCCGTGTTGACGCCTGCCCGCCGCGGCCGGATGCTTGCTGCCGTTCCATCCACGGATTCCCCCATGATTCATGCCTATCCCTTGCCTGCGGGCGGATCGCCTGCGGCCGTCTGGATCGACCTTTGCCAGCCAGAGGCCGCCGAGCTTGTCGAAGCCGAGCGCCGCGCCGGTTTCTCCATCCCGGACCGCGCCCGCATCAGCGAGATCGAGTTCACCAGCCGGGTGCGCCACGTCGGGGATACGCTGTTCCTCAACCTGCCGCGCTTCGAGGAAGGCAAGGGACGCGCGGCGCCGATGGGTTTCGCGCTGTCGCCGACCGCGCTGGTGACGCGGCGCGAACAGGCGGTTTTCGCGCTGGAGGACATCGCGCGCGATCTGGCCAGGCGCCCATGCAGCGGCTCGGTCGACCTGTTCCTGCGCATGCTCGAGTACATCGTCGATCGGCTGGCCGACCGGCTCGAAGCCATGGAAGCCGAGGTCAGCGAGGCGACCCGCGCCAGCTTCGAGGGCAGCCGGCGCGACCGCGACCTCAAGCAGAACCTGATGCAGGCCGGCGACCTGGGGCGTCGCCTGGGGCGTCTGCACAACACCCTGCTGGGCCTGCTGCGGATCGTGACCTGGCTGCTGGAGTCGACGCCGGCGTGGTTCGGGCCGGACGCGCCGCGCCGGATCAGCCTGATCCACAAGGATCTGGGTTCGCTCAACGACTTCGACCAGCAGCTCGGCGACCGTCTGGATTTCCTGCTCAACGGCGTGCTGGGCCTCATCAGCACCAACCAGAACGAGGTGATGAAGGTGATGGCGGTGGCCTCCGTGGTGGGGATTCCGCCGACCGTTCTGGTCGGCATGTGGGGCATGAACTTCGCCTACATGCCGGAGCTGGCCTGGCGGCCGGGCTATTTCGTGGCGCTGGGGCTGGTCGCGGCGAGCATCGCGGTGCCGCTGTGGTGGTTCCGCCGGCGCGGCTGGATGTGAGGCCGCGCGCCGTTCCGGGCCGGGCGCGGCTCAGGGCGGCGCGGGGCGGTACTGCGGTTTGAGCCGCACGTAGAGCTGTTTGCGCACCTGCGCCACCAGGGTGCCGCCGGCGGTGCGCACGTCCACCTCGAACCAGCGCAGGTGCTTCACGCCGCTGGCCGCTGCGGCGTGGATCCCGTCGATGGTTTCCTGCGTCAGGTGGAACTCGGCGAACACGTTCTCGCGCCCGGGGCTGACGAATCGGATCTCCCCGGCCTGGTCCCAGACGTGGTAGCGCGGCCCCAGTCCGTGCATCACCAGCATCATCCAGAACGGGTCGGTCATCGAGAACAGGCTGCCGCCGAACTGCGTGCGCACGTAGTTGCGGTTGTACCAGGCGAGCTTGAGCTCGACCCGCGCGTGGCGCCAGTCGTCCGAAAGCGCGCGCACGCGGATGCCGGAAAACAGGAAGGGCGGCCACAGGTTGAACAGGTGGCGCAGCAGGCGCGGAGACATGCGAACGGCGTCAGAACAGCAGGGCGGCCATCTTCCTGCGGTAGTCGCTGATCAGGGCCGCGTCCGGGAGGATGCCGAAGGCCTCGATCAGTGCGCGTCGCGGCAGGCCGCCGTCGAAGTCGCGGTTGCGGCGCAGCATTTCGAGGAACTGGTCGAGCGCCGCGGCGTGCTCGCCATCCCCCAGCAGGCGCAGGCCCAGAAGATGGCGGGCGGTCAGGTCGTCGGGTGCCGCTTCGACCCGTGCGGCGAGCGCGGCGCGGTCGGGCGCATCGCGCAGGCGGTCGGCGTTGGCGATCAGGATGCCCGCACCGCGCGCGCGCTCGTCGGCGCCGAGGTTGGCGGGCAGGGCGTCGATCAGGGCCTTGGCTTCGGCGGTTTCCCCGATGCGGGCCAGCGCCAGCGCCAGGTCGAGCTGGATCCCATCGTCCTTCGGTGCGGCCGCGGCCGCGGCGCGCAGGCGCTGGACTTCCTCGGCGGGAGTGGGCGGCGCGGTTTCAGACGCGGCCGGCGGAGCGGCCGGTTCGATGCCGTGCTGGCTCAGGAACTGGCGCAGCTGCCCCTCCGGCAGCGCGCCGGGGAAGCCGTCGACCGGCTGGCCACCCTTGACCAGATACACCGTGGGAACCGACCGGATCTGGAAGTACGCGGCCAGTTCCTTCTGCGCGTCCACGTCCACCTTGGCCAGGACGAAGGCGCCGTTGTATTCGGCGGCGAGTTTTTCCAGGATCGGCCCGAGCTGCTTGCAGGGGCCGCACAAGCTTGCCCAGAAGTCGAGCAGGACCGGGGTGGAAAGCGATTTCTCCGCGACTTCCTTCTGGAAGTTCTCGACCGTGACGTCGATGGCGTGGGTGGCGGCGGGCGCGGTGGGTGCGGAGTCGGAAAGAAGCATGGCGGGTCCGTACGGGCAAAGATCGGAAGGAGGCGCCGGCGCGGGCCGTGCGATCACGGGCGCGCTGCTGCGCGGCACAAGGCTAGATGGTGGCAGGCGCGCGCATTGCAAGGCACACTCGCGCGCCGACCTGCCTGCCGCCGATCATGCCCGCACCACCGCATCCGCTGGAACGCTTCGCGCTGCACCTGGGATGGCTGGCACCGGCGTGCTGGATCGCGGTGCTGGCGGTTTTTGCGCTGCTCTGGCCGCAGACAGCCAGCGCGCCGCTGGGCAAGCTCGGCGCACCCGATGCGGCGGGCGCGGCGTGGTTCAACGCGCTGGGACTGATGGTGCCGGGAGGGATGCTGTTCGGCTTCACCCTGGGGCTGGAGCGCGCGGCGCTGCGCGACGGTGCCGGGCGCGCGCTGCGGCTGGGCACCGGCATGCTGATGATCGCCACGCTCGCCTTCGCCGCGCAGGGCGTATTCCCTTTCGATCCTTCCGAACCGGACGGGGCGGATTCGCAGCGCCATGCCGCGCTGCTGGGGCTGGCGCTGCTGGGCCAGATCGCGGCTGCGGTGACGCTGGTGGCGGGGCTGTGGCGCCGGCCCGGATGGCGCGCGCTGGCGCTGGCGGGGCTGGTGCTGGGCGCGGCGCTGGCCGGGCTGCTGGTGTGGCCGGCGCAGGAGTTCCTGCCGTTCTTCGCCGCGCGCGCCGGCCTGGCGCAGCGTCTGGTGCTGGCGCTGTGGTTCGCCTGGTTCCCTTGCGCCGCGGCGGTGGCGCTGCGGCGCCAAGGGTGAGGCGGCGAGCGTCCCGGCTCAGTGCGGCGCTTGGGTTCCGGTGTCGATCGTTTCCAGCAGCGCCTCGATGTCCTTGAGCGCATCCTCGTCGGGGGCGTCCTGCTGCTGCAGCAGCGCGAGCGCGCTTTCGGCGTACTTCCGGGCCTGACTGCGATCGCCCATCGTCCGCTCCTGTCGCGCCAGATCGGACAGCAGGCTGGCCAGCGCCGGCGAGCCTTCGCCGAACACCTTGCGCGCGCTGGCAAGGAGCGCCGCGTGCTCCTCGCGCGCTTCGGCCGATTTCCCGCTGTCGGCGAGCCAGCCGGCGTAGAGTCGGCGCATCGTGACTGCCTGCGGCGTGTCCGGCCCGCTCTGCTGCACCATCGCCTCGATGGCGGATCGGAACAGCGGCCCGGCTTCCTCGACCTTGGCCGGATCGCCGCTCTTGGACAGGGTGAGTGCGAGGTTGAACTCCACCACCGGGCGCATGCGCGGGCCGCTGCCGTGCTGGCCGGCAAGCGCCTCCAGCATGGCGCGCAGCTGGGTTTCGGCGGCGGCAAAGTCTCCCTTGGCCGAATGGAAGCTGGCCAGGCTGTTGCGCAGCGCAAGGGTTTGCGGGTGATCGCTGCCGCGCAGGCGCGCCTGCAGGTCGGTGATCTTCGCCATCAGGGCGATGGCCTCGTCCATGCGGTCGTTCTGCGACAGCCCGATGGCGTAGTTCTGCGCGGCGTCCACCGTGCGCTGGTGTTCCTCGCCCAGGCGTTCGCGCAGGGCCTCGTAGCTGTGCTCGAGCAGGGGCAGCGCATCGGCGTGGCGACCCTGCTGGTGCAGGTTCCAGCCCAGGCGCGATTCCATCCGCGGGCCGAGCACCGGGTCGAGCGCCGACAGCCGGTAGGCGGCATCGAGGTTGTCGCGCATCATCGTCTCGGCGCGCGCCAGTTCGCCCTGTTCGGTGAGCAGGCTGGCCAGCTCCATGATGGCGGTCTGGGCCGGCAGTGAATCGCGACCGAGCGCCTGCGTGGCCGATTCCAGCGCCGATTCCAGGTGCGTTCTGGCGCGCGCCAGATCGCCGAGATTGCGGTAGGTGTAAGCCAGCGTGGTTTCGACGCTGGCGCGCGCCTCGGGCTGGTCTGCCAGCATGGTTTCGACCCGTTCGGACGCCTTTTCCAGCACCCGCCGCATGAGGGTCTGATCGAGGTCGAAGCTCATCGAAGGATCGACGCTGGTCAGGATGTCGCTCAGGAACCGGTTGGCGGCCTGCTCCCGCCGGGTGGCCTGTTCGGCGCGCTGCCAGCCGAGCGTGGTGCCGACCAGTCCGGCGAGGATCGCAAGGCACACGACCAGCGCCGCGAGCACGCCGCCGCGATGGCGCCGGATGAACTTGCGCGCGCGGTACAGGCGAAGGTTGGGCGCGGCCTGCGCGGGGAAGCCGTCGAGCCAGCGCTGCAGATCCTCGCCGAACGAGGCGGCGCTGGGATAGCGCAGGTTGCGGTCGGGCTGGGTGGCGCGCGCCACGATCCAGTCCAGATCGTCGCGCATCGCGCGACGCAGGCGCTGGGGGGCTGTGCGCAGGTTTTCGGCAAGCGAGGCGAACTCTTCGGGCGTGAGCGTGTCGATGCGCTCGGAGGGGCGCAGCGGCGAGTGGCCCGAAGCGTTCGCTCCGGTGGTCGGCGCGCCGTGCGGGCGCTGGCCGGAAACCAGTTCGAACAGGATCGCGCCGAGCGAATACACGTCGCTGCGGCTGTCGATGTCCATGCCGGGCGTGGACTGTTCCGGACTCATGTACCCCGGCGTGCCGGCAGCCTCCGGACTGCTGTCGCTGCCCGATGCGGTATCGGCGGCGATGCCGAAATCGATGATCCTGGGGGCTGCCTGGCCGTCGATTTCCCCGACCAGGAGGTTTCCGGGCTTCAGGTCGCGATGGATCACGCCCTTCTGGTGCGCGTGCTGCACGCCTTCGACCACCCGCAGCAGCAGCTTCACCCGTTCGCGCAGGTCCAGCTTGTGCTGCTGGCACCAGCGCGTCAGCGAGGTGCCCTCGACGTATTCCATCACGAGGTAAAGGCGGCCGACCCCGTCGCTCCCGGCATCGTGGATCTGGGCGATGGACGGGTGCTGCATGTGCGCCAGCATGCGGCGCTCGAAGGTGAAGTATTCGCGCCGCTGGGGGCTGCGGTCGTGGGAGCCGATGACCTTGATCGCCACCTGGCGGTCGTAGGTGCCGTCGGCGCGGTGGCCCAGATACACCTGGCCCATGCCGCCCTTGCCGATCAGGCGGTCCACCTGCCACGGCCCGAGCCGGGTTCCTGCGGGCAATTCGGGGGCCGGGGCGCTGATCTGTCTGACGAGGCCGCGCAGCGGTGCCTGCACCGCCTCGGTGGCGCCGGCCTCGGCCGCCAGCATCGCCATCAACTCGCCCATCAGTTCGGGCGCGTTGCCGACCTGCGCCTTGGCAAAGGCGGCGCGTTCGGCCTCGGGCAGGGCGCAGGCCTGGTGGAACAGTTCCTGGAGGCGCTTCCAGTCGTCTGAGCTGGGCATCGGGTCTTCCGGTCGATTGCGCGTGCCGGGGCAGGCGCGAGGGGCGAGCCGGCATGATGACAGCATCGGCAAGGCTCTCGCACGAGCGCGCGGATGCGGCTCGAAGGCAGATGTCCGGCCCTGGCCTGCCCTCAGATGAGCCCGGTGGCGTAGTAGGTGGCGATGATGACGAACACCGCCATCGTCTTGATGCAGGTGATCGCGAAGATGTCCTTGTAGCTCTGGCGGTGCGATAGTCCGGTCACCGCCAGCAGCGTGATGACCGCGCCGTTGTGGGGCAGGGTGTCCATGCCGCCGGAGGCCATCGAGGCGACGCGGTGCAGCACCTCCATCGGGATGCCCGCGGCGTTGGCGTTGGCGATGAAGGTTTCGGCCATGGCCGCCAGTGCGATGCTCATGCCGCCGGAAGCCGAGCCGGTGATGCCGGCCAGCGCGGTGACGCTGATGGCTTCGTTGACCAGCGGGTTGGGGATGCTGCCCAGCGCGTTGGCGACCACCAGGAAGCCGGGCAGGGCCGCGATCACGGCGCCGAACCCGTACTCGGAGGCCGTGTTGCAGGCCGCCAGCAGCGCGCCTCCCACTGCGTGCCTGGAGCCTTCCACGAAGGTGGCCACCAGCGGCTTCCAGGCAAACGCGAACACGGTACCGATGCCGACCAGCAGCGCGCCCATCACCGCCCAGATGGCATTGATGCGCCCGATTTCCTGCACCACCGGCGCGGGGTTGCCGATCACGCCGGGAATGAAGGAGTGGCTGGCGCCGTAAAGCTGCGGAATCAGCCAGGTGAAGACGACGTTGGACAAGCCCACCAGCACCAGCGGCAGCAGCGCGATGAGCGGATGGGCGAGTCTTCCGCCCGGGTAGGCAGGCGGTTCGTTGAGCAGGGTGGCCGGATCGCCGTAGCCCTCGCCGGCGCGAGCCGCCGCGCGCCGGCGCCATTCGAGGTAGCTCATGCCCACGATCAGGATGAAGATGCCGCCGAACGTGCCCAGGATCGGTGCGGCCCAGGTGTTGGTGCCGAAGAACGTGGTAGGGATGATGTTCTGGATCTGCGGGGTGCCCGGCAGCGCGTCCATGGTGAAGGTGAAGGCACCCAGCGCGATCGCGCCGGGAATCAGGCGCTTTGGAATGTTGCCCTGGCGGAACAGCTCCGAGGCGAAGGGATAGACCGCGAACACCACGACGAACACCGACACCCCGCCATAGGTGAGCAGGGCGCAGACCAGCACGATCGACAGGATCGCGCGCTGCGGCCCGAACAGACGGATCGCGGCGGTGACGATGGACTTCGAGAAACCCGACAGCTCGATCACCTTGCCGAAGATCGCACCGAGCAGGAACACCGGGAAGTACAGCTTCAGGAAGCCGACCATCTTGTCCATGAACAGGCCGGTGAACATCGGCGCGACCAGCGAGGGGTCGGTGAGCAGCACCGCGCCCAGCGCCGCGATGGGCGCGAACAGGATCACGCTGTAGCCGCGATAGGCCACGAACATCAGGAAGCACAGCGAGGCCAGAACGATGAGGAAGGCCATGGGCGGGTCCGCTTTTCAACTCGCCGTGCAGTCTGATGAGGCGCGCTGCCGCCTCCCACTGTACCAAGGTACAAGTGCGCCTCCCCGCATCCGCCGGCACCATGCGATCCACAAGAAACAGCGGTAGCACCGCCCCGTATCCCGTCACTACCCGAGGACTGCTTTTCATGAATCGCACCCACCTGAGTGTCGCCATCGCGCTGCTGCTGGGCATGGCCGCTTCCGCCTCTGCGCAGGACGCGCCGGCCGCCGGCCAGCGCCAGGCCGGCAGCGAGGATGCCCAGCGTCTGGATCACGTCGTGGTCACGGCGCGCAAGCGCGAGGAGACCATCCAGGACGTTCCTGTCGCCGTCACGGCATTCACGCCCGAGGCGCTGGATCGTCTCAACATCGAAGACCTTTCCGATCTGGCGGCGCAGGTGCCCAACCTCACCCTGTACGCCGCGCGCGGCTCCAGCAGCACCATCACGGCCTACATCCGCGGCGTCGGCCAGTCCGATCCGCTCTGGGGCGTGGACCCGGGCGTGGGCGTCTACATGGACGACGTCTACATCGCCCGCCCGCAGGGCGCGCTGCTGGACGTGTTCGACGTGAGCCGCATCGAGGTGCTGCGCGGGCCGCAGGGCACGCTGTACGGCAAGAACACGATCGGCGGTGCGATCAAGTACATCTCCAACCCGCTGCCGACGCAGACCGAAGGCTTCGCTCAGGTCACGCTGGGCGAGTACAACCAGATGGACGTGAAGGCGGCGATCGGCGGCTCGTTCGACGAGCGCGACACGCTGCGCGGCCGCCTGTCGGTGGCCAGCCTGAGCCGCGACGGCTTCGGCAAGAACGTCCTTACCGGACAGGACGTGAGCGACAAGGAAATCCTCGCGATGCGCGGCCAGTTCGGCGCCTTCGTCACCGAGGACTTCAACATCCAGTTCGCGTTCGACTGGATGGACGACCAGTCCGGCGTGCGCGGCGCGAAGATGCTCGGTCCCAACCGCTTCACCCCGGCGTTCCCGCCGATGGATTCGCGCTACGACGTGCGCAACGGCATGCCGAACATCAACGACACCTCGATGAAGGGCATTTCCGCCGTCGCCAACTGGCGTGCCAGCGACAATTGGGCGTTCAAGTACGTCGTGGCCAAGCGCGAGTCGGACACCGAGACCAACATCGACTTCGACACCACGCCTGCGACCATCGCCGACGTCAAGGCGTTCTACCGCGACAGCCAGGTCAGCCACGAGCTTCAGGCCAATTACGATGCCGGCGGGCGAGGGCGTGGCGTGTTCGGCGCCTACCTGTTCGACGGCGAGGCCGGCGGCCAGGTGCTCAACAACTTCTTCGGCCTGCTGTTCGGCGATACCCAGGGCACGGTGTACACCGAATCGACCTCGCTGTACGGCGACTGGACCTTCGACCTGACCAACCGCCTCGCGCTCAACGTCGGCGCGCGCTGGACCGACGAGGACAAGCGCGCCAAGGTCTACAACATTTCGTACACGGATGCGACCTTCACCCGCCCGACCGGCGTGGTCGCGGCCAACTTCGACAAGAGCATCAACTTCTCCAACGTCTCGCCGAAGGTTTCGCTCGACTTCCAGATCACCCCGGACGTGCTGCTCTACGGTCTGGCCGCACGCGGTTTCAAGTCCGGCGGCTACAACATCCGCGCCCAGGCCACCGCGGTGCCGCGCTCGGCCGAACCGTTCGACGACGAGGTGGTGGACAGCTTCGAGGTCGGCGTGAAGACTGGCCTGCTGGACCAGCGCCTGTTCCTGAATCTCGCCGGATTCCACAACAAGTACAAGGACATCCAGCTCTCCGTGTTCACCGCCTACGACAGCAACGGCGACGGCGTGGACGATGCGTTCTTCGGCGACTTCACCAACGCCGGCAAGGGCACGGTCAACGGCGTCGAGCTGGAATACCAGTGGCTGCCGACCGCCAACTGGCTGATCAGCGGCAATCTCGCCTGGCTGGACGCCAAGTACGACGAGTTCATGTACGCCGGCGTCAACATCGCCGACGAGCAGGAGTTCACCAATGCGCCCGAATTCTCCGGTGCGGTGAACGTCGAATACCGTTTCGATCTGGCCAGTGGCGGCAACATCGCCACGCGCCTTGGCTACAGCTATCAGGATCGCGTCGTGGCCACGACCGAAATCGTGCGCACCGGCGCGAAGCCGATCGAACAGGCGGCCTATGGCCTGGTCAATGCCGGCGTGATCTGGCGCACGGAAGGGCCCTGGACCTTCTCCCTGCAGGGCAGCAATCTGGCCGACAAGGAGTACCGCACCACGGGTTACAACCTCAACGCCGCGCTGGGCGTGATGACCGGGTTCTACGGCGCACCGCGCCAGGTGTCCCTGTCGGCCCGCTACGATTTCTGATCTCTCTCAGTACGTAGGAAAGACCTTCGGGCCGCGCTGCGGCCCGCTTTTTTGCCGGAGACCGACGATGCGATCCAATCCCATGCCTTCCCTCGCTGTCCTGACGGCCACGATCCTGATGGCCACGATGGCCGGGGGCTGCCGCTCGCGCGCTGCCGAGAGCAACTTGCCGCCGCTTGCGCTCGATCCGGGCCGGGTGGCCGTGGCCGGCATCTCTTCGGGTGCCGCCATGGCCCAGCAGGCGCACTTCGCCTTTTCCGACCGTTTGCTCGGTGCCGGCCTGATCTCCGGACCGCCCTACGGCTGCGCCGAGGGGGATCTTTCCACCGCGCTGGGGCGCTGCATGAAGGGCGAGCCGGATGCTCCCGACGTGGTGAAGCTCGCCGAGCGCGCGAAATCGCTGGCCGAGGCCGGAAAGATCGCAACGCTCGATGGCCTGAACGGCGACCGGGTTTGGGTGATGCACGGCGCTTCCGATGTCACCGTGAAGGAGATCGTTGCGCGCGCTTCCTATGCCATCTACCAGGCGCTGGAGCGCGAAGTGGAGCAGCCGCCGGTGACCGGCATGGAACTGGTCTGGGACGCCAAGCGCGACATCGGCCACGCCTGGCCCACGCTCGACAAGGGCGTGGCCTGCACCACCACCGAGGCGCCCTACATCGCTTCCTGCGGCTTCGATGCCGCCCACGCCATGCTGGAAACGCTCTACGGCGCCGCGCCGGAAGAGGCGGCGGAGGCGCCGCGCGGGCAGATTCACGTCTTCGACCAGAACGCCTATCGCCCCAAGGGCGAGGATGCCTATCTGGCCGACGAGGGCATGCTCTACGTCCCGCCGCAATGCGCCGAGGGGAATCGCTGCGGCGCGCTGATCGCCTTCCACGGCTGCGAGCAGAATGCCGCCTCGCTGGAGCGGCGCTTCGTCGAGGAAACCGGACTCAACCGCTGGGCCGATGCCTACGATCTGGTGGTGGTCTACCCGCAGACCCGCGCCAGTTTCATGCCGCTCAACCCCAAGGCCTGCTGGGACTGGTGGGGCTATTCGGGCGCGGACTACGACACCCGCGACGGCCGCCAGCTCGCCTGGTTGGCCGGATTGACCGCGGCACTGGGGATTCCGCTCGACGCAAGGTGACGGATGCGGAGTGCGCCCGGGTTGACGGAGGCTGGGCTATCGTGCGCGCCTGTCCCGACGGTTGCTGCATGAATGAAGGCGTTTTCCGAACCGCGCTCCCGGCGCCAGATCGGCTGGCTGGCGATGGCTTGCCTCTGGCTGGCCGGGCTCGCGCTGGCGGCGCACGGGCCTGCGATCGGCGACGAGCTGGTGCACTGGGGCCAGATCCTGCGATTCCAGCAGGGCGACTTCCGGATCTACGAGGAGTACCTGACCAATATCCCGGGCTACCACTGGCTGCTGACGGCCGTGCTCTGGCCCTTCGGTGCCCAGTCGCTGGCTGCGGCGCGGCTGGTCACGGCGCTGTTCACGGCGGCATCGGTGGTGCTCGTCCATCGCATCCGGCGGCGGCTGCATCGCGAGGATGCGCAGCGCACGGCGGCGCTGTTCCTGCTGCTGCCGACGATGTATCTGTACGGTTTTCTGGCCTATACCGATCTCCCGGCGCTGGCGCTCCTGCTGGGGGCGCTGCTGGCTTCGATCCATGAGCGGCACGGGCTTTCGGCGCTGCTGTTGGTCGCTTCGATGGCGATGCGGCAGAACAACGTGCTGTGGGTGGTGTTTCTTGGCGTATACAGCGCCTGGCCGCTGCTGTGCGAGGGCGTGCTGACGCTGCGCGCGCGGAGCCTGCCGACACGCGCGTGGTGGCAGGCGCTCATGCAGAGGATCTGGCCCTATCTGCTGGCGGTTGCCTGCTTCTGCGTCTATTGGGCCGGCAACGGTTCGATCGCCTATTCGACCGCACAGAGCGCCTATTCGCATCCCGATTTCCGGCCGGATATCGGCAATCCGATCTTCCTTCTGGTGGTGATGGCGCTGCTGTTCCCGTTCCAGATGCTTGCCGGCTGGAAAGCCGCTCTGGCTTCCGGGCGCCTGCTGCCGGTGCTGGCGCTGGCAACATTCGTGTTCCTGGCTGGTTTTTTCCTGTTCCGGGTCGAGCATCCGTCCAATCTTTTTTCCGGCAATGCGCGCAACCAGATGCTGCTCGCGGTGGCCGCCGGGGGCTGGCCGCGATGGGTTTTCTGTCTGCTCGCGGCGTTCGCTGCCGGAGGTCTGGCCCTGCTTCCCCACCTGGGCGCCAGAGCCAGGCTCTGGTTGCCGTTCTCGATTCTCTTCGTTGCCGCCTCCTGGATGATCGAAACCCGCTACACCATCGTCCCGATCACCCTGTTCCTGCTGTTTCGCAGGCCGCAGCCGGCGTGGCAGGAGCGCGTGATGCTCGCGGTCTGGGCCGTTCTCGCGCTGGGACTGGCCGGCAGCGTGTTTGACGGAAAACTGCTGGTGTAGGGGCGCCCCGATTTCCCCCGACTTTCGCATTGCTGGACAAGCCCTTGTTTGCAGGCGCACAGTTTTGCGAACTCGGCAGGCGCGCGGAGCGGCACAAGGGGGTGTGCAGTCAGCGACGCCATCCCGGATGCGGTACGGCGCATGGATCGGAGGGGATCATGGCGAACGCAGCGATTGGATGGGTTCTGCTATCGGGAATGGGTTTGGCCGGGCTGCTGGCGGCGGATCCGGGTTTCGCGCAGGTGGCGCCCGGGCCGGACGCGGCGAACGATCCGCTCAAGGCCATGGCCACGGTGGACTGCCTTCTGCCGGGACAACTGCGGCGCTCGGGGCGGATCAGCTACATCGGGCCGGCGCTGCCGGTCAAGACCACGGCCGAGCAGTGCGAACGGCGCGGAGGCGAATATGTCGCCTACGATCGCGCTTCTCTGGAAACGACCCTTCGCGTCTGGCAGGAAAAGGCCGACAGCGGCGACGCGGACGCGCAGCTTTTCGTGGCGCAGGCCTGGGAGCGCGGCATCGACCGAGCACCCGATCTGGCCAAGGCGGCGGCGTGGTATGCCAAGGCGGCCAGGAGCGGTTCGCGGGAAGCCAAACTGTCGCTGGCCGCGATGATGGAAACAGGACGCGGCATGCCGGCCGATCCGGAAGGCGCACTGCGTCTCTACCGCGAAGCCATGGGACTCACCGAGGAGCTGGTACGCGCCAGCCAGGCGCAGGCGCAGGCAAGCCAGGCGCGATTCGAGCTCGAAAGCCAGAAGGCCGAGGCCGACGCGCGCCTGGCGCAGCTTTCGGCTGAAATCGCCGCGCTCAAGGCCGCGCGGGCGCAGGATGCCAGGGCACGCGAGCGTCTGGAAACCGAGCTGGCCAAGGCGCAGAGCGAGCGCGATCGCGTCGATGAGAAACTGAATTCGCTGCCGCCATCACCCACGCGCAACCTGTCGCGCATTGCCACGGCCACGGCGGGATCCGCGCCCGTGCTGAGCGTCGACGGCACCCGCTTCGGTCGCTATTACGCACTGGTGATCGGGGTGCAGGAGTACGACCACATCGCGCCGCTGAAGACGTCGCTGGCCGACGCCGATGCGGTGGCCGAGGTGCTGCGGCAGCGCTACGGATTCCAGACCACGCTGCTGCGCAATCCCGACTACCACACCCTGGCCGGTGAGCTGGTCAAGGTTCTGGCCAACCGCAGTCCCGAAGACAACGTGCTGATCTACTTTGCCGGGCACGGCGCGCTGGATGGTGCCGAAGGTTTCTGGCTGCCGCGCGATGCGGGGCCGGAGCGCGGTTCAGGCTTGCCCAACAGCCTGCTGGTGTCGGCCATGGGGCAGTTCGGCGGGCGCACGCTGCTGGTGATCGCCGACTCCTGCTTCGGCGCGGCGCTGGCTGCGCCACGCGAGATCAGCGGGCCGCTGGAGTTTTCCCCGCAGGACTCGACCCACTTTCTTTCCAGCAAGGGACGCTACGTGATTTCCGCCGGCGGCGAGACCCCTGTGGTGGACGATGGCGGACAGGGCCACTCGGTTTTTTCGGCCGAACTCCTGCGCGTGCTGCGCAGCAATGACCGGGTGCTGACCCAGCGCGGTCTGGCCGAGGCGCTGCGGCCGGGCGTGGAACGCCATTCCGTCGAGCTGAACCAGAAACAGGTGCCGCAGGTGGCGCCGATGCGCGACGGGCGAGGCTACGAGGGAGGGAAGTTCTATCTGGTGCCGGTGGGGGAAGACTCGGCGAACGCCTCGCTGGGCATGGAAGGGTCGGGCGCTGGTGCGCGCGAGGGCTGAGAGGCCGGGGGTTTTTCCGTCTCGAAGCCTGGCCATGGATGGCAGGTTGCGGATCGATCGCGCCAGGGTTTGATCCGCAGGCTTCGAGGGGCGTGCGCGTTCAGTGGAATGTTTGGACGAGCCAGTCGCTCCGGTCGGATACGGGGAATGGCTGAGGACGGCAGGGACAACCGAATCGGGAGGATCGAGCATGGTCAGGAGGAGGGGGACGGGGTGGCAGGAGGGCGTATCGCGAGCGGGGCTGGCCGCGCTGGCGATGGGCGTTTTGCTGATGGTTCCGGTGCAGGCCCAGACGCTTCCGCAAGACATCCAGCTCACGGTCTCGTCAGGGAGCATCCACGTTGGCGAAACGCTGGTTCTGACGGCGCAGAACAATTACTCGCCGTATTCCACTTCCCTGGAGATGCGCTTCTTCGAAGACACCCCGCTCATTCCGGGATGCACAGCCGTTCCGCTGGATGCTTTGACCAACTCGGCGTCCTGCACGGTTACGGCGAGCATGGATGGAACCTTCACCTACAGCGCCTCCCTGGGGACGCCCACGGGCGGGGTCGGCAACGATCTCGCCGTCAGCAATGCCGTTTCCGTAACCGTCGACAAGTGGGATTCCCAGACCTTCCTGTCGATGAATGTCGGCAGTCCGGCGCCCGGACAAGTGGTGGAATTCACTGCCGAGATCTGGGGGCATTTTCCCGGCGGCGACGTGCTTTTCTACGAGTTGACTGGTCCTGATCCGAACCAGCCACTGTGTGCCGTGACTGTTTCTGCGGGAGGCAGTGCGCAGACGGTCGCTTCATGCCTTGCCGCTTTCATTGTCCCGGGCGTGCATCAGCTCATCGCCCATTATCAGGGGGATGCCGCCAACCACGAGAACTGGTCGGACCCCCTTTCTTTTTCCATTGCGACTCCGGCGGGAGCAACCGAGGTCGCGCTGGATGCAAGTCCCTCGGTTCCGGTGGCCGGCGAACCGGTCATGATCGGCGTCCGGGTGAGCGGCGATGCGCCGGGTGGCAGCGTAACGATCCGGGACGACAACAGCGTGGTGTGCACGGCGACGCTGGATTCCACGGCAACGAACGTCAAGCAGGTTTCCTGCCCCTGGACGTTTGCCACCCCGGGATCCCATTTGCTGCAGGCCGATTACAGCGGGAACACGGGAAATCTTCCTTCCCATGCAAGCCGGACGGTGCAGGTGGAGCCGGCACCGTCCGTGCCGGTTCGGGTCGAGCTTCGTGTGATCCCCGCCGATGTGCTGGCTGGACAGTCGGCGGCACTGCGCGCGGAAGTGCAGGGCGGCTCCGAAGGGGGCGCGGTTACCTTCCTCGATGGTGGTGTTCCGATGCAAGGTTGCAGCGAGGTTCCAGTGGTCGTGCTGGCTGCGGGCCTTGCGGCGGCGGATTGTCCCTTCACGCTCGGGGTGGCCGGAGCACACGAGTTTGCGGCGACCTATGTGCGCGGTGGTTTGACCCGCGGAGGCGGGGTGGAAATCCGGGTTCCAGGTCGCAGTACCAGCACCGAACTGGCCGTCGTGAGCGGTGAGGCATGGGTGGGGCGGCCGGTGCTGCTGCAGGCCACGGTTGCCGGAGATGCGCTGCGCGCCGGGACGGTGCGCTTTCTCGCCGATGGACAGGCCGTTTCCAACTGCGAGGCCGTGGCCCTGACACCACTGGCGCCGTTGCGCAGGATGGCCGACTGCGTGCTGCGCTTCCCGTCTCCCGGAACACACGCGCTGCGGGCCGAGTACACGGGAGACGGCCAGAGCGGAGCTTCGTTCGACGTGATTTCCCTGCGGGTGGGAAATCCCGCGCCCGCGCTGACACTGTCTGCGTTCAATCCGGCCTTCGTCGATCAGCCTGTGGTCATTCGCGCGACGGTCGATGCCGGCCTGCCGGGCGGTACGGTGGGATTCCTGCGCGATGGCGCGCTGATCCCGGGGTGCACGTCGGTCGTGCCGCTCGATCCAAGCGGCGGAGACCCGGTTGCCGAGTGCTCGGTGGTGTTTGAGCAGGCCGGAAGGCATCGGATCGATGCGCGCTACGACTTCACCAGTGGCCGCGAATCGGCGGCGCTGGACGTGGATGTGCAGTCTTTCCCGACCGCAACGCGGCTGCAGGTGCAGGCTCCGGTTGCCGGTCTGCGCGAGGGCGGCATCGCCAGCCTCGAGGCCATCGTGGAGCCGGTGTCGGTGGCGGGTGCCCGCGTGACTTTCACCGACGCAGGAGTGGGTATCGGTTCCTGCATGGATGTTGCCCTGGTCGTGGAGACGGATGGTCTGGCCGTGGCCCGCTGCGATGTGGCATTGCATGGCTCCGGCATGCATTTTCTTGGCGCCGCCTTCCCCGGAGACCGCGCCCACTCGCCGTCTTCCGATGAGACGGAAGTCGCGGTGGCGGCGGATTCCGATGCGCTGAGCCTGTCCCTGCCGGATGGCGCCGTGGTCGGGCAGCTCGCGCGGCTTCGAGCTGCGGCAAGCGCTGCGACGGTGCTCGGCACGGTGGCATTTTCCGACGAAGGCGTCGCGATTGCCGGCTGTCACGCACAGCCGTTGACAGGCGGGCAGGGCAGCGTTCCGACAGCCGAGTGCAGGGTGCGCTTTCCCCGGGCCGGCCTGCGTCTGGTGACGGCCGAGCGCGACGCCGGCAATGTGCTGGAACAGGCGGCACTGACGATTCCCGTGGGCAAGGCGACTTCTTCACTCGGATTGTCCGCAGTGCAGGTTCAGGGCAGCGCCGATTGGCTGCTGGAAGCGGAAATCCACGGCTACTTTCCCGACGGCGCGGTGGAATTCGTCCTCGAAGGAACCGTCATAACCGGCTGTGAATCCGTGCTGCTGGACAGCCAGTCGAACCAGCACGCGCGCGCCGCCTGCACGCTGCCAGCGGGCGGCGCCTTGCCGCGCTGGGTGGCCGCGCGCTACGCGGGCAACGACAACAACGAAGCCTCCGATGCCGTGCTGGCCCTTTCTGGCACGGTCAGCGCGAGTCTTGCGCTGAGTCGGGAGGACGCGGCACCGGCGCGGGTGGGGCGCGATCAGGTCCTGCAGGCGCGGGTCAGTGGCGCGGCCCCGACCGGAAGAGTGCGGTTCCTCGACGGTGCGAAGGTGCTGTCGGGCTGTGAGGCCGTGGCCCTGGTTCCAACGGGCATGGAAGGCGTGGCGCGCTGCCACACGCGCTTTGCCCAGTCGGGAACCCATGCACTGCGCGCCGAGTATGCGGGCGATGCGGTACATGCGCCGGCGATGGGCGAACTGTCGGTTCCGGTCGAGAAAAATCCGAGCGTGACGGCATTGGAAATCGAGCGGGCGGTCGCCTATGCCGGCGGCATCACGCGGCTGCGCGCGCGCGTGGCGGGCTACCGGCCCGGCGGCAGCGTCGCTTTCTTCGAGGATCAGGATCCGATTTCCGGCTGCGCGACGGTGCCGCTGCAGCGACAGTCTCCGGAGGCCGATGCAGGACAGGCGGAGTGTGAAGTCGCGTTTGTCCAGGCCGGAAACCGCCTCCTGCGCGCGCGCTACGGCGGAGACTTGGCCAACGCGCTTTCGGAGGCGACGTTGGCCCATTTTCTGGTGCTGCGGCCGCCCGTGCTGGCTGATCCCGCGCGGATTTCGTTCTTCGGGCAGGAGGCGCTGCGCTTCACCCTGCACAATCCCGAGGCCAGTGCCGCGCTTCGGGTCGTGGTCTCGTTCGAAGCCGCACAGGTCGGAAGGATCGCATTCCTTCCCGCGTGCAGCACCCAGTCCGGCGGCGACGGCGGCGCGGTGCGCTGCGAGGATCCTGTGGCGCTGGGAATCTCCTGCCGGCAAGACGCGGACGTGCGCGCCTGCGAGGTGGCCACGCTGGAGCCCGGGGCATCGTTCCGTTTCGTGGTATTCCCCGAGGATGGGTGGGGTGGCGGGCCGCGGGCGGTGATTTCCGTGGATGGAACCGTGGTCGGGCAGACCGTGTTGAACCCGGGCAACTGAGCCGAGGAGCAGGACGCCATGCAGGGATTCAAGAAATTTTCCGGGGTGATACTTGCGGCGGTTCTGTTCTCCGCGGCCGCGTCGCAGGCGTGGGCCGCCAACCTGGCGCGTCTGGTGATCGTCCACCAGGGCGGCAGGACGCAGACGATGACGCTGCCCGATTCCGGCGACCGGCTCGCCAAGGCGGCCGGCGCGGCGTGCGCGGATGCCGGGGTGATGTTCGCGTTCACCGAGGAGCCGCTGCCGTCGGCCAGCCCGGTCTTTCATCGCGCCGACCGGA
Organism: Pseudomonadota bacterium; assembly: GCA_963205495.1. GTDB lineage: Bacteria > Pseudomonadota > Gammaproteobacteria > Xanthomonadales > Xanthomonadaceae > Denitratimonas. Next base: position 67,034 of record CAUJIN010000037.1, read on the forward strand.
CGGGAACGGCGAGCGTGCGGGTCACGTTGACCTGTTCCGCGCTCGATCCGATCGGCGTTGAACTGGACTATGCCGTACAGGCCGCCGGAGGGCAGGCCGGCTATATCGTGAATCCGCTCGCGCGGGTGTCGCTCGGGGCGGTCGGTACGGCCTCGACCGCGGAGTTTCGCATCGACATCCTGGATTCGGCGGGGCAAGCGGACGAGCAGTTCGGCATCCGCCGGGAAGGCGGGCAATTCTCCGGCGCCGCGCAAGGCGTGCCGGTGCTCGGCATGATTTCCGCGGGCGAGACGCCCATCCTTGCGGCGACGATCACCGGCTACCTGCTTGGCTCCCAGCCGCCGGACGGGATGGACGGCCAGGTGGACGACCCTTGGGCGCCGGGCCTGTTCCAGGACCTGCACCGGTTCTGTTCCGCACCGGAACGGCGCAACGGGCCGGAGTGCCAGGCGATGGCGCGGATGATGGCGGAAGGAGAGATGAGGAAAATCATCCGCTTCATGCGTGCCGTATCGACGGAGCGTGCGACCGCGATCGCTCCCAGCAGCGTGGGCCTCATGACGACGCAGGTCGGAAACGTCGCGGTGCGCATTTCCCAACTGCTGCACGGCATCGGCGACGGCTTCAACGGCAGCGGCCTGATGCTGGCCGGCAGCGGCGGCACCTTCTCGCTGGGGGAACTGGACACGGTTTTGAAGGCCGACGAGGATCCGAACGAGGAAAAGCGCACCCTGCTGGGCGGAACGCGTTGGGGACTGTGGATCAATGGCACCGTGGGGGGCGGAGAGGTCACGCGCCATCGCGGCAACTCCGGGTTCGAGTTCGACAACTGGTCGCTGACCGGCGGCGTGGACTATCGCTTCACGGATGCCTTCTTTCTCGGTGCTGCCATAGGCCATTCGCGGCTGACCTCGGGCTTCGAGGAATCGAACGATCGGCTGGATGCCAACACCCGCGCCTTCCACCTGTACGGCGGTTATTCGGGGCCGCATGGCCTGAGCCTGGATGCATCACTGAGCCGGGTGCGCAGCGATTTCGAAATGGTGCGCTATCTGCCCCGTCGCGGAAGCCAGGACATGGAACACATGGATGCGCACACCCGCGGTTCGCCCGTTGCAACGCAGCGAGCGGCATCCCTCGGCGTCACCTGGTATTTGCAGCCTGACCTCTGGACCTTCGCTCCCATGCTCCAGTACCAGTGGATCGGTTCGCGCGTGGATGCCTTCGAGGAAGAAAGTGATTCGATCTTCCGCCTGTCCTACGCCCGCCAGGACGTGGTGACGCGCTCGCTGTCCGGCGGGGTCTATGGCGATGTGACCCTCGCCACCCGGGTAGGCACCTTCCGGCCCTACGGACGCGCGCTCTGGTACCGCAACGGCGGCAGCGGAGCGCGCAACCTCGTGGCCGAGTTCGCCGAGGGCGGCTCGCCGATCAATTCGGTGGTGGCGGCCGAGCCGGATCGCAGCTATTCCACGATGGAGCTGGGGCTGGGCTTCCGACGGCCGATCGGCACCCGCACGGTGGACTTCAACCTGGGCGCATTGAAGCTGTTTGGCTACAGTGGCGTGGATCGCTGGTCGGTGCGGGGCGATGTGCGGATTCCGTTCTGAGGCGCGGCCGATGCGCGATGCGGAATTGCGAGGCGAGGTGCGCCGTGCCGCGTGAGTTCGATTCGGAAGTCACGCGCGCCGCGCCGGGGCCGGTTCCGGAGAAGGAAGGGCAGGGGCCGTTCCAGGTCTTCGCCACTTCGGCGCTGCAGTCGCCGCCCGCCGGCACGGGCCGGGCCGGAATCGAGCTGGCACCCGGCGATGTCGTCAAGGGTCGCTTCGAGGTGATCGAGGAGCTGGGTCGCGGCGGCATGGGGCTGGTCTACAAGGCGCGCGACCTGCGCAAGGTCGAAGCGCGCGATCCCGATCCGTATGTGGCGATGAAGATCCTGTCGGGCGACATGGCCGAGTTCGGCCTGGGCTACGTCGCACTGCAGCGCGAGGGAAAGCACGCGCAGAGCCTCAACCACCCCAACATCGTCAAGGTGTTCGACTTCGACCGCGACGGCAAGCTGGTCTACCTCACCATGGAGCTGCTGCGCGGCGAGCCGCTGCAGCTGCGGCTGCGCGACCCGGATCGCCCGCTGCGTCCGGACGAACGCCTGCGCATCGCGCGCGGGATCATTTCCGGGCTGGGCTATGCCCATGCGCAGGGTCTGGTGCATGCGGACATCAAGCCGTCCAACGTGTTTCTGGGCGAAGACGGCGAGCCCAAGCTGCTGGATTTCGGCATCGCGCGGGCGCGCGAACGCGACGCGGTGTTCGATGCCGACGACGTGGGCGCGATGACGATGGACTACGCGAGCATGGAGATGCTGGCCGGCGAGCGCCCGCTGCCGGCCGATGACGTGTACGCGCTGGGCTGCCTGCTGTTTCGCCTGTATTCCGGCCGCCACCCGTTCGAGCACCTGCCGGCGGACCAGGCCTGCGAGCAGCAGCTGCGCCCGAAGTTTCCCGCCGGCCTCACCCGCATGCAGGCGCGCGCCCTCGCGCGCGCACTGGCCTTCCGTCGCGCGGATCGCTACGAGGACGCCACTGCCTTCGGTCGCGCCTTCGATGCCTACGACTGGCGCAGGTTCGGCATCCGGGTCGCCGCTGCGGCCGTGGTTGTAGCTCTCGGGCTGTGGGCCTCGCACGGCTGGCTGCTGGCGCGTTGGGGGGGATTCCAGCTCGATGAGGGGCAGCGCGTCCGGTTGGAGGCTGCGATCGCGGAAGGCCGGGACAACCTCGCCAAACAGTATTGGGAGGATGCCGCGCTCCAGTTCGTAGAGGCGCTTCGCCTCAATCCCTACAGCCTGGAAGCGCGCGGCGGATTGAGCGCCGTGGTGACGGACATGCGCGCTGCGCTGGAGGCCGAAGCCCTGCCCGATGCCATCGCCATCCTGCAGGAGCGCACGCGCTGCCTCGGCGAGGATCCCCTGTGCCCGCCGCCGGCGCGGGAGATTCTGGCCGCGGCGCGGAAATCGGTGCCCGCGGCGAAGCCGGATTAGCCGGAGGCCGACGCGTCCGGATCCGTCGCGCGCACCGCCTCGACGAAGGCGCGCATCTTCTCCGGATCCTTGATTCCAGGCGAATGTTCCAGGCCGCTGGAGGCGTCCACGCCCCAGGGGCGGACAAGGCGGATGGCCTCGGCGACGTTGCCGGCATGGAGGCCGCCCGCAAGGAGAACGGGCTGTCCTCCGGTGTCCGGAATCCGGGTCCAGTCGATGCGTTTGCCGCTGCCACCCGCCTCGCCGGGGGCGTGGCCGTCCAGCAGCACTGCCTTGGCCGAGGGCCATTCGCTTGCGCGACGAGGGGCTTCCTCCGTCGCCACGCCGCCCAGCGGGACGGCCTTGAGATAGGGCGTTGCGAAGGCGCGGCAGAACGATTCTGGTTCGCCGCCGTGGAACTGCAGCAAGTCGGGCCGGACGTGGGCCTGGATCGCCCTGATCTCGGCTGCTGTTGCGTCCATCACCAGCGCCACGGCGCTGACCTGAGGCGGTATGCGCGCGCGCAGCGCGGCGGCGCGCGCCAGCGCGAGGCGGCGCGGACTGCGCTCGGCGAACACCAGTCCGATCAGGTCCACGCCCAGCGCCACCGCCAGGTCCACGTCGGCCTCGCGGGTCAGGCCGCAGAACTTGATGCGTGTGCTCACAGCGTGACCTCGGCGGGCAGGGCGCACTCGGGCGGATACAGCGGTCCGAGGAACAGCAGGCCCTGCGGCGCGGCCGTGGGTCCGGCAAGGGTGCGGTCGCGGCCTTCCAGCAGTTCGGCCAGCCACGGTACCGGGCGTTCGCCGCGGCCGATCGGCAGCAGGCTGCCGACGAGGTTGCGCACCATGTGGTGGAGGAAGGCGTTGGCCTGCACGTCGAGATGGATTTCCTCGCCGATGCGGCGCACATCGAGTCGCTGCAGATTGCGCCTCGCATGGCTGGCCTGGCACTGCGAAGAGCGGAAGGCGGAGAAGTCGCGTTCTCCCAGCAGCGCCTGGGCCGCGGCGTGCATGGCGTCGGCGTCCAGCGGCTGGCGCTCCCAGGCCACGAAGCGCGCGTCCAGCGCGGGGCGAACGCGGCGGTTGAGGATGCGGTAGCGGTAGCGCCGCGCGCGCGCGCCGAAGCGCGCGTGGAAATCCCCTGCCACCGGCTGGCACCAGCGCACCGACAGGGCGCGCGGCAGGCGCGAGTTGGCGCCCATCGTCCAGGCGTAGGTGCTTCGATCGGAAGGGCTGTCGAAGTGCACCACCTGGCAGGAGGCGTGCACGCCGCGGTCGGTGCGCCCGGCGCAGGTCACCTCGACCGGATGGCCCGCCACGAAGCCCAGGGCGGCTTCCACCGCGGCCTGCAGGCTCGGGTTGTCGCCCAGACGCTGCCAGCCGCAGAAGTCGGTGCCGTCGTATTCGATGCCCAGGGCGTAGCGCATGGCGGTTCCTCAAAAGCGAAGGGCCGGAAGCTGGCGCGTCCGGCCCTTCGGGGTGGGGCGTGCTGCTTCAGCGGATGGTGGCGATCAGCGCACGGGCTTCGTCGCGCTGGGCGGCGTTGCCCTCGGAGACCACTTCCTCGAGCATGCCGCGCGCGCCTTCCGCATCGCCCATGTCGAGGTAGGCGCGGGCCAGCTCCAGCTTGGTGGCGGCGACATCCGCATCGATGCCCGCGCCCTCCTGTCCAAAGCCATCCAGGTCGAATCCCTCGGCTTCCGTTTCCGCATTGGATGCCGGCGCGGTCTCGAACTCTAACTCATCGAAATCGCTGCTTTCAGGGCTGATTTCTGCGTGCGTTGCGGCGGCGGACGCACCCGGATGCCAGTCCACTTCGCGCGAAGGCGGTGCGGGCGTGGCGGGGGCGATCGACTGGAATTGCGGGGTGGGATCCACCTCCTCTTCCGGAGCTGAGTGCGTCTGGAAATCGTCGTAGTTCGCGCCGGTGTCGAACAACGGGTTGCGCGGTGCAATCTGCTGCCCCAGCGCCACCGCTTCGAGCCAGAGCGGATCGTTGGGATCGAGAACCTGGGCGTGCATGGCCTCTGCCGCCATTTCGAACGCCGTGCCTTCGCCGCGCTCGACATAGTGCTTGAGCAGGTCCAGATGCAGGTGCAGGTCGTCGGGGTAGTGGGAAATGGCCTCGATCAGATCGCCTTCCTGGGCGTCCGGCTCGAATGCCGCAACTGCGGGGGCAGCCACGACTGCACCCATCGAGGGCGCGGTCTTTGCGGCGGCCGGCTGCTTGCGGCGGCGCGTGATGAGCAGACCGATCAGGCCGAGCAGGACGGCCGCGCCGCCGCCCACGATCCAGGGATTGAATCCGGGCGCGGGAGCGGGCGATTCCGCTGCCGGCTGCGCGATGGGTGCCGGCTCCGGCGTGGCCGCTGGCGGTGTTTGCTCGGGGGGCGTTTCCGCCTCCTCTGGCGCCGCCGTGGAAGCCTCGGTTGCAGGTTCCGGCGCAGTGGTCGCGATCTCGTCTGCGACATCGGCGGGCGGTGGTTCGACGGCGGCCTGATCCGGTGCGACAGGAGGCGGTACCGCCGCATCGGTGCCGGCGGCATCTGCGGCGGCATTGGCTTCGGCCAGACGCTTCTGCGCGGCCGCCAGTTCGCTGTCCTTGAGTTCCAGCAGCCGACGGCTTTCGGCCTGCAGGTTTTCGAGTTCACCGACGCGGGATTTGAGTTCCACGTTTTCCTGGGACAGCGCGCTGGCTTCCTCGCGGCTGCGCGCAAGCTCGGCGCGCAGTTCGCTCCCGCTGCCTTCTGCGGCCGCGCCCGACTGGCTTGCGCTTGCCGAGGCATCGCCGCGCGGAGGGGTGAGTTCGAGCCGCGAACCGTGGCGCCGGTCGGCCGCGCCGGTGCTGGCGGCAGGCGCGCTCATCGAGGCATCGGCGGGGGGCGCGAAGGTGACGCTGCTGGAACCCCATGCCTGCATCTGGTCGCGCACCTGCGCGGCGGCTTCCGAAGCGGCCAGGACGGTGGCTTCCTCTCGCGCCGGGATGCGCAGCACCGCGCCCTTCCTGAGGCGGTTGATGTTGTTGTCGGCAAAGGCTTCCGGATTGGCGCGCAGCAGCGCGAGCATCATCTGGTTGACGGTGATGGCTTCGTCGTGGCGGGTGCGCTGGGCGATGGACCAGAGCGTGTCGCCGGAGGCGACCGGTCCGTAGCTGTCCGCGCCGTAGGCAGGATAATTTTCGGACGCTGTCGCAGGTTCGGGTGCCGCCGAAGCCGCGGGGACAGGTTCCGGTGCGGCTTCGTAAACCGGCGCGGGCGCGGGTTCCGGCTGAGGTTCGGGCACTGGTTCGGCGGCCAGCGGCGGCGGAGTTTCCAGCAGCGGTTCGGCGGTGGCCTGGGTTGGTTCGGGCAGCGGCGCGGTGCGCGCCGGTGCGGCTCCGATCGGCACCATCGAGGGCGGATCGAGCAGCACGGTGTATTCGCGCAACATGCGACCCTTGCCCCAGTCCGCTTCCAGCAGGAAGCTCAGGAACGGGTCGGAGACGCTGTCGGCGGTGGTGATGCGGATGACCTTGCGGCCGCGATCATCGGTGCGCACCTCGAACTGGAGGTTTGCCGCCTGCAGGGTCGGGCGGTCCAGCCCGACGCGGGTGAAGGCGTCGGGTGCGGCCAGTTTGACGCGCAGGTCTTCGGCTTCGCCCGGATTGCTTGCAAGCACCGGAATCTCGGCGACAAGTGGCTGATTCAGGGAGGATTTCACCTCGATCTGTCCCAAGCCAAGCGCGCTCGCATGGCTGCTGCCCAGCGCCAGGGCCAGGGCGATCGGGAGGCGGAGACGCATGTTCATCTGGAGATTTCCCCTCGAGGGCGTGGTGCGGCGCGCTGCCGGTCGTTTCCCCCTGAATCCTCGAAACGACTTGATAACGCGGTGCTAACTTTAGATCAGGCGTGAGTTTTTACCAATAGTTCAGCAATCTGTACAGCGTTGAGTGCGGCGCCCTTGCGAATATTGTCCGCAACCACCCACAGGTTCAGCCCGCGCGGGTGGGAAATGTCCTGCCGGATGCGGCCGACGTAGACCGGGTCGGTGCCCGATGCGTGGGTAACCGGCGTGGGCCAGCCGCCGGTGCGGCGCTCGTCCACCACCACCACGCCGGGCGCTTTTTCCAGCAATGCGCGCGCGGCCTCTGCGCTTATCGGCGCGCGGGTCTCGATGTGGACGGCTTCGGAGTGGCCGTAGAACACCGGCACCCGCACCGCGGTCGGGTTCACCTCGATGGATGCATCGCCCAGGATCTTGCGGGTTTCCCACACCAGCTTCATTTCTTCCTTGGTGTAGCCGTTGTCGAGGAAGTCGTCGATCTGCGGGATCAGGTTGAAGGCGATCTGCACCGGGAAACGCGCCGGTTCCGGATCGGAAAAGCTGAGGATGGCGGCGGTCTGGCGCCCCAGTTCCTCCAGCGCGGAGCGGCCGGCGCCCGAAACCGACTGATAGGTGGCCACGTTGATGCGCTCGATGCCCACGGCGCGGTGGATCGGGGCCAGCGCCACCAGCATCTGCATGGTGGAGCAGTTGGGGTTGGCGATGATGCCGCGCGGCGGATTCTGCGCCGCCTCGGGATTCACCTCGGAGACCACCAGCGGCACGTCGTCGTCGTAGCGGAAGGCCGAGCTGTTGTCGATGACGATGGCGCCCTTGGCGGCGAACTTTGGCGCGTATTCCTTCGAGATCGAGCCGCCGGCGGAAAACAGCGCGAAGTCCACGCCGGCCGGATCGAAGTTCGCCAGGTCCTGCACCAGCACCTGCCGGTCGCCGAAGGAAATCCGCTCGCCGGCGGAGCGCTCGGAGGCCAGCGCGATCAGCTTGCCGACCGGGAATTCCCGCTCGGCGAGGACCGAGAGCATGGTTTCGCCCACGGCGCCGGTGGCGCCGACGACTGCTACGGTGTACTGCCTTTCTGCCTGGCTCATGTCGAGAACCTTGAGGGTTACGGGGAAAAGGTGCCGCCGGGAACGCGCGGCGCGATGGCACCGACGTCGCCGCACTGGGCGCGGTGGCGCAGGGCCTGGTCGATCAGCACCAGGGCCACCATCGCCTCGGCGATCGGGGTGGCGCGGATGCCGACGCAGGGATCGTGCCGGCCGGTTGTGACCACATCCACCGCGGCACCCTCGGTATCAAGGCTGCGGCCGGGCACGCGGATGCTGGAGGTGGGCTTGAGCGCGATGGAGCAGCGGATCGGCTGGCCGCTGGAAATGCCGCCGAGGATGCCGCCGGCGTGGTTGGAGAGGAAACCGTCCGCGGTGATCTCGTCGCGGTTTTCCGTGCCCTTCATTGCAGCGACCGCGAAGCCGTCACCGATTTCCACGCCCTTGACCGCGTTGATGCCCATCAGGGCGGCGGCCAGTTCGGCATCGAGCTTGCCGTAGATCGGTTCGCCCCAGCCCGGCGGCACGCCCTCGGCGACCACGTCCACGCGTGCGCCGACCGAGTCGCCGGACTTGTGCAGGGCCTTCATGTATTCCTCCAGCGCCGGCACCTGTTCGGTGCAGGGCCAGAAGAAGGGGTTGGTTTCAACCACGTCCCAGTCGAAGCCCTGCGGGCGGATGTCGCCCAGCTGGGAAAGGAAGCCGCGCACGATCACGCCGCGCTGCGCCAGCCACTTCTTCGCCACCACGCCTGCGGCCACGCGCATCGTGGTCTCGCGTGCCGAGCTGCGCCCGCCGCCGCGCGGATCGCGGATGCCGTACTTGTGCCAGTAGGCGTAGTCGGCGTGGGCGGGGCGGAACTGGTCGGCGATGCGGCCGTAGTCCTTGCTGCGCTGGTCGACGTTGCGGATCAAAAGCGCGATCGGTGTTCCGGTGGTGCGGCCCTCGTACACGCCGGAGAGGATTTCCACCTCGTCGGCCTCGCGCCGCTGCGAGGTGTAGCGCGAGCGCCCGGTGGCGCGGCGCTCGAGGTCCGCGCGAAAGTCCTCCGGCGCGATCCCGATGCCCGGCGGGCAGCCATCGATCACGCAGCCGATCGCCGGCCCGTGCGATTCGCCGAAGGTGGTGACGCGGAAGAGGTGTCCGAAGGTGTTCACGCAGGCGCGCTCCGGTTCAGGCCAGGCGCGAGGCCTGCGGGCGCGAAGCGGCCAGCTCGGCGATGCGCGCGCGGTGGCGCACGAGGTCCTCGCGTCCGATCACGAAGACGCCCATCTGGCCGACCTTGAACTCGACCCACTCGAACGGCAGCTCCGGCAGCAGGGCGACCAGGGCGCGCTCGCTTTCCCCGACCTCGCAGATCAGCAGGCCGCCTTCGCCGAGATGTTCGGGCGCGTCTCGCAGGATGCGCAGGGCCAGGTCCAGGCCGTCGTCGCCGGCGCGCAGGCCCAGTTCCGGCTCGAATCGGTACTCGGCCGGCAGGGCGTCGGTTTCCCCGTGGGTGACGTAGGGCGGGTTGGTCACGATCAGGTCGTAGCGTTCGCCCGCCAGCGCGGAAAAGAGGTCCGATTGCACGAGCCGCACCCGCTCGCCCACCTCGAATCGCTCCACGTTGGAGCGCGCCAGCGCCAGGGCCTCGGGGCTGAGGTCCACCGCGTCCACCTGCCAGTGCGGCTGATGCACCGCCATGGCGATGCCGATGCAGCCCGAGCCGGTGCACAGGTCGAGCGCGCGGGTGACTTCCAGATCGCCCAGCCAGGGCAGGAAGCCCGCCTCGATCAGCTCGGCGATCGGCGAGCGCGGCACCAGGGCGCGGGCATCGGTCAGGAAGCACAGGCCGGCGAACCAGGCCTCGCCGGTGAGATAACACGCCGGGATGCGCTCGTCGATGCGGCGCTGGAACAGGGCCAGCACGGTTTCCTTTTCCGCCGCGGTCAGGCGCGCCTGACCGTAGGCCGGCGGCAGGTCGTGCGGCAGGTGCAGGGCATGCAGGACGAGCTGGGTGGACTCGTCGAGCGCGTTGTCGAAGCCGTGGCCGAAGGTCAGCCCGGCCTCGCCGAAGCGGCTGGCGCCGTAGCGGATGAAGTCGATGATCGTGGCGAGTTCGGCGGTCATGGTGCAGTGCGCAATGGGGAGCGGCGCAGTATAGCCCGCGCAACCGGCCGCGTCGGGCGGGCCGTGAGGATCGCTCGCTATACTGGCCGGATGAATACGCAAACCCGACGTTCCGGCACCCTGCCGACCGCCCTGGTCATTCTCGCCGCACTGGCCGCGGGACTGGGTCTGTGGGCCGGACAGAAGCTGTTCCTTCCACCTTCGGGGCAGCCGCAGGTCACCAGCCTGCGTCTGCTCGATGCGCCCCGCGTGCTGCCTGCCTTCCAGTTGCAGGGAACTGCGGGGGGGCAGATCGACGCGGCCGCGCTGCAGGGGCGCTGGACGCTGGTGTTCCTCGGCTTCACCCACTGCCCTGACGTGTGTCCGACCACGCTGGCCGATCTGTCGCGCGCCGAGAAGCGCTGGGCCGATCTGCCCGAGGCGCAGCGGCCTCGCATCCTGTTCGTCTCGGTGGATCCCGAACGCGACAAGCCCGAGGCGCTGAACAAGTACGCCGCCTACTTCAGCCCGACCGTGATGACCGCAACCGGCGAAATCGACGCGCTGACGCGATTTGCCTCCTCGCTCAACATGGTGTTTGCCAAGGCGCCGCTGGACGGCGGCGACTACACCATCGACCACACCGCCTGGGTGGCCGTGCTGGACGCGCAGGCGCGCCTGGCCGGGTTCATCCGTCCGCCGCTGGATCCGGTCGCCATCGCGGCCGACCTGCGCACCCTGGTCGAGGCCGCACCGTGAGCCCCGGCGTCCTGGCGCAGTACCTCCTGCCGCATCGCTTCCTGTCGCGCCTGGCGCTGTACGCCGCGCGCAGCCGCTGGGCGCCTTGGAAAAACCTCCTGATCCGTCAGGTGCTGACGCACTTCGATGTGGCGATGGACGAGGCCGAGCAGCCCGATCCGTTCGCCTATCCGAGCTTCAACGCCTTCTTCACCCGCGCCCTGCGGAATGGCGCGCGAGTGCCCGATCCCGATCCTGCGGCCTTCCTGATGCCCTCGGACGGGCGCATCAGCCAGTTCGGGGCGATCCGCGGCGGGCGCATCTTCCAGGCCAAGGGGCACGACTACTCCGCGGCCGAGTTGCTGGGCGACGCCGAGCTGGCCGCGCCGTTCGCGGAAGGCGCCTTCCTCAACGTCTATCTGGCCCCGCGCGACTACCACCGCGTCCACATGCCCTGGCGCGGCACCCTGCGCGAAACCCTGCATGTTCCCGGGCGCCTGTTCAGCGTATCGCCCGGCACGGCGGCCGCGGTACCGCGCCTGTTCGCGCGCAACGAGCGCCTGGTGTGCCTGTTCGACTGCGATTTCGGTCCGATGGCGGTGGTGATGGTCGGCGCGCTGCTGGTCTCGGGCGTGGAAACGGTCTGGAACGGCGTCGACATTCCGAAGTACGCAAACCGCATCGTGCGCCGCGACTTCCGCGGGCAGGGCATCGTGCTGGAGCGTTTCGCCGAGATGGCGCGCTTCAACTACGGCTCCACCGTGGTGGTGCTGCTGCCGCAGGGCGCGGTGCAGCTGGATCGGGATCTGGCTCCGCAGCAGTCCGTGCGGGTCGGCGCGCGCGCCGGTCTGCGCACGCCCGCGGCCGACGGAGAAGGCGCGCGCGGGGGCTGGACCAGCCGCGTCGGCGCGCCCTAAGATGAAACATCACGCAAGGGGATTCGGGCCATGAGCACAGGGGGGTTTTCCCGACAGGGTGTCCTGTCACTGGCGATCAAGGAAAAGAGCCAGCTCTACGGCGCCTACATGCCGTTTCTCAAGGGCGGCGGGCTGTTCGTGCCCACGCCCAAGCGCTACAACCTCGGTGACGAGGTGTTCGTGATGCTGACCCTGCTCGACGACAAGGAGCGACTTCCGGTGGCCGGCCGCGTGGTCTGGATCACGCCGGCGGGCGCGCAGGGCAACCGTCCGCCGGGCATCGGCGTGCAGCTCAACGAGTCGACCGACGGCGAAATGGTGCGCGGCAAGATCGAAACGCATCTGGCCGGCATGATCAGCGGCGACAAGCCGACCTTCACGATGTGAGACGCCGTGCGGTGTCGTTGGCACCGCGCAACTTCTTTCCGCCACGGACGAACCCTTGAGGACGCTTGCCCGCACGCCGCTGCAACTGGCGCTGCGCCCATCCGCGCGTCTGCGCGCCTCGCTGCTCTTGCTGGTCGCGGCCGCGGCTGTGGCGGTGTGGCTGTCGGCCTTGCCCAGGGGCGGCCTTCTTGCCATTCCGCCGCTGGCCTGGATGGCCTGGCGCGGCGTGGCGCGCTGCGCGGGGCAGACCCTGGCGCTGCGCGCCGACGGCAGCGCCTGCCTGATCGCGGCCGATGGCGGTGAGCGCGCGGTCGAGCCGCAGGCATTCGCCGAGCGCGGTCCGCTGGGCGTGCTGGTGCTGGCGGAGAACGGGCGCCTGTGGCGCTGGCCGTTTGCCGGCGATGTGCTGCCGGCGGCGCTGCGTCGGGAACTTCGCCTGTGGATGCGCGATCATGCACAGCCTCGGCAAGCCGCTGCGGCGGACCTGCCTCCACACCGCACGACGAAACCCGGATGATCCGACCCCTCGAACTTGCGATCGGCCTGCGCTACACCCGCGCCAAGCGACGCAACCGTTTCATTTCCTTCATCTCGCTGGTGTCCATGCTCGGCATCGCGCTGGGCGTGGTGGCGCTGATCGCCACGACTTCGGTGATGAACGGCTTCGAGACCGAACTGCGCACCCGCATCCTCGGCATGGTGGCGCACGCCACCATCAGCGGCGTGGGAGAGGACCTGCACGACTGGCCGCACGCGGTCGAGATCGCGCAGGCCGATCCGCGCGTGCTGGGCGCGGCGCCCTACATCGAGCGCGAATCCCTGCTCACAGGGACGCGCAGCCAGGGGGCGCTTTTGCGCGGCATCGAACCGGCGCTGGAGCCGCAGGTCTCCAACCTGGGCGAGAAGATGAAGGCCGGTTCCCTCGGCGACCTTGCCCCCGGCAGCTTCCGAATCCTGCTGGGCAGCGAGCTTGCGATGATGCTGGGCGTGGACGTGGGCGATCCGGTCACGGTGCTGGTGCCCGAGGCGCGCAGCACGCCGGTGGGCGTCGTGCCGCAGATGAAGCGATTCACCGTCGCCGGCATATTCGAAGCCGGGATGCAGGAGTACGACCTGCAGATGGCGGTGATCCACCTGGCCGACGCGCAGCGACTCCTGCGCATGGGCGAGGGCGTGACCGGCGTGCGGCTGAAACTCACCGACATGTTCCAGGCCTGGAGCGTGGCGCGCGATCTGGCCGACCGCATCGGCGAGTTCTACCGGGTGCGCGACTGGGCGCGCGACCACGCCAATTTCTTCCGCGCCATCCAGATGGAAAAGAGCGTGATGGCGGTGATCCTTTCGCTGATCGTGGCGGTGGCCGCATTCAACCTGGTGTCCTCGCTGATCATGCTGGTGACCGACAAGCAGGCCGACATCGCCATCCTGCGCACGCTGGGGCTTTCGCCAGGCTCGGTGATGGCGGTGTTCGTGGTGCAGGGCACCCTGATCGGCGTGGCGGGCATCCTCGCTGGCGTGGCGGGCGGCGTCGCGCTCACCCTCAACCTCGACCGCGTGATGCGCTTCATCGAGCGCCTGCTGGGCTTCGAGCTGATGCCGGCGGACGTCTACTACATCAGCGGCGGGCTGCCGACCGACCTGCGCGTCGAGAACGTCGTGACGATTGCGCTGGTGGCCTTCGCCATGTGCACGATCGCCACGATCTACCCGGCCTGGCGCGCCTCGCGCACCGATCCTGCGGCGGCGCTGCGCTATGAGTGAGGCTGAGATGAATGATGCGGTGATCCGCTGCACGGGCCTGTCGCGCATCTATGCCGAGGGCGGACTCGACACGCCGGTGTTCGACGGGCTGGAGCTTGCGGTGGCTCGCGGGGAAACCGTGGCCATCGTCGGCGCCTCGGGCGCGGGCAAGAGCACCCTGCTGCACCTGCTCGGCGGGCTGGACACGCCCAGCGCCGGCGAGGTCTGGGTGCAGGGCGAGGCGATGAGCCGTCTCTCCAGCGCCGCGCGCGGACGGCTGCGCAACCGCGCGCTGGGCTTCGTCTACCAGTTCCACCATCTCCTGCCCGAGTTCACCGCGCTGGAAAACGTGATGATGCCGCTGCTCATCCGCCGCACGCCCGAGCGCGAGGCGAAGGCGGCGGCGGCCGCGCTGCTGGAGCGCGTCGGCCTGTCGGCGCGACTGGCGCACAAGCCAGGAGAGCTTTCCGGCGGCGAGCGCCAGCGTTGCGCGGTGGCGCGCGCGCTGGTCACGCGGCCGGCCTGCGTGCTGGGCGACGAGCCGACCGGAAACCTCGACGAAAAGACCGCGGCCCAGGTCTACGCGCTGATGCTCGAACTCAATCGCGAGATTGGCACCAGCTTCGTGCTGGTCACCCACGATCGCCGTCTGGCGCGCACCATGGATCGCGCGCTGGAATTGGCAGGCGGGCGATTGCGCGAACTGCCGGCCGGCGAGGTGTGAGGCGCGCCGGGTGACGGATCCCGCCCGCCCTCCGCAGGCTGTGCCGCCTCCCCGCCTGGACATCTTTCTGGCTGCCGGTCTGGCCGGCGGCGCGGTGCTGGCGCTATCGCTGCCGCAGGTACTTCCGGTGGCCTCGTGCGGAGCCATGCTCGCGCTGTCTTTCCTGCTGTGGCTGTGGCGGCCGCGCGCACGACTGGTGGCGGGCCTGGGCCTCGGCTTTGCCTGGGCGATGCTGGTGGCGGGTTGGGGGATGCAGGCGCGGCTGCCGGCGGCGCTGGAAGGCGCGGATCTGGTGATCGAAGGCCGCGTGCTCGGCCTGCCGGAGGCGCGCGCCGATGCGGTCCGCTTCGGTTTTGCGGTGGATGCGGGCGAGGGGGATGCGGCGGCGCTGGCCGGAACCCGCCTGCGCCTTGCGTGGTATCGCGCCGGGCAGGTTCCCGAGCCGGGCAGCCGCTGGCGGCTGGCGGTTCGACTCAAGCGCCCGCGCGGCACGCTCAATCCGGGCGGATTCGACTTCGAGCGCCACGCGCTGGAGCGGCGCATCGCCGCCACGGGCTATGTGCGCGACTCCGCAGACAACCGCGCCCTGTTTCCCGGCACCGGCATCGACCGATTGCGCCTGACCCTGGCCGAACGGATCGACGCCGCGGTGGGCGACTCCGGCGCGCGCTTCGTGCAGGCGCTGGCGGTGGGCGATACGCGCGCCCTCGACGGCGAGGACTGGCACGTGCTGCGCGCCACCGGCACCGCCCATCTGATCGCCATTTCCGGTCTGCACGTCGGGCTGGTGGCCGGTTTCGGCGCGCTGCTGGTGCGCCTGCTGTACCGCTTGTTTCCGCCGCTCGGACTGCGCCTGCCCTTGCCGCAGGCGGCGGCGCTCGCGGCGCTGGCGATGGCGGCGGGCTACGCCGCGCTGGCCGGCTTCGCCCTGCCCACGGTGCGTACCGTGCTGATGATCGGCGCGGCGCTGCTGGCGGTGCTTTTGCGGCGGCGACTGGATGCGGTGCAGTCCTTCGCACTGGCCCTGGCCGCGGTGATCGCGTTCGATCCGCTGGCGGTGCTGAGTGCCGGATTCTGGCTTTCCTTTCTCGGCGTGGGCTGGCTGCTGTGGTGCCTGCCGCACGCCCCGCGGCGCTGGTGGCGCGCGCTGCTGTCGGCGCAGGGCGTCACCGCGCTGGGACTGTTGCCGCTGACGGTGTGGTTCTTCGGCCAGGCCTCGGTCGCCGGGCCGCTGTGCAACCTGATCGCCGTGCCCTGGGTCAGCCTGGTGGTAGTGCCCGTGGCGCTCGCCGGAACCGCGCTCGAACTGCTGGCTTCCGGCGCAGGCAGCGGGTTGTTCCGGCTCTCTGCCTGGCTGATGGAGCTGTTGTGGCGCGGGCTGGAGCCGGTTGCCGGGCTGCACGGCGCGCTGGTCTATCTGCCCGAACCCGGCGCACTGGCGTTCGCGCTGGCCCTGGCCGGGATCTTCTGGCTGCTGCTGCCGCGCGGTATGCCCGGCAAGCCGCTGGCACTCCTGCTCCTGCTGCCGCTGCTGCTGCCGGCACGCGGAACGCGCCCGCCGGGCAGCATCGACCTCACCGTGCTCGACGTCGGGCAGGGGTTGTCGGTACTGGTGCAGAGCGCGAACCACACGCTGCTCTACGACGCCGGCCCGGCCTTTCCCGGCGGGCTGGACATGGGCGAGGCCGCGGTGGTGCCGGCGCTGCGCGCGCTGGGCGTTTCCGGGCTCGACCTCTTCCTCGTCAGCCACGGCGACAACGACCACGCCGGCGGCGCGGACGCGGTGCGGCGTGCCTACGCGCCGGCGCAGACCTTCTCCTCGCGCGCGCGACCGCAGGCCGGCGAATCACCCTGCGCGGCCGGGCGCGAGTGGCGCTTCGACGGACTCGTGCTGCGACTGCTGCACCCGCCCGAGCACTTTCCCTACCTCGCCAACGAAAGCTCGTGCGTGCTGCGCATCGAAACGGCGGACGGTGTGCCGCTGGCTCTTTTGCCGGGTGACATCGGGCAGCTCGTCGAGCAGCGTCTGCTGCGCGAGCCGTTCGAAGGACTGTCCGCGCCGGTACTGGTGATGCCGCACCACGGCAGCCGAACCTCGTCCTCGGAGGCTTTTCTCGACGCGGTGTCACCCGATCTTGCGATGATCGGCGCAGGCTACCGCAACCGCTTCGGCCTGCCGCGCGAGGACGTGCTGGCGCGCTACCGCGAGCGCGGGATCGCGCTGGAAAACACCGCGCAGGCCGGTGCCATCCGGCTGCGCATTGACGCCACGGGCATCCACGACCTCGTGCGCGAGCGCGAGCGGCGCAGGCGGGTATGGCGCGAGGGCGCCGCGAGGTGACGGGCGGGCTTGCGCTGCGCGGGCGGTTTCAGCCGGTCAGCGATGCCTCCACCGCGTTGCCCCAGTCTTCCAGCGCATCGAGGATCGCGTGCGCGCCTGTCCCCGGCTCGGCGCGGGCGCGCAGTTCGGCGATTTCGGCCCGGTAGCCGGGCAGGTCGTATTCCGACAGCCCGCTGCCGGTCGCCAGACGGCGGCGGCGAAGCTCCTGCCAGCGCGCCTGTTCATCGTCCGAGAGCGCCTGCGGCCAGCCGCGGGCGCGGTAGCGGAAAGCCAGCTCTTCGTAGCGCGGATCGCGGAAACCGAAGCGGCCGCCGGCCGGCGCCTTGCCGGCGCACTTGCGCACGCGGGCGAACAGCGCGGCATCGCTCGGCGCGGGAAAGCCGGAGTAGATCGCCAGCTCCGGATCCTCCGGGCCGGCGTCGGCGCGCGGCGCGCCGAAGACTTCGCGCAGCTTCTCGGCCAGACCCGGTGCGGCGCGCAGACGCGCGGCGTGGTCGAGCTGGCGCGCAAGGTCGATGCCGAAGAGCGCGAGCTGCCCGGATTCGAGATGGCGCAGTTCGACCAGGATCGGGGCGCGGTTGAGGTGGACTTCCTTGAGCCCGACGCGCGCGACGCCCTCGGGAAGATCGGCGCGCGGGGTGTAGAGGCGATCGAGGAGGTCGGCCGCCGGAAGCTCGATGATCGGCGCGGGGTCCTCGTGCAGGTCGATCACGAGGATGCGGTTGGCGATCTGCGGGTGCGGGCAGACCGGCAGCACCAGCCGCCCGCAGCCTTGCGCCGCGGGATAGCGCTGGGAAATGTGCAGCACCGGCGACATGCCGACGTAGTCGAGCAGGGCGCCGGCGCGGCGCTTGTCGCGCAGGGCGAGGGCGTAGTCGAACAGGCGCGGCTGGCGTTCCTTGAGCCGCGCCGCCAGCGCGATGGTGGCTTCCACGTCCGACAGCGCCTCGTGCGCCTGGCTGTGCACGAGGCCATTGGCGGCGGCGAGCTGCTCCAGCCGGAAGCTCGGCGCGCCATCCTCGCGCAGCGGCCATTCCAGGCCGTCGGGGCGCAGCGCATGCGCCATGCGCACCGTGTCGATCAGGTCCCAGCGCGAATTGCCCTGGCGCCACTCGCGCGCATAGGGATCGAAAAAGCCGCGATAGAGCAGGTTGCGGATGAACTCGTCGTCGAATCGCAGGCTGTTGTAGCCGGCCACGCAGGTGTCGGGGCGGCTCATTTCCTCGTGGATGCGCGCGGTGAATTCCGCTTCCGGCAGGCCTTCGGCGCGCGCGCGCTGCGGCGTGATGCCGGTGATGAGGCAGGCGCCGGGCGAGGGCAGGAGGTCGTCGGAAGGTTGGCAGAAGAAGCTCAGCGGCGCTTCGATCGGGCGCAGCTGCGCGTCGGTGCGGATCGCCGCGAACTGCGCGATGCGGCTGCGGCGCGGGTCTCGCCCGAAGGTTTCCAGGTCGTACCAGAGGAACTGCATCAGCGCCGTGCGCCCGGCGCGAGGCGCACGACCTTGTCCTCATCGGCCGCGCGTGCGGCCGCGGCTTCGCCGCGTTCGGGCGCGCGTGCCTCGGCGGCGATCTGCGGCCCCTGCGGCAGCAGCTGCAGCCGCGGATGTCCGATGCCGTTGCCTTGCGCATAGGTGACGCCGCATTCGTACAGTGCATGCATGGTTTCGAGGTTCTCCACCCATTCGGCCACGGTGCGCTTGCCGGTGACTTCGGCGACGGCGGCCAGGGCGGCGATGACGGTGCGGTCGAGCGGATCGTCGGGCAGGCCCTGCACGATGGAACCGTCGATCTTGAGGAAGTCGGCGTCAAGCTCGCGCACGTAGGCGAAGGTCGAAAAGCCGGTGCCGAAGTCGTCGATCGCGATGCGGCAGCCCAGCAGGCGCAGGCGCAGGAGCAGGGCCTTCACGCCGACGATGTCGGCGAGGGTGCCCGATTCGGTGACCTCGAAGATCAGCGATCCCGGATCGACGTCGTGCCGCACCAGACAATCGGTGATGAAGTCCACCAGGGTTTCGTCGGCCAGGCTGTCGGCCGAAAGGTTGACGGTGAGCGCGATCTTGCGGTGGTGGCCGCGCACCTCCTGCAGCGCGCGGATGGCGCGGCGGATCACCCAGCGGTCGATCTCGGCGATCAGGCCGAAGCGCTCGGCCGCGGGGAGGAAGGTCCGCGGAAGGATGAGGTCACCGTCGGCACCGCGCAGGCGCAGCAGCACTTCGTACAGCGCCAGCTCGTCGGGATTGCGCTGGAACTGGCGCTGCCAGAGTTCGGCGGCGGGCTGATCGCCGCTTTCCTGCTCGATGCCGGCGAGCGGAACGATGGGCTGGAACACCAGCTCGAAACGGTCCTGCACCAGCGCGTCCTGCAGGCGCGTGGACCAGCCCAGTTCCTCGGTCATGGTGCCGATGTCGTCGTGCCTCGGATCGAAGACGTAGCAGCGCGCGCGGCCGGAGTTCTTGGAGCGATAGCACGCCAGATCGGCCTGCGCCATCGCGTCCTCGGGCGTGATCGTGCCGCCGTTGATCGCGGTTGCACCGATGGAAAGCGTGATGCGGTAGGTCTTGCCGCGGTGGCTGAAGGGGGCGGTGCAAACCGCGGTGCGGATCGTGTCCGCCAGCGCGGCGATGCCCTCTGGCAGCACGTTGCGCAACAGGATGGCGTATTCGTCGCCGCCCATGCGCGCGATCTGGTCGCCGGGGCGCAGCTGGGCGCGGATGCGCTTGCTCACTTCCACCAGCAGCTCGTCGCCGGCGCTGTGGCCGGCGGTGTCGTTGATGTACTTGAATCGGTCCAGATCGATGAACAGCAGCGCGCCGCTCTCGCCCTGCTGGCGCAGGCGCTGCAGCTCGAGGTTGAGCTGGCGTTCGAACCAGGCGCGGTTGTGCAGCTGGGTGAGGCTGTCGTGCTCGGCCTGCCAGCGCAGCTGTTCCTCCAGCTTGCGCTGCGCGGAAACGTCGCGGAAGGCCACCACCGAGCCGCGCCGCGCGCCATCGACGTGCAGCGGATAGACCGTGCCTTCCACCGGAATGGGAAGGCGGGCGGCGTTCCAGAAGATCGACTGCCAGTGCGGCAGGCTGGCGCCTTCACGGTAGCAGCGCACCAGCGGGCCGGGGTCGTTCTGGTCCCAGTGCCCGGTCGGACCGGGATGGATGGCCTCGCCGGCGTGGCGACCGACCAGCGCGCGCGCGTCGGCGTGGCCGAGGATCTGCATCGCCGCCGGATTGATGAACAGGATGGTGCCGTCTTCGTCCACGCCGAACACGCCGTCGCCCACGGCCGCGAGGATGCCTTCCAGCCGGCGCCGTTCGGCGTCGATCGCCTTGCGGTCCTGGACCGAGCGCGCCATCGAGGCCAGTCGGGCGAGGAAGAGGTCGCGGGTTTCGCTCTTGAACAGGCATTCCACCGCACCCGAGGCCAGCGACTCCACGATCACTTCGTCGGAATAGGTGCCGGTGATGATGGCCGAGAGGATGTGGCTGGTCTGCGGATGGCGCTGCAGGGCGGTGATCAGCGAAGGGCCGTTCTCGCCCGGCATGAAGTAGTCGACGATGGCGATGTCGAAGGGGTGCGACAGCGCCAACTGCAGGCCATCTGCGGCGCTGCTGGCCGCTTCCACGAGGTAGCCGTGGCTGCGCATCAGTTTGACGAAGGCGGTGCGTACCGTGGGCGAATCGTCCACCAGCAGCACGCGCTGCGGACTCTGGGGACGCGGTGCGGGGTTGGCGAGGATGTGCTGGTCGCCGGCGTGTTCGATCTGGCGTGTGATCTGGGTGTAGTCGCTCCAGCTCAGCAGCGAGGTGCGCGCGCGCGCCATGCGCCACTGCGCGATGGCCTCGCTTCCGTCGTCGGCGAACACCACGACCGGGATGTGCTGGAGGTTTTCCGCGTGCAGCAGTTCGCGCAGGTCCTGATCGGGCGGGGAGAGGATTTCCGGCCAGCCCAGCACCACCGCGTCGATGCGCACGCCGCGGGTGTGCGCGGTGCGCAGCAGCTCGCAGGAAGCCTCGGTCGAGCCGGGAGAAAGCACTTCCCAGCCCTTCTGCGCCAGCAGCGCGGCCAGCGCGCGCCGGCGCGTGGGCGATGCTTCGGTCACCAGTACGGATTTCATTCCCCCACGCCCCCTGAAGCGTGCGGTCAGAGCACGCGCTTGAGCATGCCCCAGCCCGCGAGATAGACCCCCACGACCGTACCCAGGTTGGTCAGGAAGAAATTGACGAAAACCCGCGATACGCGGTTGCGCCACCAGCCCCCCAAGGTTCCCACATCATCGCGCAAACGGCTGAAGTCTGCGACCGTGGGCCGCCGCAGCCAGGCTTCGACCCAGGCGCTGACCATTCCCGAGGACAGCGCGGGGTGGAACGGGGTGATCGGGGAAATGAGGAAGGCGGCGAGGACGCTCAGCGGATGGCCGGCCGCGGCGATGCAGCCGATCGCGCCGCCGAGGCCGGTCAGCAGCACCCAGCGCAGGAGGAATTCCCCGCCCACCTCGCTGCCCTGCAGGAAGCCCCAGGCGAACCCGCCCAGCAGGAACACCGTCAGCGCCGTGGCCAGCCAGGTGCCCCAGGGTTTGGGCGGAGGGACTTCCTTGAGTGCCGCGATCTGCGCGGCAGGTTCGGCGGTTTCCTCGCGCAGGTAGCGCGAAAGCCCGGCCAGATGGCCTGCACCCACGACGGCCAGCACCCGCGCACCCGGGCGATCGAGGAAACGGGCCTCGTCGCGCAGGCTGGCGGCCATGTAGCGGTCGCGTTCGTCGATCAGGGCGCCGTACAGCGTTTCATCGCGCTGTGCGAATTCGTGGAAGCTGCTTTCCAGGAGGTCGCCCTGCTTGAGGCGCTCGATTTCGGCCTCGTCCACCTCGTCCGAGGAAATGAGGCTGGCCGCCAGGCCGCTCATCAGCACCATGCGGCGCCAGAAGCCGACCGCAGCGTAGGTGCGGCGCAGGGTGAGGCCGATGTCGCGGTCCACGCACCACAGCGGCAGCGAGGATTCCTGCGCGCCGTCGATGGCCGCGCGCATTTCCGCGCCCGGCTCCACGCCGAGTTGTTGGGCGAGGCGGCGCTGGTAGGTGGAGAGCGCGAGGTTGGCGGTGACCAGGCCGATCTTGCCCTGCCGGATCACCTGGAAGATGTCCAGGCGCGAGAAGGCATCCGGATCGGTGAGGGCGCGATGGCGCGCATCGCACAGTTCCACCGCGACCGCATCGAAAGGCTCGCGAGCAAGCAGTGCCTGCACCGCATCGACGCTGGCGCGCGAGACGTGCGCGGTGCCGAGCAGGACGTAGTGGACACCGTCGCGCTCGACCTCGACGAGGGGCTGGCCGGCGAGCGAGTCGGCGGCGGGTGCGGCCTCGATGGCCGATTCGGAACCGGGGTGAGGGTGATCGGTCATCGGTTCAATCGCGGTAGCGCCGCAACAGGTCGGCGTAGGCATCGATGCGGCGGTCGCGCAGGAAGGGCCAGATGCGGCGCACGGCTTCGCTGCGCGAAAGGTCCACTTCGCACATCAGGAGCGCCGGTTCGGTGCCGGCCTGGGCGAGGAATTCGCCCTGCGGCCCGAGCACATGGCTGTGGCCCCAGAAGGCGATGCCCGAGGCGCCCAGCGGTGAAGCCTCGAGGCCGACTCGATTGCAGCTCAGCACGGGGAGCCCGTTGGCGACCGCGTGGCCGCGGTGGCTGAGGATCCAGGCGTCGCGCTGGCGGGTCTTCTCGGCCGGTTCGTCGTCCGGATCCCAGCCGATCGCGGTGGGATAGAGCAGCAGCTCCGCCCCGGCCAGAGCCATCAGCCGAGCCGCTTCCGGATACCACTGGTCCCAGCACACCAGCACGCCGAGGCGACCGACCGAGGTGTCGATGGGCGTAAAGCCCAGGTCGCCGGGGGTGAAGTAGAACTTCTCGTAAAATCCGGGATCGTCGGGGATGTGCATCTTGCGGTAGCGCCCGACGAGGCGGCCGTCGGCTTCCAGCACTACCGCGGTGTTGTGGTAGAGGCCGGGCGCCCGGCGTTCGAACAGCGAGGCCACGATCACCACGCCGTGGCGCTTGGACAGCGCGCCAAGTCGATCGGTGCTCGGGCCAGGGATAGTCTCGGCGCGGTCGAATTCATCGACCGACTCGTGCTGGCAGAAGTAGGGGCCGTTGTGCAGCTCCTGCAGCAGCACCAGACGCGCGCCCGCGGCGGCGGCCTCGGCCACGCGGGTTTCGATCAGCGCGAGGTTGGCTTCGGCTTCGCCCCGGTTGCGTTCCTGCACCAGGGCCACGCGCAGCTTGCGGGAATCAGGCATCGGACAAGGCTCCTTGCGGGATCTGCATGGTGAGGCAGTGCAGGCTGCCGTTCTGCCAGATCAGCGCGCGGCAGGGCACCTGCAGGATTTCGCGGCCGGGGAATGCCTGCGCCAGCACGGCAGCGGCGGCTTCGTCGGCCGGATCGCCGTAGGCCGGGATCAGCACGGCACCGTTGAGGATGAGGAAGTTGGCGTACGACGCGGCCAGCCGACGCCCTGCATCCAGCACCGGCTTAGGCCAGGGCAGGGGGAACAGGCGATAGGGCTGTCCGTTCGCCGTGCGCAGCTCCGCCAGTTCGGCCGCCATGGCGGAAAGTTCCGCGTGGTGCCCGTCCTCGGCATCGTCGCAGGCCTGGAACACGATGGCATCGTCCGGCGCGAAGCGCGCCAGCGTGTCGATGTGGGCGTCGGTGTCATCGCCTTCCAGGTAGCCGTGTTCCAGCCACAGCACGCGCTGCTGGCGCAGTTCGGTGCGAAGCACTTCGCTCACCTGCACGCGGGTCAGCCGCGGGTGGCGTTCGGACAGGCAGCGCCAGGTGCTCAGCAGGGTGCCGCGGCCATCGGTTTCGATGGCCCCGCCCTCCAGCGCGAAGTCGATGCGTTCGACCCGGGTTGCATCCAGCACGCCGCGGTCCGCAAGGCCCGCGATCAGCGCGTCGTCGCGATTGGCGTCGAATTTCCCGCCCCAGCCGGTGAACCGGAAGTCGAGGAAGCGCGGTGCGCCGTCGGCATCGCGCAGGGTGATCGGGCCGGAGTCGCGCAGCCAGGTGTCGTCGTATTCGATTCCGATGAAACGGATCCGCGCGATCTGCGCGCCGGCGTCGGCCAACAGGCGGCGCGCGCGCCGTTCCACTTCGGCATCGGCCACGCACAGCAGCACCGGCTGGAAGCGCGTGATGGCGCCGACCAGCGCGACGAACGTGGCTTCCACCGAAGCCAGGCGTTCGGCCCAGTCGGTGCCGGCGTGGGGCCATGCCAGCAGCACGGCATCCTGCGGCTCCCATTCGGCGGGAAAACGGCAGTCGGGCATGAGACGCTCCTTGCTCAAACGACGAGGCCACGGGCTGTGCGCCCGTGGCCTCCGGATGATCCATCGGCCATGCACCGCGGCGCGGTGCCAGCCGACAATGATAGCGAACTTACTCGGTCGGCTTGGGGCCGATCTCGCCTGGCGCAGCCTGGCGCAGCACCACGTCGATGACGTGCGAATTCTCGAAGTAGACGGTGAACTGCGGATAGACCCAGCGGTGGATCACCGGCCACTGCGGCTGCTGGCCGCCGCGCGGTTCGAGTTTCTGGTCCGGTGCGCCGAACTGTGCTTCGACCTTGTTCATGCTCGTGCCGCGCAGCGGCCCGCTCATATCCTTGCCGGCGGCTGCGCGGTCGATCAGCAGGGTGTCGGCGCGCGTCTGGGCCAGTGCGTGGCCGGAAGGAATCAGTGCGGCAAAGGCCAGCGCGGTGGAAATCAGGAACGAACGGTTCATGGGTGGCTCCGGATCGCGTTGATACACAATGTTTCACATTATGTCGCAAATTCCGCCGCGTGCGCGCAGCGGCGGAAAAAAACGAAAAAGGCCGCGTGCAGCGGCCCTTTCGATGCGTGATCCGGCAAGCCGGATCAGCCGGTTTCAGCGCTGGCGCGCCTTGAAACGCGGATTGCTCTTGCAAATGACAAAGACCTTGCCGCGGCGGCGAACGACCTTGCAGTCACGGTGCCGGGACTTGGCCGACTTCAGCGAAGACAGCACTTTCATGACAGGAACCCTCTGGGCAGGCAACAAAGACCGGCAATCATAGCGGGGAGCGATGCAAATCGCAATGGGGTAGACTCGCCTGATTTGCACTCGCGAGGCCCGGCATGGCGCTGTACCTGTGGATGAAGACCCTGCACCTGACCTTCCTGATCGCCTTCATGGCGGTGGTGTTCTACCTGCCGCGCATCCTGGTGAACCTGGGCGAGGCCGGAAACCTCGCGCCGGTGCGCGAGAGGCTGGTGCTGATGGCGGGGCGCCTCTATCGCTTCGGCCACGTCATGTTCGGGCTGACCTTCGCGTTCGGGCTGGTGCTGTGGCTGGGCTACCGCGTGCTGCCGGATTTCCCCACGATGGTGGCGATGGGCACCGGCTGGATGCACGCCAAGCTCGCACTGGTGGCCGCGCTGTTCGCCTATCACCTCTGGATGGGGCGGCGCGTCAAACGCATCGCCGCGGGCGGACCGCTGCCCAGCCCGGGCGCGATGCGCGTGGTGAACGAGCTGCCGCTCCTGGCGCTGGTGGCGATCCTCTGGCTGGTGCTGTTCAAGCCGTTCTGACAAAGAAGCGGTTTCACCGGGCCAGCCGCACCGGCACCGGCACGTTGCACAGCTCGATCCGCCCGACCGGATCGACGAACCATTCCTCGTGCCGCTCGCGTCGTGCCTGCACCAGACGCTCGAAGGTCGGCGTGCCGGTTCGCAGCACCTCGACCGGCAGGCGTTCGGATTCGGGAACGTCCGAGGCCAGGCGCAGCGTGGCGATGGGTGTGCGCTGTGCCGGATCGGTATAAAAACCCATGGGCGCTGGGCCGCGCGGCAGCGAGGAAAGCAGTTCCATGCCGAGCAGCACGCGTCCGACCGGGGTGATGTTGCGGTCCAGGTGGCGCGGCGCGTGGCCGATCACAGCGTAGAGCTCGGCGCCGTTGCTGCTGTCGGCGGCGTTGTCGCGCCCGGCGCCGACCAGCCCGTAGCAGTGCGCCATCCAGACCTTGCCGCGCGCGGGATCGCTGGCGGCAGGAAAGCCGTCGAGGAAGCCCACCTGCGGCGCGTAGGCATCCCGGCTGTCGATGGCGTGAAAGCCCGAGCCGGCCGCTTCGCGCTCGAATTCGGCGGGGAGCTTTGCTTTCGCCTGGCCCAGCGAGCGCCGGCGCGCGGGTTTTTCTGCATCCGGGTCGCCCCACTGCGCGACGTAGTTGTCCTGCACCCGCAGGATCGCCAGCCCGTCCCAGTAGTGCGCGCGGGCCAGGGCGCGGATGTTGGCGACGTGTGCTGGCGAGAACCGCGGCGCCAGTTCGATCACCACCGTGCCGCCGGGAATCCTCATGTAGAGCGTGTTCTCCGGATCCGGTCGGCGCCAGTCGTCCGCGGTCGATGCCGCAAGCACATCGGCCAGAGTGGGCGGCGCTGGTTCCGCCGCAGCGGCAGTCAGTACGGTGCAGGAGAGGGCGCAAGCGAATGCAGCGGCGAGCGGTCGCATGGTCACGGATTCCGGAGGCAGTCGCCGCACGCTACCCCAGCGTCCTGGCTTGCGCCAGCGCGTCGTCGGGCCGGTCGGCGGTTGCGCACGCGGAACCACACGCGCATTGACCGGAAAACGGAGCGACCCTACAATGCGCGGCTCCGCCGGAATAGCTCAGTTGGTAGAGCGGCGCATTCGTAATGCGTAGGTCGTAGGTTCGATTCCTATTTCCGGCACCAATAAAATCAAGGGGTTGCGATCAGTCCAGGTCGCAACCCCTTGTCTTTTTCGGGTCGGGGTAACACGGCCGCGACCTCGGAAGATCGTCAAGGCGCGTGGCAACGCCAGAACGCGCTCGACACGCCGCCGCCGCCGGATGCCGCTAGCGGCGCTCCTTGACCTCCGGCTCCCGCAGCCGTGCGGGGCAGGCATGACAGCCGCGGGATATCGCGCACCGACCTCGTCACTGCATGGCCCCGCGAGCCGAAATCCTTCCCGCAGGCGCAAGTTCCGCGCAAAAAACGGCGCTTGTGTGACCGTAACCTGCCCGGCAGACTGAGCGAAAGGGGTGTTTGAACTTCCTGTAACCCCATTCCCGGAACCTGCTCCATGCCCGCTTCGATCGCGCACCGAATCGTTTTCGCCACATTGATGGTCGTGTCGCCCTTGCTCGCCCAGGCGGAACCGATGGCCTGGATCAGCAATCAGGGAAGCAACAGCCTGAGCGTGATCGATACCGCGACCGACACCCTGTCCGGCGGTCCGATCACGCTGCCTCCGTTGCCGCACGCCGTGGCGGTATCGGCGACTCGCGTCTATGTCACGCATGGCAACGGTATCTTGTCGATCATCGACAAGGCCACGCGCATGGTCAGCACGAAAAGCTTTCCGTCGAACACGCTCGCCGGCGTCGCGGTCGGTCCGGATGGTTCGCGCGTGTATGCCAGTGGTTACGGCACCGACCAACTGTTCGTCATCGACACGACGACCAACAACGCCGTCGCAACCCTGCCCATCAGCGATCCGATCGGCATTGCGGTGAAGCCCGACGGCAGCCGCGCGTACATCGCCTACGATGATGGATTCACCGCCCGCATCGCGGTGCTCGATACCACCTCGAACACGCTGCTTCCGCCCATCGGTCTCGCTGGACGCGAAGCAACCGGCATCGCCGTCTCGCCGGACGGAACGCGCTTGTATGTCACGCTGGGCGCGACTGATCGCGTCGCCATCGTCCACCTCGACACGAATGCGGTGTCGTACCTCGATACCGGCGGTGAACCTCGCGGCATCGTCGTCAATCACGCCGGAACGCGGGCCTATTTCACCAAATACACGACCAACCAGGTCGGCGTGATCGACACCGCGACCGGCGCCGTCATCGACCACTTCTTTCCCGGAGGCAACGGACCGTGGGGTATCGACGTGAGTGCCGACGACAGCCGCGTCTATGTCGCGAATCACGACAGCAGCAACGTCGGCATCCACAACGTCGTAAGCCACACGACGGTCACGCGCAGCGTCGGCTCGCTTCCGGTTGCCTTCGGACGCTTCATCGACACCTACGTGCCGCCGCAACTGCCGCCGGTATTGGGCGACGTACCGAACCAGAACGGCACGGCAGGCGTGGCGTTTTCGCTCGATCTGGCGAACTACGTGACCACCACGAACGGTGACCCGATCCTGTCCTACGACATCGTCGCGGGTGCCCTGCCCGTCGGCCTCGATCTCGATACCGTCACCGGTCTCATCAACGGCACGCCCGCACTCGCCGGACGTGGCGCCAGCATCACCGTGAACGTCAGCGACGACGACGGCGCCAGCACGTCCGACACCATCGCCTTCACCATCGCGCCACCCGCCGGTGCCGCGCCGTTCGACGTGATGGTGTCGAGCTACAACGCCAGCGTGCGCGGGTTTTCGCAGGCACTCAACGGCAACGTCGCACCTTCGCGCATGCTGACCGGTGCGACCACGCAGCTGATGCACCCGCTGGCGATGGCTTACGAACCCACGACCGGCGAGTTGTACGTCGGCGATTCCGACTACAGCGGCAACAACGCCGTGCGTGTTTTTGCCGCGAACGCCGATGGCAATGTCGCGCCGACGCGTGTGCTGGATACGCGCTTCGACCGCAGACCGAATGCCCTCGCCGTTGACCTGCTGCACGATGAGCTGGTCGTCGTCGGCAGCGGTTGCTGGCCCTGCACCTGGCCGCGCACGGCAATCGGCGCAGCCACGACGCTGCGCAGCCTTGCCTGGGGCGGAAACAGCCCGACACAGGGCAACAACCCGGTCTCGGTGGCGCTCGATCCGGACAATGACCTGATGTTCATCGGCGACAACGACTTCAGCAACTCACCCACACCCAACCTGGGCAAGGTGCTGGTGTTTCCACGCACCGCAAACGGCGGCGTCGCGCCCTCGCGTGTCATCAAGGGCGCAACGGCCCGTATCGGCATCGGGGCGCCGTATCTCGCCTTCGATCCGGTCACGCGCCAGCTTTTCGTGCTGACGAACGACATCGATCCCGGCAACATCGGCATCAGGCACGCGCGCATTCTCGCCTTTCATGCCGATGCCGACGGCGATGTCGCCCCGCTGCGCGCCATCGAAGGTGCGGCAACGCAACTCGATATTCCCTCGATCGACGCACCCTATGGCTTGTCCTTCGATTCCATGACGCAGCGCCTGCTGGTATCGATCTACTCCAACAGCAATGCCGGCAATCGCGTGCTCGCGTTCTACGCGGGCGACAACGGCAATGTCGCGCCACTCATCAGCATCGGCGGCGCGAGTACCGGCTTCGACAGGATCGGCCATGCGGCGGTGGTTCCGGTGAAACTGCTGTTCCGCAATGGCTTCGAGTGAACACATGCGACCCGAATCCATCGGCTGCGTCGCCGCGCTGCTGACCACCGGCGCTTTCGTGCCGCAGGCACGGCCGTGGGAACCGCCCGCCAGCTCGCAGGCTCGCCACTGGATGCGGGAGCGGATTTATCGCATGGCCTCATCGCACTGCGCCGCCCAGCGTTGCGCCAGTGCGAGCTGCCAGGGCGAGGCATTGCCCATCGTTTGCAGGGCGTTCAGGGCGGCGGTGGCGTCAGCGGGGCCAATATCGCGTCGATGGCAACCGCACCGCGCGAGCGCCACGGTTTCCAGGCCCAGTTGCGATTTGATCTGGTGCTCGCTGCTGCGACTGGCGCGGGCGGCATCCAGATGGGCGCAGGCACCATCGAGGTCGCCGCGTTCGAGCAAGGCCATGCCGCGCAGGCCTTCGATGTCGCTGAAGTAACCGTGCTCGGGCGGCAACGACTGGCGCGCGTTGGCCTCGGCGGCGGCAAGCCCTTCCAGTGCATCGTCGATGCGCTCCTGCGCGAGGGCGGTTTCGGCACCACCGATCAGGATCGATACCAGTTCCCGGTGGCCTGCTCCGTAGTAGCGGCCCGCGCGTTCCAGCAGCGCGGCGAAGCGTTCGCGCGAGGCTTGCAGGCGGCCCAATTGGCGCTCGGCCACGGCCAGGTTGCGGGCGATGAAGATTTCTTCATCCTCGTTGCGCGGCGAGAGTTTTTCCGCTTCGTCCTGCGCCTTCAGCAACAGTGCGTGCGAACGCGGCGCATCACCGGCCACGCTCGCCATGCCACCCGCATTGACCAGCGCCCGCACGTATTCCGGGCGCGATTGGGGCAGACGCGCGGCGGCAATGGCAAGTCCACGATCCTTGTAGGCCCAGGCGCGCTGGAAATCGCCTTCGAGAAACCAGGTGAAGCCGACGTTGTCCAGCAGGCGCGGATAGAGCGCGTTGTCGGTTTCGCCTGCGGCTTCGAGCGTCTGGAGCGCTTGCCGGGTCTGGCGGATGAAGGCGTCGTTGCGATTGAGGGCGTAGTTGGCACCGGCGGCCACGCGCAAAGCATCGGCCAGGGCGAAGGCATCGTCACCGTTGCGCAACAGGTTCACGGCGGTTTCGCTCAGCTCCACCGCTTCGGTTTCCAGCGAAAGATCGTGATGCACGCGCGCCAGTGCCAGCAGCAGCGATGCGCGTGAGGCAGGCGATTTCTCCGTGGTCGTGTCGTCCAGCAGGCGCTGGCGCGCGTGGGCAAGCAGTTCGCGTGCGGTGATGTCGCCGTTGCGTGCCGCGTTCGGTGTGGTGGCCTGGAACATCGTCACGAAGTGATCGGCCACGGCCTGGGCCTTGTCGCGCTCCAGCGCGGTGGCCTGCAACTGGCGCTCCATGCGCACGGTGTGCAGGCCACCCAATGAGAGCAGAACCATCGCCGCAGCCAGCCAGGGCCAGCGCCGCCGCAGCCAGCGCCGTGCGCGATAACCGTGCTGGTGGCGCAAGGCCAATACCGCTTCGCCGCGTTCCAGTCGATCCAGCTCATCCAGCAATGCTTCAGCGGAGGAATAACGCTGCTCGGATTTCTTGCGCAAGAGACAGTCAACGATGGCCGCCAGATCACGCGGAATGCGTTCGCCGCGAACATCGCGACCCGGCAACGGTGCCGGCTCTTCGTGCACGATGGCGTGGATCAGTGCCGCCGGGTCGCGGGTATCCAGGTAAGGCGAACGTTCGGCCAACAGTTCGTGCATCAGCACTCCGATGGCGTACAGATCGGTGCCCACGCCGAGTGGCGCACCGCGCACCTGCTCCGGTGCGGCGTAGCGCAGGGTCATCTGCGATTGCCCGGCGGCGGTGGCCTCCTCGCCGCCATCAAGCAGCTTGGCGATGCCGAAATCCAGCAAACGCACGCTGCCGTTGCCATCCACCAGCACGTTCGCCGGTTTCAGGTCGCGATGCACGATGAGATGGTGATGCGCGTGGACGAGCGCAGCCACGACCTGCCGCAACAGATTCAGGCGCGTGGCGATGTCCGCCTGGTGTTCTCGGCACCAGACATCGATGGGTTCGCCCGCGACCAGCGGCGTGACCAGAAAAGGGCCGCCCTCGGCATCGGTGCCGGCATCCAGCAGCGGAACGATGTTGGGGTGGTCCAGCCGCGCCAGGATGCGACGCTCGGCCTCGAAACGACGCAGCGTATGCGCATCAAGCAGATCGGCGCGCACTTGCTTGATCGCCAGCTGCTGCTGATCGGCGGCATCGGCACGGGTCGCACGCCAGACCCGGCCCATGCCACCCTTGCCCAGTTCGCCGTGGATGGCGTAGCGCGCGATGCGCGGCGGCGCGGGAGCCTGTGCAGGATCGGCGCGGGGCGTATCGCTCAACGCCAGCCGCCGCGCCACCACGGCCGCCAGCGCCGCATCGCTGGCGCGCAGGTTTTCCAACGCCGCCGCACGTTCGCACTCGGCCAGATCGAGCAGGCGTTGCAGGGCGTCCTTTTCGGCGCGGTACGCGGCGCGGGCGGCGTCAGTGGTCATCGCCGAGCCGATCACGCAGCCAGGCACGGGCGTGCGCCCATTCGCGGTTGACGGCGGAAGGGTGGATGCCGAGTGCCTGCGCGGTTTCGTCGATGGTAAGGCCAGTGAACACGCGCAGTTGCACCACCTCGGCGGCCCGGGAATCCAGCTGTGCCAGTTCCTCCAGCACGCGGTCGAAACCCAGCATCGCCGCAGGTGCCACGGCGGGCAGGTGCTGCACCTCGTCCAGCGACAAGGCGCGCTCGCCGCTGCCGCGCTTGTCGGCGAGCCTGCGGCGGCTGCGATCCACAAGCACCTGGCGCATCGCACGCGCCACGATGCTGGCGAAATGCTCGCGGCTGGAAGCCTTCGGCACCGCTCCGCCGAGGAGCTTCATCAGCGCATCGTTGAGCAGCATGGTCGGCTCGAAGGTGTTCTGCCCGGCCTGCGCGCGCAAGGTGCCGATGGCGATGCGCTTGAGTTGCTCGTACATGCGCTCGAACAGCGCATCGCGCGCCGCCGCGTCGCCGTCGAGCCAATCCTCCAGCAGGCCGGTGATGTCGTGGTTTTCCATCGCGCCAGCATAACAATGCCGCTGGCGCGCGAGATGGCAAAACGATCACTCGAAGCCGTGCGCGAACACGTCGGCGGCGTACTGCACCCGCGCCAGCAGCCCGCGCGCGCTGCCCAAGTCGCAGGTACGGCCATGCAAGCCCGTCACCACCGGGCGGCCACGCCAGTTGGTGGCGTGAACCGGACGCTGCGGCGGTGGGGCGCCGTCATTGCAGACCTGCATGCCGCGCCAGGCGTACTGGGTGCGGCCTGCGATGCCATAGTGCGCATCCACCTGATCACCCGCTGCCGAGGCGCCCAGTTGCACCAGCGCCAGATAGGCAGCCAGCGGTGCGGTGGCATCGGGCATCCGCGCCAGCGCATCCACGAACAGGAAGCGCCCTTCGCCGGTGGGAATCACCGTGCCCATTGCGCCTGTCCACGGGGAAAAGGAAAGCGCGGTGGCCTGCGCACCGGCGATGGCGAAAGGTTCGGGCAAGTCGAGTCGTGAAATGGCGTCGCCGCGAATCACGATCATGCTGGGCAGATGGCGCAGGTTGTCGGTGGTGCGACGCGCGGCCAGCACCATGGTGTTGCCATCGGCCAGCATTCGCCCGCCACCTGCGTAAACCGTTTCGCTGCCACTGCCATAAATCGGCGCGTCCACCACCATGCCGCTGTTGCCTTCCAGCCGCGCTCGAAACACCGTTGTCCCAACACCTGCAAGGCTGGCCGTGCCCACCATCCAGACCTGGCCACCAGTCAAGCCCGCAGCACTTGCGTGGGTTGTCTGGCTGCCTTGCGGCATGTCCGGAAAGGAGGCGTAGTGTCGGGCAAAGCGCACGCTGCCATTGGCCGCAAGGCGCACCAGGCCAGCATCCGTGAAGCTGAACGTCCCCAGTGCCATGCTCACCAGCACGCCGCCATCGGCTTCCAGATTGAGGCCCAGCGGCATTTCAATATCGGCGAGGTTGGGAGCAAAGGCATCCATGTCGACCACGGATTCGCCACCCAGGCCGAATGTGGAATCAAGGTTGCCATCGTTTTTCAGGCGCAATACCTGAAGTTGCCGATCACCACCGGTGCTGAGGATTTCACGCGCAATCACGATGCGGCCATCGGCCATGCAGGCACCGATGGCGTAATCGGGAAGGTAGGCCGATTCCGTTACGGGAATGCGCGTCAAATTGCTGGCGGTGTTGCCGTCTGCATCCACCAGCACCGAACCAATCTGCGTGGCATCCAGCGCCGCCACCATCCGCAACTGCCCGCTGGATTGGGCACAGGAGACAAACCCGGCCATGCGGGTGCTGGCGTCCTTCGGATCGGAAATGCTGGCGATGCCGCTGTCGCCGAAGCTGCGGTCGATGCCGCTGTTCTGCGCGAAGGCCGCGCCGCAAGAGAGCAACGCCGGAAGAAACCACAGGAAGCCGCGCATCGAAAGCACCTTGGGTGAGTGGGGACGATGCAGGCTTGCGCGGGATGGCGGGATTTCCTCCGGACGCGGTTCAATATTGATTCAGGCGTCAGATGCGCCGGCCAGACCTCGGTGCGGAGGCAGGCGGTGTGCTTGCCGAGGGCGTTTGCGCGGGATGACGTGGCGATTCGCGCCCCTTACGCCCCTCCCCCGCCGGGCTGGGACTTCGACCGCCTGCAAATCCCGCCCGCCAACCCGCAGGACAAGGCGCGCTGGCGCTGGAGCGAGCGGGATCAAACGTCATCACCGGGCACTTCTACTGGAGCAGGGACGCCTTCGAGCGCGACATCGAGGTGCTGGAATGCAACTGGACCATCGACACCCTCTGGTGCAACAGCACTGCGACCTGCGCCGGAGTGGGCCAGCGTGGGCATCCCCTCCGTCGAAGTGCGCGCCAGCCTGCTGCTGCTCGTACCGCGCAGCAAGTGGTCGGTGGTGCTGCACGGGGTGCGGGGGATGGATCGGGCGTGTGCGGGATGAATCAGCTGCGCCCAGCACTTTTCAGCAGCGCCACCACGAGCAGCAGCGCCAGTCCGGTGAAGCAGACGAGGAGGAACACCAGGAGGCCGGCAAACCACCCGCTCACCATGGCGGCAACGAGTCCGAAAAGTATGGCGATGGCAAACGCGGCGTCCATGAAAACAAGGTAGTGCAGCCGTGGCAGATGTGACACGCAAGCTGGTGGCGGGGTTTGACGACAAGGCGGCCCTGCCGGGATTGCACGGACTGCAAGCCGGGACGAAGGATGCCGGCACCGCGAGGCAGCGCGAGTTCAACCGATTCAACCGCGCCGGGCGGGTCAGTCCCGCCCGGTCATCCCGCGCCACACCGAGGCGAACGCGTCGGTCACGATGGAGGCGGCAAGGCGCAGGCCGATCAGTGCAAGAACGATCGGCAAAACGAAGAGGAGGTTCGCCGTGGCCCCGCGCCCGGCGAACAGCCAGACGAACACCGCGATCCATGCGGCCAGTTCGAGAAAGAGCGCAGCGCGTTTCATGGGTCGAGGGTAGCAAGGAATGGCCGCGATGCAATTTGCCGTGGCCTCTCCGGCGCCGCATCGCCTCTCGCGCCCAGGCGCGGAACAGGCCGGCAGGTTCCGTTTGCGGACTTTTTTCATTCGCCCGGGCTGCTTTTCTCCAGTCCGATGCGCGGCAGGTTCCAGCCCAGCCGCATGGCCAGGTAGCGCAGCAGGAAGCACAGCGCGATTCCGCACCAAGACACCCAGGCCATCGGCAGGGCGAGGGCTTCGCCCGCCACCTGCACGCTGGCGGCGAGCAGGGCGGCGGAGGCGTAGATTTCCTTGCGCAGGATCAGCGGCAGGCGGTTGAGCAACACGTCGCGCATCACTCCGCCGCCGACCGCGCTGACGATGCCCAGCGCGATGGCGACCTGGGCGTTGTGCCCGAACAGGAGGCTCTTGTGGGCGCCGAACACGGCGAAAAAGCCCAGCCCGAGCGCGTCGAACATCTGCACCGGGTGGGCGAGCCTCGCGAGCACCGGATAGGCGACGATGGCCAGCAGGGAAGCGATCAGCGCAAGCGCCAGGTAGCGCCAGTCGGCCAGGCCGGCCGGAGGCAGCGCGCCGATGCTGACGTCGCGGATGATGCCGCCGCCGCAGGCCACCAGCCAGGCGATGGCGATGACGCCGAACAGGTCGAGGTTCTTCTGTCGTGCCGCGACCGCGCCGCTGATGGCGAAGGCGAAGGTGCCCGCCAGATCGAGCAGGGTGAACAGCGGGATGTCGTCGTTCATGGTGCGAGGTCGCCTTGCGCCTTGGATGTCGCCGCCGGACGTGCGGTGCGGGTCATGTCCGGAGTGTGAACCGCGCCTGCGCAGCGCGCGGCTTCCTCAATATACTGGCCGCATGAGTCAGGAACCGACCCCGAAACCGGAGCACGAGGAAGAACACGGCGTGGCCTTGGCGCCGGCGCGGCCGGAAGTGCGGCCGCCGCCGCTCTATCGCGTGCTGCTGCTCAACGACGACTACACCCCGATGGACTTCGTGGTCGAAGTGCTTCGGCTGTTCTTCGGCATGAACAGGGAAAAGGCCACCCAGGTGATGATGCACGTGCATACCCGGGGCAGGGGCGTGTGCGGCGTGTTCTCGCGTGAGGTGGCCGAGACCAAGGTTTCACAGGTGAACGATTTCTCACGGTCGCACCAGCACCCGCTGTTGTGCACTATGGAACAGGCGTGAACGACCCCATTACCACGCCATCGCGGCCCGCCACGGCGGCCGCACACGCATAGGGAGATTGCGATGTTCAGCAAGGATCTCGAATTCACCATCGGCCAGTGCTACAAGCAGGCGCGCGAAAGCCGGCATGAATTCATGACGGTGGAACACCTGCTGCTGGCGCTGCTGGACAACCCGTCCGCGGCCGGCGTGCTGCGCGTGTGCGGTGCGGATCTTTCCCGCCTTGCGAGCGACCTGCGCAGCGTGATCGCCGAGACCGTGCCGGTGCTGCCCAAGGAGGACGGGCGCGACACCCAGCCCACGCTCGGTTTCCAGCGCGTGCTGCAGCGTGCGGTCTATCACGTGCAGTCGTCCGGCCGGAAGGAAGTCACCGGGGCGAACGTGCTGGTGGCGATCTTCGGCGAGAAGGATTCGCACGCGGTCTACCACCTCAACCAGCAGGAAATCACCCGTCTGGACGTGGTGAACTACATTTCCCACGGCGTCGCCAAGGTGGGGCAGGACGCGCCCAAGGCCGAGCCGGAAGCGGGCAAGGAAGGCGAGGCCATCGACGAGAAGGCATCCAGCCCGCTGGCCGAGTTCACCACCAACCTCAACGAGCAGGCGCGCGAGGGCAAGATCGACCCGCTGATCGGCCGCGCGGAGGAAGTGGAGCGCACCATCCAGGTGCTGTGCCGGCGCCGCAAGAACAACCCGCTTTACGTCGGCGAGGCCGGCGTGGGCAAGACCGCGCTGGCCGAAGGACTCGCCAAGCGCATCGTCGATGGCGACGTTCCCGAGGTGCTCAAGGGGGCCACCATCTACGCGCTCGACCTGGGCGCGCTGGTGGCCGGCACCAAGTACCGAGGCGACTTCGAGAAGCGCCTCAAGGGCGTCCTTGCACATTTGCGCAAGGAAGACTAATCAATTCTTTTCATCGACGAGATCCACACCATCATCGGCGCCGGTTCCGCCTCGGGCGGCACCATGGACGCCTCCAACCTGATCAAGCCGGCGCTGGCCTCGGGCGAGCTGCGCTGCATCGGTTCGACCACCTTCCAGGAATACCGCGGCGTGTTCGAGAAGGATCACGCCCTTGCGCGGCGCTTCCAGAAGATCGACGTGGTGGAGCCGTCCGTGGCCGAAGCGGTGGAAATCCTGCTCGGGCTCAAGTCGCGCTTCGAGCAGCACCACCGGGTCGAATACAGCCACGAGGCGATCCGCGCCGCGGTCGATCTCTCGGTCAAGCACATCGGCGAGCGACTCCTGCCGGACAAGGCCATCGACGTGATCGACGAGGCCGGCGCGCGCCAGCGCGTGGTGCCCGAATCCGAGCGCAAGACGCTGATCGACGTTTCCGAGATCGAACTGATCGTGGCCAAGATGGCGCGCATCCCGGCCAAGCAGGTGTCGGCCTCCGACAAGGACGTGCTGAAGAACCTGGAGCGCAACCTCAAGATGGTGGTGTTCGGGCAGGACGAGGCCATCGACACGCTGGTTGCCGCGATCAAGATGGCGCGCTCGGGCCTGGCCGCGCCGGACAAGCCGATCGGCAGCTTCCTGTTCGCCGGCCCCACCGGCGTGGGCAAGACCGAAGTCACCCGCCAGCTTGCGATGCAGCTCGGAATCGAGCTGATCCGCTTCGACATGAGCGAATACATGGAGCCGCACTCGGTTTCGCGCCTGATCGGCGCGCCGCCGGGCTACGTCGGTTTCGACCAGGGCGGCCTCTTGACCGAGAAGATCGTCAAGACGCCGCACTGCGTGCTCCTGCTCGACGAGATCGAGAAGGCGCATCCGGACATCTTCAACATCCTGCTGCAGGTGATGGACCGCGGCACGCTCACCGACACCAACGGGCGCGAGGCCAACTTCCGCAACGTGGTGCTGGTCATGACCACCAATGCCGGCGCGCAGCAGGCGGCGCGGCGCAGCATGGGCTTCGTCGAGCAGAACCACAGCAGCGACGCCATGGAAATCATCCGGCGCAGCTTCTCGCCCGAGTTCCGCAACCGGCTCGACGCCGTGGTGCAGTTCGGCGGGCTGGACTTCGACCACATCCTGCGCGTGGTGGACAAGTTCATCATCGAGCTGGAAACCCAGCTGCAGGAGAAGCACGTCGCGCTCAACGTCGATCCGCAGGCGCGGCGCTGGCTGGCCGAGCACGGCTTCGACCCGCAGATGGGCGCCCGCCCGATGGCGCGCGTGCTGCAGGAGAAGATCAAGCGTCCGCTGGCCGACGAACTGCTGTTCGGCGCGCTGGTCGGCGGCGGCCGGGTGGATGTGACGGTGCGCGAGGGCGAACTGGCGGTCGAGGCCCAGCCCGAACCCGCGCGACTGCTGCCCGCGACGATCGAGGAGTAATTCGGCGGGGGATGACGCCGCCACTCCCGCGTTCCCGCGGGCGAACGATCTGGTACGCGTTCGCCCGCGACGGTGCCTTGTCAGAGCAGGCTGGAAAAACCGCGTCACCCTCCCGCTGCGGGTTGGCCCTGCAGATGGCGAATGAAGAAGTCGTACATGCGCGATTTGACGTAGTCGACCGGCCCGCTCGTGCGCCCCAGGAGGTGGCCTCCGCCGGGCACGCTGATCAGTTCGAAGCGCTTGCCGCCCGCAATGAGCGCATTGGCGACCTGGGCGGTCGAGGCCGGGTCGACGTTGCTGTCCAGTTCGCCCACGACCAGCAGCAGATCGCCTTGCATGCGGTGCGCATTGACCACGCCCGAAGCCTCCGCGTAGCTTTGATCGACCGGCCAGCCCATCCATTGCTCGTTCCAGCTGATCTTGTCGAGGCGGTTGTCATAGCACCCGGATACCGCCACGCCGACGCGGTAGAAATCAGGATGCCGCTCCAAGGCACCGAGTGTGCTTTGCCCGCCTGCCGATACGCCGTAGATGCCCACGCCCCGCGAGATGTCGTACGAGGGATCCCTTGCCGCGAGCGCGCGATGCCAGGCGATGCGGTCGGGAAATCCGGAGTCGCCCAGGTTCTTCCAGGCCACGTCGTGAAACGCCTTGGAGCGATTGGCGGTGCCCATGCCGTCGATCATCACCACGATGAAGCCGAGGTCCGCGAGCGCCTGAAGGTCGATCGTGCGATCCGCGCCGCTGCGATAGTCGAAGGGCCAGAAGGTCTTGGGTACGAAGGCGCTATGCGGCCCGGCGTAGATGTTTTCGATCACCGGATATTTTTTTGCGGGATCGTGGTCACGTGGACGCACCACGATGCCCCAGATCGGCGTCACGCCATCGCGACCGGGCGCAGTGAATGTTTCCGGAGGTCGCCAGCCGGTTTTCAGCAACCTGCCGGCGTCGCCCTGCTCGAGCACTCGGACAAGGCCGCCGTCGGCTCGCCGCAGTTCTGAGATAGGAACCGTGTCGATGGCAGAGTGGACATCGACATACCAACGCCCGTCGGGTGAAAACGAGACGTTGTGATCGGTGCCGGGTGCGCTGAGTCGTTGCAGGTTGCTGCCATCAAAATCCACTGCCATGAGCTGGCGCTGGTACGGGTCTTGTCCAGTGTCCATACCGCTTGCGGTGAACCAGATGCGGCGCGCGGCATCGTCCACGTGGACCACGTCGCGGACGACCCACTCGCCCCGGGTGATTTGGTTGGCAACTATGCCTTTGCGACCGTCGAATCGATACAGGTGCCGCCAGCCATCGCGCTCCGATACCCACAAGATTTCGTCGTCGAGCCCGTCCACCATGTGGTCGAACAGATGCCAGCTGTCCACAAATGTAGACGCCGACTCCTGCAGCGAAACGCGCGGTTTGGCATCAACGCGGCTCACCGAGATCCGCCGCAGGGTCTGGAAGCCCCGTTCGATGTACCGGAAGTGGAACCCGGCGCTGTCGGACCGCCACTGGATGGGTG
This sequence comes from Pseudomonadota bacterium, assembly GCA_963205495.1. Taxonomy (GTDB): domain Bacteria; phylum Pseudomonadota; class Gammaproteobacteria; order Xanthomonadales; family Xanthomonadaceae; genus Denitratimonas. Next base: position 106,786 of record CAUJIN010000037.1, read on the forward strand.
AGAGTGAATAGGGATTGGGGAAAAGGTCAGTCTCGATGGCATGGCCCTTGCCGGTGAGATCGAACAGGTAGGGGTGCTCACTGTCCACGGCGTCGCCCGGCTTGGGATAGAGCTGGACGTGATAGCGCGGCTGCAGCTGGTCTTTGGGCGCCGACTCCACGAGCGTGATCAGGCGTTGCTCACCGGGTGTGACGCGGTATAGCGCGAAGTGGTGCGAATCCGGCGACCATGCCACGGTTTCGAGATCGTAGAACGCATCGGGGCTACCGTCACGCGTCAATGGCTTTCCGCTCCTGGAGCCGGTGCGACGCAGTGCGACGTTGTGACCTTGCGCATAGACCTCCCAGCGGCCGTCCGGGGAGCGCCGTGCCGCCTGGTCGCCGGGCTCGCGCATGTCCCGCACCACGCCAAAGGCCCGCGGACGCTGCTTTTCGACGACCTCGGCGCACGTATAGTTCGCCAGTTCACAGCCCCACCGATCGTACTCGGGAAGCAGATAGAAACGGATCGCCCAGGAGTCAGGAGTGGCGCCATGGACGAATTCGAAATCGCGAAACGGGAGCCGCAGCGGTTCGTACCGGATTCCAGTTGCTTTGGACAACGCGTCCGCCAGGCGTTCCGCATCGAACGCAGGCCCTGAAGCCTGCGTCGATTCCGGATTGCCGATGACGAACGCATAGCCTCCTGCAACCGCCTTGCGGTAGTAGAACTGGCCGTCGGAGCGCCACTGCGCCTCGAAGGGAATGTTTTCCCCCAGTCCGACCCAGGCGTCGTGCAAGTCCAGGGAATGCGCATACCTGGTCTGATCGTCAGGTGCCGCGTGGAGCACCGGGGTGTGAAGCAGGCCGATCAGCAACAGGGCGAGAATCTTGTGCATGGTGCCCTCCCGGGCGTTGCGTGGCGTGCAGGGCGCTGCGCGACGGTGGCTGAGGCCATCCCTGGCCTCGATGCGCAGACGCGGCTTAGTAGCGATAGCTGACCTGGATGCCGATGGTGCGCGGACGCAGGCGCGTCGCCTGGCCCATATACGGAGGATCGACGGCGCCATCGTCGTCCGTCAGGTTGGTGCCGAAAAGGTAGGCACCCCAGCCACTCATAGACTCGACGCCGAAGCGTGCGGAAACCTGGGTGATCGGATCGCCTCCCACCCCTTCGGCGGTAGATGAGGTTTCACGGCGCGAGAAATGTGATGCGTCGACGCGGGCGATGCCGTTCAGTGAGCCGGTCATGGGCCAGGTGTAGCCGACGCCGCCAGTGAGCTGCAGTTTCGGGACGTTGAATACCGGTGTGCCCTTGTGGAAGTTCGTGCCGGGCTGGTCCTCGCGATACTTGGCATCGACGTAACTCGTGCTGAACTGCATCGTCCAGTGGCTATCGGGGATCCAGGTCAGACCCATTTCCGCACCCTTGGTGCTGGTGCCGCCGGAATTCATCAGGGCATAGAAGACGCCGCCTTCAATGGGGAAATAGATCGGCACGTCATCCCAGATGTTGCGGAACAATGCCGCTTCGAACATCAGGCGGCCATCCTGCACCACGGTTTTGTATCCCACCTCGTAGTTCCAGATTTCATCTGGCCGGGTCGAGTCGGGGACTGGAATGCCCAGTTCGTTGCCCGCGATGATCGAATTGATCAGCTGCAGCTGGCCGGAACGATAGCCGTTGGCGACAGTGGCGTATACCGAGGAATCGGCTTGCGGGTGGTAGACAACGCTGAATCGCGGGCTGGTGTGGGTGAAGGTGTGCTTGAGCTCGTTGATTTGGGTGGCGGTCGAGTCGAAGGCGTCCACCTTCTCGCGGAAATAGCGCGCGCCCAGGGAGGTGGCCCAGCGCTCGGAGATGTTCCACGTCGCCTCGCCGAAGATCGACACCGGGGTATTGCGGTGCGAGGAATGGGTGGGGTCATATCCTTCCAGGTGGTACGAATCGACCCGCTTGCCGTGGCGCTGGTACAACCCGACGGTCCAGTCGATCAGGTTGCTGCCGGTGCTGCCCCAGCGCACTTCGTCGGTTTTTACCCCGATGTCGATCGAACTGACGTAATCCCGACCGGCGTTGACCCCGTTGAGGTCGCGCGATAGCCCGCCATCGGAATGGATATAGAGCAGGTCCGAGCCGTCGAGCTCGTAGCGTGCACGCAGGCTGGTGGAATCCCAGTCGCTGTAGACGTCGTAGTAGGTATCCACCGTCATGTTCTGGTAGGCGTAATCGAACCCGCCAGGCGAGTGGTTCTTGTACTTCCAGTACGACAGGTCGAGGGTCAGCCGGTCGGTAGGAGTGAAGCGCAGCTTGCCGCGCCCGGTCTTGATCCGCTGCCAGTTGATTTCGTCTTCGCCGGTATCGTTGTTGTGCAGCCAGCCCGAGGTGCGCTCGTTGGTACCGACAAAGCGCATCGCGAGCCGGTCTTCGATCAGGGGAACGTTGATCATGGCCTTGGTGCCCCAGCCCAGGTTCCCGCCGTGTGTGCTGCCGGCGGAAAAGTCGACTGCCGCACCGAAAGCGGTCGCGTCCGGTTTCGCGGTGTTGACGATGACAGTGCCGCCGACGGAACCCTCACCGAAGAGCGTGCCTTGCGGACCTTTCAGCACTTCGACACTGTCGATGTCGAACGAGCGGGTGTCGGGGTACCAGGGCACCGTCACGCCATCGAAGGGCACGTCGTCGAGGTAGTAGCCGGTCTCGTTGCTTCCCTGTCTGGCGGACGCACCGCGGACCTGGACGTAGGTGAAACCGCCGCCGGCGTCATAGGCTGCGGCACCGGGTGCGGTGGAAATGGCGTCGCCGATGTTCGTGATGCCTGCCGCTTCCAGCTGTTCGCCGTGGATCACGGCCATGCCGATCGGAACGTCGATCTGGCGTTCCTCGCGCTTGCGGGCGGTGACCTGGATTTCGGCCAGGCTTTTCGGAGCATCCGCCGCCGGAGTTGCGTCGCTGGTGCCCGATTCCACCGTGTTGTCGTCGGTGGCCAGTTCGGAGGAAGACGCGGTCGTGATGAACGCGCTGCTGAGCGCCATCGTGATGGCGATCGCCAGAGCGCTGGAACGTAGGGCCTGCGACGTCCGGACGCAGGGGCGGATTTCGGTGGTGTGAGTGGTGTTCATTGGCGATCCTGGGCGTGGGTGACGGGGCGGCGTGGCACGCTGAATCCATTCCGACTTGCCTTTCGATCGGGCTGCCTGCATCGGGGCCGCAGGGTGACCCGGCTGCATCGCGTCGCGGCGGTGTGCGTGACGGCTACCATGTTCCGGCGTGATGGTGGCCAGCGGATAGTGAGATTTACCGCTCCCGGCGGGCTTTTTGGCACGATCTGCCGGCGGAGGGCGGGCTGGTACCGCGACTTTGCGTTCAGCGTCACCCGATTCCCGATCCGGTTCGGCACCTCGGTGCTTGCCGTGAGCCAGGCGCCGATCCGCTCGCCCTGATCCGCGTCGATTGAAGGCCATCGCGTACCTGCCAGGCTGAATTGGGCCTGCGGTGCCGGCGCGCAAACGCTGGTCAATCGGTGCGCGAACGCGTAAAGTGTCTCGGATTGTTGCGCTGCATCACGCCTTCCCGAGCGTGTAGCGCGAAGCACCGTCGCCATGCTGCACGGTCGCTCGCGGCCCAAGCCGGCCCGCATCTCCCGTTTCAGATCGTCATGCCGTGACTGCGGGAAAGTCCGGGCATTTCATTCCCAGGAGTCATCCATGTCTTTTGTTTCGCTTGGGCTCGAGCCCGCGATCACGCGTGCGCTCGATGCGCTCGGCTACACCACCCCCACACCGATCCAGGAGCGCGCCATTCCGCTCGTGCTGGAGGGCCGCGACCTGCTCGCCGGCGCGCAGACCGGCACCGGCAAGACCGCCGCGTTCTCGCTGCCGCTGATCCAGCGCCTGGCGGCCACGCCCGGTCGCCCGGTTTCGCGCACGCCGCGCGCGCTCATCCTCACGCCCACGCGCGAGCTGGCCCTGCAGGTGCATGACAACCTGCGCGAATACGCCCGCCACGCACGGGTGTCGAGCACGGTCATTTTCGGCGGCGTCGGCATGGGGCCACAGACCGACGCGCTGCGCCGCGGCGTGGACGTGCTGGTGGCCACGCCCGGTCGTCTGATCGACCACGTCGAGCAGCGCCACCTGGATCTGTCTCGCATCGAGGTGCTGGTGCTGGACGAGGCCGACCGGATGCTCGACATGGGTTTCCTGCCGGCGATCCGCCGCATCCTCGCCATGCTGCCGACCCAGGGCCGCCAGACCCTGCTGTTCTCCGCCACCTTCGCGCAGGAGATCAAGGACATCGCGCACCGCTTCATGCGCGATCCGGCGGAGGTGCAGGTGACCCCGCAAAACAGCGTGGTGGCCACCATCGAGCACCGCGCCCACCCGGTGGACACGGATCGCAAGCGCGATCTCCTGCTGCATCTGATCGCCGCCGACAGCCGCCGCCAGGCGCTGGTCTTCGCCCGCACCAAGCACGGCGCCAACCGTCTTTCCGAATGGCTGGAAAAGGCCGGCGTGCGCAGCGCGGCGATCCACGGCAACAAGTCGCAGAGCGCGCGGGTCAAGGCGCTGGACGGCTTCAAGGACGGCTCGGTCACCATCCTCGTGGCCACCGACATCGCCGCGCGCGGCATCGACATCGACCAGCTCCCGCTGGTGGTGAACTTCGACCTTCCGACCCTGGCCGAGGACTACGTGCACCGCATCGGCCGCACCGGCCGCAACGGCAGCACGGGCGAAGCGATCTCGCTGGTGTCGCCGGAAGAAGGCCCGCTGCTGCGCGACATCCAGCGCCTGCTCAAGCAGGACATCACGCTGGTGGCGGTCGCAGGCTACGAGGCCTCCAGGGCGCTGCAGATGGATGCTTCCCTCAAGGCCGCGCGCCGCCCCGGACAAACCCAGGCCCAGCGCGGAGCGCGTCCGGGTGGAAAGCAGGGATCGCAGCGTCCGGGCGGCAATCCCGCCTCGCGCCCTGCGCCAAAGCCTGCCCGCAGCGCAGGGCAGGGCGGCAAGGACCATCGCGGCCATAGCGGGCAGCGCGGACAGCGCGCGGTCTGAGGTTTGCGGCAGGCACGGCGCGCTGCCGTGGCTGCTGCCATGCGGAAGGCGTTTTGCGCGCACTGTCGGGAACCTTTCGTCACCGCGCTGAGGTTTTCCAGCGCGTTTCTGCGTACCGGACGGGCACCCCTGTACAGGAGTTGCCCCGATGTTTCGCGCCCTTTTCGCCACCTGCCTGTTTTCCTGCCTCGCGCTTTCCGTGCCGCTCTGCCGTGCCGAGATCATGGTTGGGGGCATGGGAGCGCCGGAAGGCAGCACGCACCCGCTGAGCCAGTTCACCAGCCTGGCGCAGGGCACGATGACGCCGTATCGCCAGATCGCAGGCCCGGGCATCCAGATACGCGAGCCGCTGTTCGGCACCTATGAGCCGAACCAACAGCTGATCTACATATCGGATTTCCGCGGGCAGGCCGTCCGGGTGTTTCCGGCGTTCGCCAGCGGCGACGTGGCACCGATTCGCGTGATCAATCCGCCACGACTCGGACAGACCCGCGCCAATGCGCCTGTTTTCGCGCACAACGAACTGGGCGTGATCGCGTACAACTGCTGCATCGACACCTATCCGCTGGATGCCAGCGGCGATGCGGTGAGGAGCATCCGGGAAATCAATTGGGGTGGTGGCGGTGGGGGCAGCGGTCTGAACAATCCGAGCCACCTGTTCTACCTGCCGGCCAGCGACGAATATGCCGTGCTTGATTCCGAGCCGGCGCCATCCTACGCCGCGCGCATCGTGTTCCACCATCGCCTCTCGAGCGGCAGCGTGCCGCCCTCCCGGATGATCACCGGGCCGTCTGTCGCCAACGCGCGCGGCGTGGCCTACGATCCGTCCACGCGACGAATTTTCGTGCTGCAAATCACTCCGCAACCGCCACCTGCGGGCAACATCGGCCACATCAACGTGTTCGACGACCAAGCCAGCGGCGATGCCGCTCCGCTGCATTCGATCCACAGCGCCGATTTGCACGAAGAGCCTGGGCATTACTTCGTCGGGCTGGGATTTGATTCCCATACCGGCCGCCTGATGATCAGCCGCACGCAGTACGGCAACCCGGCCAGCAATCGCATCTTGACGTTCAATGCTGCGGCCGTTGGCTCGACCTCTCCCGTCCAGGATCTGAGCGGCACGAACCTGAGTCCGTACAGCGTGGGCGTTCCTTTCGGCGTGCCGCTGTCGCCGCCCGGCCCCATGCCGCTGCTGGCCGTTGCCGAGCCCAGCGCGATTGCGTACGGCGACACCAGCGCGCTGTCTTCGCTGGGCGGGCAGGGAGTTGGTGCGGTGAGTTTCAGCGTCACCGCCGGACCCGGCGCGTGCGAGGTCAGCGGCAATACGCTGACCGCCATCGGTACCGGGGCCTGTACGGTCACGGCAACCAAGGCACAGGCGTTTCCCTATCCCGAACAGGGCGCCAGCGTGAACCTGACCATCACGCCCGCGGCGCAGGCTCCCCTGACGGCATTCGCCTCGCCGAACACGCTGCCGGTCGGCAACACCAGCGCGCTCACGACCCAGGGCGGTTCGGGCACGGGTGCCGTGAGTTTCCTTGTTACGGACGGTTTCGGCTCCTGCGCCATCCAGGGCAACACTCTCGATGCGCTGGCACCCGGCAGTTGCATCTTGCGTGCGCTCAAGGCCGGAGATGACCACTACTACATCGCCGCGAGCCAGGAGGTCACGGTGACGGTTGTGGCGGGAGAGGGTGTGTTTGAGGATGGCTTCGAGAACGCGCCTCCCGGATTGTGAGGCTGTGGCGCGGTCACCCGGTGCGGGAACGGCGAAGATTCGGCGGGTGCTGCCGCGAGTCGGATTCGGGGCGGTGATGAAGGGATTCCGCACGGATTTGCGTATCAGACCGCACGTCCAATCCGGAAGCCGCACATGTCTCGCCTGCCCCTGCTGATCTGCGTCCTGCTTTCTGCCGTTTATCCGGAACTGTCGGCTCGCGCCGCCACCATCCACTGCGTGACCGACGAGGCGCAGCTGCGCGCAGCCCTGGCGGCGCTCGGCGGCTTCGCCTCGGGCGACCATGAAATTCGCCTGGTCCGGCGCGTCTATTTCAATGGGACCCAGCAGTTCTCGACCCTGCTTGGCACCAACGTCAACGATCTGCGCCTGAGCGGCGGCTGGGACTCGGGCTGCACCGCCCAGGTGCTCGATGCACGCGCCACGGCGATCGACGCGCAAGGACTTTCGGCGGTTCTTTCGATCGGACGCAACAGCGCGATCGTCGGTGCCACCCCCTTGATCTCGATATCGAACCTGACCTTGCGCAACGGCACGGCGGCGAACGCGCCGGTGGGCCTGCATGTCTACAACGGCTTCGGATCGATCGAAGTGGACGATGTGATCGTCCACGGCCATCGCGCGACGGCATCGAGTTATCTGGGCGGAACCGCGATCACGCTGGATTCGACGCGCCACGACATCCGCCTGCGCAACGCGCTGGTCTACGACAACGAGGGCGTGTTCATCGCCGGCACCTGGGCACTGGTCGACGTCCTGTTCACCTCGATGGCGCTGAACCCGGATCGCCAGTTCGCCGTCACCAATACCACGATCGACGCCGGCACCGGCGCGCAGGACTTCGCGCTGAGGCTGCAGAGCGATGGCCACTTCGACCTGTTCAACAACGTGATCCGCGGCGAAGCGCGTTTCGATATGACCATCACCGGCGCCGGCGCAGCCACCGCACCGCGCATCCGGCGGGTGTTCAACCACATGCCGATCCCCGTTTCCAACGGCGTTCCGGTGGTCGATCTGGAAACCGGCAACTCCACGGCCGATCCGCAGCTCGATCCCGCCAGCTTCGAACCCCTGCCCGGATCGCCCGTGGTCAACACCGGCCTGGGCAATCCGCCCGGCGGGCAGTCGACCACCGATGTCTACGGCCGCCCGCGCCTCGCCTTCACCTACATCGACCGCGGCGCGGTCGAGGCGCAGACCTATGTGCCCACGGTGCGGGTGTTCGGCGATGGTTTCGAATGAACCGCCCGGGCGGGAGTGCATCGCCATTTTCCATTCATGGCTCCCGCGCGGGCGGAACGCGCCGGGGGTTTTGCAAAGCGCCCGGAAGCTGGCAACATCGCAGGCCCGATCGCTGCCGCAAGGAATGGAAAAATGGGACTGTTTTCTTCAATCATGGAAAAGCTGGGCATGGGCAGCGCCAAGGCGGCACCCGCGCCTGAGCCGGTTCCGGAAGTGATCTTCGTCGATCCTGCCGAGCTTCCGCCCTCGGCGGGCGCGCCGGTGCCCGAGGCACCCAAGGCGATTTCCGCGGTGGACGTGGTGGGTTTGCTGGAGCAGAAGGCCGCCGCCAATCCGCAGAAGCTCAACTGGAAGACCTCCATCGTCGATCTGCTCAAGCTGCTCGACCTCGACAGCAGCTTCGGCGCGCGCAAGGAGATGGCCAAGGAGCTGGGCTGCCCGGAAAAACTCATGGACGATTCGGCCCAGATGAACGTGTGGCTGCACAAGGAAGTGCTCCGTCGCATCGCCGAGAACGGCGGCAACGTGCCGGCCAGCCTGCTGGACTGACGCAACCGCCTCCCGCACGCCTGCGCCGGGCCTGCCACCGCGCCGGCGCGGCCCGTGCGGTTCCGGGTCTTCGCTGCGGGCGCGTGCCTCTGACAGGGGCGGCGCCCGCGCGCATTGCGCTGCGCGCGTCGCTGACTGGACCGCTGTCCCATGCCCATCCGCCTGCTGCCCGACACGCTCGTGGACCAGATCGCCGCCGGCGAGGTGGTCGAGCGCCCCGCCTCTGCGGTCAAGGAGCTGGTCGAAAACGCGCTCGACGCCGGCGCCACGCGCGTGGAAGTGGAGCTGGAAGAGGGCGGCGCGCGCCTGATCCGCATCCGCGACAACGGCGCGGGCATCGCGAAGGACGAGCTGGCGCTGGCGCTGTCGCGCCACGCCACCAGCAAGATCGCTTCGCTGGAAGACCTGGAATCCGTGGCGACGATGGGCTTTCGCGGCGAAGCGCTGCCCTCGATCGCCTCGGTTTCGCAGTTCTCCATCACCTCGCGCCAGACCGGCGCCGAGCGCGCCTGGCGCATCGAGTGCGACGGCGGACGCATGGGCGAGCCGATGCCCGCGCAGCATCCGCAGGGCACCACGGTGGAGGCGCGCGAACTGTTCTACAACGTGCCGGCGCGGCGCCGCTTCCTGCGCGCCGAGCGCACCGAATTCGGTCACATCGAAGAGCTGCTGCGCGCGCTGGCGCTGGCGCGCATGGACGTGGAGCTGCGCCTTTCGCACAACGGCAAGGCGGTGCGCGTCTGGCGGCCCTCGCACGAGGAAGCCGAGCGCCTGCGCCGTCTGGGGGAAACCCTGGGCGCGGAGTTTCCCGCGCAGAGCCTGTATCTGGACGAAGCGGCCGCAGGCTTTCGCCTGAGCGGCTGGGTCGGCCTGCCCACGGCGGCGCGCGCCCAGGCCGACCAGCAGTTCTTTTTCGTCAACCGGCGTCTGGTGCGCGACCGCACCGTCACCCACGCGGTGCGACAGGCCTACGCCGACGTGCTCTACCACGGGCGGCACCCGGCCTATGTGCTGTTTCTCGACATGGATCCCACGCGCGTGGACGTGAACGTGCACCCGGCCAAGAGCGAGGTGCGCTTCCGCGACCAGCGCCTTGTGCACGATTTCCTCTACCGCAGCCTGCACCGCGCGCTGGCCGCAACCCGCGCCGGCGAGGTGGGTTCCGAGCCGCTGCGGCTGCCGGAAGCCGCAGCGCAGGTGGCTTCCTCATCGCCCGGCCCGTCAACGCAGGGCTACGCCGCAGCCACGCCGTTCGGTGCCTTTCAGACACCGCTGCGGCTCAACGTGCGCGACCAGGTCAGCGCGATGGCGGCGCTCTACGGCACGCCGCAGACACCGCGCGAGCCCGCCGCTGCCGCGCACGCGCCTACGCAGGCGGAAGCCGCGCACGAACACCCGCTGGGCTACGCGCTGGCGCAGCTCCACGGCATCTTCATCCTGGCCGAGAGCGCCGAGGGGCTGGTCGTGGTGGACATGCACGCCGCGCACGAGCGCATCAGCTACGAGCGCCTCAAGCGCGCGCAGGAAGGCGAGGGCATCCGCGCCCTGCCGCTGCTGGTGCCGATGGTGCTGGCGGTGAGCGAGCGCGAGGCGGCGGCGGCGGAAGAACACGCGAAGGCGCTGGCCGCGCTCGGCTTCGAGATCGACCGCAGCGGCCCGCAGAACCTCACCGTGCGCGCCATTCCCGCGCTGCTGGAAGGCGTGGACACGCGCCAGCTCGCGCTGGACGTGATCGCCGACCTCATGGCCCACGGCAGCACGCGCCGGGTGCAGGAGGAACGCAACGCGCTGCTGGGCACGATGGCCTGCCACGCCTCGGTGCGCGCCAACCGCCGCCTGACCCTGCCGGAAATGAACGCGCTGCTGCGCGACATGGAGGCCACCGAGCGCTCGGGCCAGTGCAACCACGGCCGCCCGACCTGGGTGCTGCTCGACAAGACCCAGCTCGACCGATTGTTCCTGCGCGGGCGCTGATCGAAGGCCGGCTCTGCGCGACCGGCCGGGTGCGCCGTGACGCCGCATAATGCGCCTGCGCGACGCCGATCCCTGGAGCTTCCCATGAACCGCCTGCTGTTTTTTCTCCTGCTTTTTCCTCTGGCCGCCGCGGCAGGTGGGGCGGAGGACTACCTCGCCGAGATCGCACGCCAGCGCCAGGCGCGCGAGGAGGGGCTCCGGCAGCCGCTGGGCTGGCTGTCGCTGGTGGGGCTGCACTGGATCGAGCCGGGATCCCACCGCGTGGGTGCGGCCTCCGACAGCGACATCGTGCTGGCGGTCGGCCCGGAGCATCTGGGCGAGATTCGCTTGAGTGAGGGCGTCGTGACGCTGGTGCTCGCCCATGCGAAGGGCGTGGAGATCGACGGTGCGCCGGCCGCGGTTGGGGAGCTGGCGCTGCGTCCCGACAGCCGCGGTGAGCCGACCCAGGTCACCTTTGACGGAGGTGCCGCCGGCTTCAACCTGATCGAGCGCGACGGGCGCTTTGCGCTGCGGGTGCGCGATGCCAGGGCCCGCACCCGAACCGCGTTTGCGGGCCTGGACTACTTCGACACCGACCCCTCGTGGCGCATCGAGGCGCGCTTCGAGCAGCACCCGGAAGGTGCGACCATCGAGATCGCCAACGTCATCGGCCAGCTCAGCCCCGAGCCGAATCCGGGCGCGGTGGTGTTCGAACGCGAGGGCAAGACCTGCCGCATCGAGGCGCTGGCTAATCCCGACGGCAGCCTGTTCCTGATCTTCGCCGACCGCACCTCGGGCCGGGAAACCTATGGCGCGGGGCGCTTCCTCGACGCGCCCGCGCCGCGCGATGGCCGCGTGACCGTGGATTTCAACCTGGCCTACAACCCGCCCTGCGCCTTCAACGCGTTTTCGACCTGCCCGCTGCCGCCGCCGGAAAATCGGCTCAAGCTTGCGGTGCAGGCGGGAGAGAAGAAATACGCGGGGCCGCACCGAGACGCCGCGAGCAGCGCAGATCCTGCCGGACCCGAAAACCGGTAAATGGACGCCCCCGCCCATAGAGCGCAGCTTGCTGCGCTGAGACGCTCAACGCGGCGGAAGGTCCAGCAGCTGGGGATCCAGCCGCACCTCGAACCACGTCAGCCCCCAGTGCAGGTGCGGGCCGGTGGCGCGCCCGGTGGCGCCGACGCGGCCGATGATGTCGCCCTGTTCCACGCGCTGGCCCACCCGCACGTCCAGCTTCGAAAGGTGCAGGAAGTTGGAGCCGACGCCGTGGCCGTGGTCGATCAGCACGGTGCCGCCGGTGAGGTAGAGGTCCGGTTCGGCGAACGTAACGAGGCCGGCGGCGGGCGCCCTGATCGGTGTGCCCTGTGGAACGGCGATGTCGGCGCCCGAATGCGGCGCGCCGGGCGTGCCGTTGTAGACGCGCTGGCGCCCGAACCGCCCGCTGATGCGCCCCTCGACGGGCCAGACGAAGCCGGCGAAAAGGTCCGGCCAGTCCTCGTCGCGCGTGCGCGCGGCGGCGACGGCGGCCTGCTCGCGGGCGATGCGCGCGGCGATTTCCGGCGGTGGATCGACGGTCTGCTGCGGTACGCCGCTGACCCGCTCGATCGGCCAGTCGCGCTTTTTCACTGCGACGTCGATGCGCTCGCGGCGGCCATCGGGGAAGGTCACATCCAGCCTTGCATCGCGCGCCTCGTCGCGGCCCACGCCGAAGGCGAAGCGCCCGTCGGACGACACCCGCAGCGGCTTGCCGTGCAGGCTCACGGTGCTGCCGGGGCGGGTTTGCCCGAAGACCAGACTTCCTTGTTGTACCGATTGGGGCAGGGCAGTGGCGGACGAAGAGCCCCCCTCACCCAACCCTCTCCCCCGAGCGTGCTCGGGGGAGAGGGCTATCGAGGTTGCGGCAAACGTGACGCCCTTCGCTCCCTCTCCCCCACGCTCGCGTGGGGGAGAGGGTTGGGGGGAGGGGGCAAGCTCGATGCGCGGGGTTGATGCGATCCCGACAGCGGCTGCGATGGCTGGCGACTCAAACGTCGATGCCGCTGCGATACCCGTCAGCGGAATCACGCCCGCGAGCATCGCGAGCAGCCGGCGAAACGCTCCGCTCACCGCGCAAACTCCAGCCGCCGGCCCTGCGGTTCGCCGACCAGGCGCTGGCCGTCCCAGGCCAGCTCGCCGTTGACGAAGGTAGCGGCAACACGCGAGGAAAAGCGCGTGCCTTCGAACGGCGACCAGCCGCATTTGCTCAACACCTTGTCGCGCTCGACCGTATAGCCGGTGAAGGGATCCACCAGCACCAGATCGGCGAACCAGCCTTCGCGCAGGAAGCCGCGTTCGGCCACGTCGAAGAGCTGCGCCGGGGCATGGGCGAACTTCCGTACCACCTGAGCCGCAGTGAGCTTCTTCTCGTGCACCAGCTCCAGCGCCGCCACCAGCGCCTCCTGCACCAGCGGCAGGCCGGAAGGCGCGGAGAGGTAGGGCTGCTGCTTTTCCTCCAGCGTGTGCGGGGCGTGGTCGGTGGCGAGCACGTCGATCACCTCGCCCGCCAGCGCGGCGATCAGCGCGTCGCGGTCGCGGGCGTCCTTGATCGCCGGATTGCACTTGATGAAATTGCCCCGCGCGGCGTAGTCCTCGCGCGAAAAGCGCAGGAAGTGGATGCAGGTTTCCGCCGTGATGCGCTTGCGCAGCCGGCCGTTCGCGTCGAACAGCGGGCCCTTGTCGAACAGCGCCAGCTCTTCCGCCGTGCTGATGTGCAGGACGTGCAGGCGGGTGCCGTGCTTCTTCGCCAGCGAGACGGCGAGCCGCGAGGACTTGAGGCAGGCCTCGCGCGAGCGGATGTCGGGGTGCATCGAGACCGGCACTTCCTCGCCGAAGCGCGCCTTCGCCGCGGCCTGCGCAGCCTCGATCATCGGCGTGTCTTCGCAGTGGGTGATGATCGGCGTCGGCGCGTCGCGGAAGATGGCATCGAGCGTGCCGGGATCGTCCACCAGCATGTTGCCGGTGGAAGCACCCATGAACACCTTGATGCCGGGCGCGGCCTTCGGATCGAGCGCGCGGATGGCTTCGAGGTTGTCGTTGCTGGCGCCGAGGTAGAAGCCGTAGTTGGCCCGGCAGCGCCCGGCGGCGCCGGCGTACTTGGCCTCCAGCGCGGCCGAATCCAGCGTCGGCGGCCGTGTGTTGGGCATGTCCATGAAGCTGGTGATGCCGCCGGCCACCGCCGCCGCGGATTCGCTGGCCTGGTCGCCCTTGTGGGTGAGGCCGGGTTCGCGGAAGTGGACCTGGTCGTCGATCATGCCCGGCATCAGCCAGCGTCCGTGCGCCTCGATCACCTGTTCGCCGGCGCGGGCCGCAAGGCCCATGCCGATTTCCTCGATGCGCTCGCCGCGCACGCGCAGGTCGCCCTCGAACTCGCGTCCCTCGTTGACGAGTCGGGCGTTGCGGATCAGCCAGTTGGCCATGACAAAAGTTACCCTTGGAAATCAGGCGGGCATGATACTGCCGCGTCAGGACGCACTGGCCTGGAGCCTGGCGAGCAGGCGCTCCAGCGCGGCGCGGTCGCGCGCGCGCAGCAACGCGCCGGCGCGACGGCGCAGCGCGCGCAGCTCGCAGCGGCGCACCGCTGCGCGAACTTCCAGCAGGCTGGCCGGATGCATCGAGAACTCGCTCAGGCCCAGCGCCAGCAGCAGGCGCGTGCAGCGCGCATCGCCGGCCATCTCGCCGCACAGCGCCACCGGCGTGCCGGCACGCCGGCAGGCGTCGATGATCTCGTGCAGGGCGCGGATGACGGCCGGATGCAGCGGCGAAAACAGCTCGCCCAGCGCGTCGTTGGCGCGGTCGGCGGCAAGCAGGTACTGGATGAGGTCGTTGGTGCCGATCGAAACGAAGTCCATCGTGTCGAGCATCGTCGGCAGCGCGAACGCCGCCGCCGGCACCTCGATCATCGCGCCCAGCGGAGTGTCGGGTGCGGCGGCGTGGCCCTCGCGGCGCAGCTCGCGCGCACATTCGCGCAGCGCGCGGCGCATCGCGAGCATTTCCTCGCGCCGGCTGACCATCGGAACCAGGATGCGCACCGGGCCGTGCGCGGCGGCGCGCAGCATGGCGCGAAGCTGGGTGCGCAGCAGGGCGGGGCGGGCCAGCGCCAGGCGCACGCCGCGCAGGCCGAGCGCCGGATTGGGTTCGTGCGCCAGCGCGATGCCCGCCGCGTCGGCCTTGTCGGCCCCCAGGTCGAGCGTGCGCAGGGTGACGGTTCGGCCTTCCATCGCCAGGATCGCGTCGCGGTAGGCGGCGTACTGTTCCTCCTCGCTCGGCGGTTCGCTGCGTTGCAGGAACAGGAACTCGGTGCGCAGCAGGCCCACGCCCGCGGCACCGAGCTGGCGCGCGCGCGCGACCTCGTCTCGCGACTCGGCGTTGGCCCAGAGTGCGATGTCCGCGCCGTCGAGGGTGCGGGTGGCGGCGTTGCGCAGTCGCACCAGCGAGCGCTGCTCGCGCGCCTCGGCCTGCTCGCGCTCGCGCAGGTCGGCCAGGTCTTCGGCGCCCGGCTCCACGATGATCTGCCCGCGCCCGGCATCGACCATCACCGCAGCGCCTTCCGGGATGGCGGCCAGCGCCTCGGCCGGCGCGATCAGCATCGGCATGCCCAGGCTGCGGGCGAGGATCGCGCTGTGCGACATCGGACTGCCGCGCGAGACCAGCACCGCGACCACTCCGCGTTCGACCATCGGCAGCAGCTCGGTGGGTGCGACGCTGTCGGTGATCAGCACCTCGCCGGCCAGTCCGATGATGTCGCCTTCGTCCTGACCGCGCTGCAGGGCGGCGTGGACCCGCCCCAGGACGTGTTCCACGTCCTCGCGCCGGCTGCGCAGGTAGGGGTCATCCATGGCGTCGAATACCGCCACCAGCCGGTCGCGCTGGAGCCTGAGCGCATAGCCTGCGGTGAAACGACCGGTGCGGATCAGGCCGGTGAGGCCGGCAAGCAGTTCCGGGTCGTCCAGCAGCAGGGCGTGCATGTCGATGAACTCGCCCACTTCCTGCGCCAGTGCGCCCTGGACCCGGTCGCGCAGCCGCGCCAGCTCGGTGCGCGCGGCGCAGATGGCGTCCTGCAGGCGTCCGACCTCGTTTTCGACCGCGTCGGACGGCAGGCTGCGTTCCTCGGTATCGATGATGCGCGGTGCGCGTATCCGCGCGCGCCCGAGCGCCAGTCCGCGCGAGGCCGTCACGCCGGACTGTTCGCTGCGCATTTCAGCAGGCGCTCCGCCGGCTGGCTCCGGAATGGGTCGGGAAGGGGTGCATCAGGGCGACGCCTGTTCGTCGAAGCCGCGCGCGAACAGCGCCGTGGCCGCGGCCATGGCCTGGTCCTCGTCGGGGCCGTCGAGGGTGAGCATCACGCGCGCGCCCTGGGCGGCGGCGAGCAGCATCACGCCCATGATGCTCTTGCCGTTGACGCTGCGCCCGCCGAAAGTCAGCGTGGCCTGGCTGCGGAAGCCAGACAGCAGCTGCACGAGCCGCGCCGAGGCGCGCGCGTGCAGGCCGAGGCGGTTCACGATGGCAAGTTCGCGTTCACGCATGATCGAGCACCACGCCGGTTTTGCCGCCGGCAACGGCGGTGAGGGCCAGTTCGTCCAGAGTCTGCTCGGGATAGTTGCACACCCGCAGCAGCATCGGCAGGTTCAGGCCGGAAACGCGCCGCGCCGGCGTGCCGATCCGGGCCAGGCGAGCGGCGAGGTTGCTGGGCGAAGCGCCGTAGAGATCGGTCAGGATCAGCACGCCTTCGCCGCGATCCACGTGCCGCAGCGCCGCGCTGGCATCCACCAGCGCGCGCTCCTGGTCGCTGTCGAAGCCCACCTCGAAGTGATCCAGCGGCAAAGGCAGGTGCCCCAGAAGGCGCTCCACGAGCGGGGCGTAGTGCGCACCGGCGCCCGGATGGGTCAGCAGCAGGATTCCGACGTTCATCGGGAAAGTGTAGCCAAGCCCGCGGGCATTGGACACGCAGCCCGAATCGCTCAGGTGTGCTCCAGTCGCGCGCGGAAGTCCGCGAAGTCGGACGGCATCGGCTCGGCGTGCGCCGGTCGCGCCAGCAGCGCGGCCAGCGCCGGCGGAGGCGCAACGAGATCGCCGATCAGCGGCTCGACGATGGTCTCGAACTTGGCCGGATGCGCGGTGGCGGCCACGGCCCAGCTTCCGTCCAGCGCGAGGCTGTCGAGCGCGTGGATGGCGGTGGCGGTGTGCGGGCAGATGGCCACACCGTGGCGGGTCCAGACCTCGCTGATGGTTTCGCGGATCGCCTCATCGTCGACCGATATCGAACGAAAGCCCTCGCGCAGCGCGTCCTCGTCCGGGTACAGCCAGCGCAGGCGCTCGAAGTTGCTCGGCGCGCCCACGTCCATGGCGTTGGCGAGCGTGGTCACGCTGGCTCGCGGTTCGTAGGCGCCGCCGTCGAAGAATTTCGGCAGCACGTCGTTGGCGTTGGTCGCCAGCAGCACCTCGCCGATCGGAAGCCCGATGCGGCGCGCGAGGATGCAGGCCAGCGCGTTGCCGAGATTGCCGGTGGGAATCGCGAAGTTGAGCGATTCGCCGGTTTCCCGCCAGTGCGCCAGTGCCGTGCTGGCGTAGTAGCTCATCTGCGGCAAAAGGCGCCCGAGGCTGATGCTGTTGGCCGAGCTCAGCGGCACGCGCGCCTGCAGCTCGCCGTCGTTGAGCGCGCGCTTCACCAGCGCCTGGCAGTCGTCGAAGCTGCCGGCCACGCGCAACGCGCGCACGTTGTCGCCAAAGGCACCCAGTTGGTGCGCCTGGCGCGGTGAAACGCGACCGTCCGGATAGAGGATCACCACGCGCACGCCGGGCAGGCCGTGGAAGGCCCCGCCCACGGCCGCGCCGGTATCGCCGGAAGTGGCCACCACGATCGTGAGCAGCTCGCTTGCACCGGCGCGCAGGCGCGAGATGCACGCGGCCAGGAAGCGTGCGCCGAAGTCCTTGAACGCGGCGGTCGGGCCGTGGAACAGTTCCAGCAGCCCGGTGCCGTCGTCGAGGCGGCGCAGCGGCGCGGGGAAGTCGAAAGCCTGCGCGCAGATCGCGTCCAGCGCGTCGGCCAGCGCGTCGCCATCGAAGAAGGGGCGCAGCAGGGTTGCGGCGATCTCCGGCAGGCTTTCCCGGCCTTCGAAGTCGGCGTGAGAAAGCCTCGGCAGGGACTCGGGAACGTAGAGCCCGCCGTCGGGCGCAAGCCCTGCGGCGATGGCCTGGGAAAGGGTGGCGGATGCGGCCTGGCCGCGGGTCGATACGAAACGCATCACAGCACCTCCGCGCGCGGTCCTGCGACCGGCGATAGCATCGATTGACTGTCGAAACCGGCCCGCGCGAACGCGGCCCGCATGGGCGCCTGGGCTGCTTCGGCCTCGGCGCGTGTGGCAAACCAGGCGAAGACGCTGGGCCCGGCACCCGCAATGCTGGCACCAAACGCTCCCGCATCGAGCGCGGCCTGCTTCACCTGGGCGAAACCGGGAATCAGCGGCGCGCGGCGCGGTTCCACCAGCACATCGGCAAAACCCGCGCGGACGAGATCCTCGTCGCCCTTCATGCAGCCGATGAGGACCTGGGCGAGGTTGGCCGACTGCGCCACGAACTCGCCCAGCGCGTAGTGGCCCTTCAGCGCCTCGCGCGCGCGACGGGTTTCCAGCACCTGCTCGGGATGCACGAGGACGCAGTGCCAGTCCGCCGGCACCTCGATCCGCACCATGCGCTCGGCCGTGGTCAGTACCAGGCCACCCAGCAGCATCGGGCCGACGTTGTCGCCGTGGCGCGAGCCGCTGGCCACGGCCTCGCCATCGAGGGCGAACGGGTACAGCGCCTCGCGCGACAGCGGCGCATCGAGCAAGGCGTTGGCCGCCACCAGCGCCGCCACGCAGCTCGCCGCCGAACCACCCATGCCCGAACCCAGCGGGATTCCTTTTTCGATTTCGATCTCGAAACCGAACGGCAGCGCCAGCGCCTCGCGCAGCGCGATCAGCGCGCAACCAGCGGTATTGCGTTCGGCATCCAACGGCAGCGCCAGATCCAACCCGTGGATTGCACGGATGCGTACCGCAGGTTCGTCGGTTTTCTGCACGCCGACCCGATCACCAGGCCCCGCAATGCTGTGACCGAGAAGATCGAAACCGACGCAGGCGTTGCCGATGCTGGCGGGGGAGAAGGCGCTTTTCATGGGGCTGGACATGGGTGGGTCGGGGTGTCGGAAGAAGAAATTTCACGATGCTGGTTCGAAACCATCGTCGAACAGATAGTGGGGCCGGCAGCGGCCTGCCGAACACGGGTCGGACTTCGGCACTCCCGCCTGCGGATACTCCACGCCATCGTGAACGCCGTCCCTGTCGGAATCGACCTGATTCGGATCGGTGCCGAGCAGGTATTCGAACCCGTCGATCAGCCCGTCGCCGTCGCTGTCCACGTTCGGATAGGCGTAGCCGAGCACCATGCTCGACCCGGTCGGCCAGGCCGACGTATAGCCCTGTGCCTCGAAGCTGCTCCGGTCGCGCTCCGGAAAAACCGCGCAATCGTCATCGGCGGTCTTGCACTTGAGCCACAGGCGTTCCGCGCCTTGTGGAATGCAGGCGGGCTCCGGCGTGCAGGACTGGTAGACATAGCCTTGCAGCCCCCGATAGTCGTACCCGGCGTTGCTGGCGGTCTGCACCTGCGCGGCGGATGTCAGCAGCAGGAAGTCGCGGTTGCCGCCGTTGCAGCCCGGTACGCCGGGCGTGCACCCCGCGGGCCAGGGACGGGAGCGGTCCAGCCAGTAAAGCGGCACCAGCGCCGGATGCGAGGCATCGGTCTTGAACTCAGTGGTCAGCACGTAGGCGCTGGCGCGCGGAGACGGCGGCGGCGGTGTCGGGTACTGATGCGGAAAGCTCGGATAGCCCGGCGTCAGTGCCCCCTGTGGCTGGTAGCTTCCCGCCTGATTGATCATGAAGGCCAGCGCGGCCTGCGGCACCGTGGTGTGCGCCCAGTCTTTCGCGGCCGCGCCGTAGAACGAGAAGAGCGGCGTCAGGCGATTCTTCATCGCCTTGCCGTCGCTGTGTCCCAGCATGGCGGCAACCGCCGAATCGGCCCTGATCGTTCCATATCCGAGCCTGGGATCCCATGTGTTCGGAAAAGTGGGAAGCATGCTGCTCTGGATCATTACCGAGCGGATGCCGTGGTGGGGCGGATCCAGCACGCCTTCGCCCGGCAGCACCAGCGGATTGATCGAACGCAGGATACCCGCCAGTCCCGATACCAGCGGTGCGGACATGGACGTGCCGGTGCACGGTCCCTGTCCGTCGCCGTTCGTTCCGAGGGCCGCGTCGTCGCAGAGAATGGCCTGATTCCAGGCCATGCCGGGATAGAGCGTGGACAGCACGCGCCGCGCCGGCGCGACGTGCTCCTGCTTGGCGTCGGTTGCAGCGTTTACGGTGTAGTTTGAGCCACACTCCATGTCGGGGTAGGTTGGCGAAAACGGGCAATTGTCGCTGTGGTTTGGAGGCGGGTCTTTGTCCTCATCCCAGAAGTCCAGGGATTCATCCAGCCCGCCCACGCTGGCTACCCGAGGATCGCTGGCGGGGAAGTTGAGCCTCCCCCGATCATTGCCCGACGCGGCTACCATCAGGACGCCTTGAGAACTGGCGTAGGCAATGGTGAGGCATTCCGGATCGTTCTGGAACAGTGGGTCAGCGCAGGCATCTTTCGGATAATCGAAGGTGCCATTTCCTTGTCCGCCGAAACTCATGTTCACGACCTGGGTGCCCGTCTCGGCAAGGAGTGTCAGGCCAACCCAAGGGGCGGCTTGATTCATCTCTGGGTACACAATTCCTGGAAAATAGCAAACGTCACGTATAGTTCTTACGGAGGCCAGGGTGCAGTTTTTGCAGGTTCCTACCACGCCATTGCTATTCATGTGATTTGCGGCAATCAAGCCATGGACATGCGTGCCATGACCTGCATATGCGGGAATCATGAGGCCGTTGCCGGTATCGCAAGCTTGGGATGTCGGCGTGACTGGGACGGGCTCCATTTCATCTACGTTGAAATCGATGGGGTTTGGGAACCCATGCCGACCGATGTCTATCGCGGCAGAAGGAGTGAAGTTTCCGCCCGTAAGGAATCCGCTCGCATCCTGCGCCCGAAGGTCGGAGTGGTCGGTATGGAGACCGTTATCCAGAACCCCCACCCGCGCCCATCCGCCTGCGCGGGCCCATGCGGCGGGAAAGCTCATGGCACCGATCCAGTATTGGGTTGCAGCTCCTTGAATGGTGGGCGGCGTCTTGCCGGAAGTGCCAGGGCGCAGGCTCAGATCCACCTCGATCGGTACTTTCGCATGCCTGACGAAATCGTCGGCGAGCAGCGCGGAGACGGCGGCTTCCGTATCGGCGCCGGGCGGGTATCGCACGACGATCATCTGCTCCAGGCGCGCTCTCGGCAGTTCCGGGTTGGCATCGAGATAGGCTTTGAAATCTCCCTTCGCCCGGAATGGATGCGGGATGAAATACTGAACGGATTGCGGGTTCTCCACGGATAGCGCACCGAGTGGCGGAGGGAGGCCGGCTGAAGGATCGAATCCGTTGACGATACCCTCAGGGTTCGGTCCTTGCTCGGATCGGACGAGTTCGAAGATTACCAGTGTATCTTCTATCAATTGTGCATGAGCGAGCGGTGAGATAGTGATGGGTGCGATAAGGAAGGCGCTTAGGAGAAACTTTGCTGATATTCTTTCTCGAAGAGCGGCCACTCCAATAATGATTCCGATTAGAATTAACAGCAAGATATTGCTAGTCGCCGATACCGTCACGGATGGTGGCGTCCCCCGGACTTGAAGATTTGCCTGAGAGATTGGCGGCAAAATTGGATAGTTCGGACTGCTCATGCTTCGGATTCGTATTCTAACAGTATAGCTTCCCTCGGGGAATCCACCTATATTTTCGGTGATTGTATGTGGCTGAATCATGCAAAACAATGGATCGGTTCTTTCTGATCCCGTAATGATTAGATCGATTATGTCACCGTTTCTTTGCGCCTCGACAAAAGGGTAACCTGCAGGCGGGTATGCGAAGCCGTGGCAATATCCTGCGCTTACCGACATCTCGATCGGTTGCCCCGCATAGGGCTGGGCGGGCGAGAAGGTCGGTGGATCGACGAACGCCGAGGCTGACGCGAACGGCAGCATGAACAGCGCGAGCACCGTCGTCAGTGCCTTCCAGATGCGAACATGGGGGGGGGGCATCAGGGTCTCTCCTTGCAATGGCAGTGCGCGGTCGAGTCTACAGCACTTCTTGCCTTGATTTGCGTTCCAGATCAATCATTTGGCCGGACAAATCCCGACCAGAGGATGAGTCCTGCAAGCAGCAGCAGGGATATGGTCGTGCCCGCCGGCACGATGGCGGGCGGTGGCAGAGCGCGCACCATGCACCGGCCAAGAACCCGGCAAGGATGACTGGGGCCACCAGGCGGGTTGCCGGTACCGCAACAGTATCCGACGGCTCGGGAACCACCAAGGATGGCCTGAACCAGTTTCCACGTCATCCCAGCGAAGGCGGGAATCCCTGATCTTTGTTTTTCAATATGTTGGAGTCACGGGGTTCCCCAATGCTCCGAACTTTAGCTTCCGTCATCCCGGCCTTCGTCGGGATGACGAAGTTGAGGTTCCGGCTAAAGTTCGGAGCATTGCGGGGTTCCCGCCTTCGCGGGAACGACGGGAGTTTTCGAGGTTCCCGGGGGTGAATGGAGGTGCCCGGACGGTCTGCTCCGGACTGGACTCACCTGCTTTTCACGATTCCCCATTCCTCATTCCTGATTCCCGGCCCTCACACCCTCGCCCCCAGCGCCGCGGCCACGCGCAGGAGGTCGGCGAAGACGCCGGCGGCGGTGACTTCCGGGCCGGCGCCGGGGCCCTGGACGACCATGGCGTTCTCGCTGTAGCGGCGGGTGGTGAACTGGACCACGTTGTCGGTGAGTTTGAGGTGGGCGAAGGCGTGGCTGCCGGGCAGGGCGAGGAGGGCGACGCGGGCGCGGCCGGCGCGGTCGAGCGTGGCCACGTAGCGCAGCACCTCGCCGCGCGCGCGGGCGGCGTCGAAGCGCTGCTGCATGGCGGCATCGTGCGCCGCGAGGCCATCGAGGAAATCGTCGGCGCTGCCGCTCTCCAGCCCGGGCGGGATCAGGGATTCGACTTCGACGTCGGAAAGGCTCAGCTCGCGCCCGGCCTCGCGCGCCAGGATCACCAGCTTGCGGGCGACGTCGGTGCCGGAGAGGTCGTCGCGCGGATCGGGCTCGGTGTAGCCCAGCGCGTGGGCTTCGCGCACCAGGGCGGAGAAGGGCTGGCTGCCGTCGTACTTGTTGAACAGCCAGGCCAGGGTGCCGGAGAAGATGCCTTCGATGGAGTGCAGCTCGTCCCCGGTGGTGAGGAGATCGCGCAGGGTCTGGATCACCGGCAGCCCTGCGCCCACCGTCGCCTCGTAGCGGAAGCGCGCGTTGCCGGCCTTGGCCGCGGCGCGGATCCGGCGGTAGCGCCCGATCGGGCCGGAGCCGGCCTGCTTGTTCGGGGTGATGACGTGGATGCCGGCGGCCAGCCAGTCGGCGTAGCGTTCCGCCACCTCGGGGTTGGCGCTGCAGTCGATGATGGCCGCGTGCGGAAGGTGCGCGGCGTGGACGTGGGCGGTGAAGGCATCGAAGTCCACGGCACCCGCGCGCTCCCAGTTCGCGCGCCAGTCCGGATCGTGTTCGCCCAGCCACATGCGCCTGCTGGAGGCGAGGGCGCGCAGGCGCAGGTCGATGTTGGCCTCGGCCAGGAGGCGCGGGGCGTTCTCTGCGAGCTGGTCGAGCAGGGCCGCGCCGACCTTGCCCGGCCCGATCACGCCGATGGAGATGGTCTGCGGCGAAAGCCAGAAACCCGCGTGCGCGGCGCGCAGCGCCTTGGTTTCGTCGGCACTGGAGATGGCAACGGAGATGTTGCGCTCCGAGGCACCCTGCGCGATGGCGCGCAGGTTGACGTGGGCGCGGGCGAGGGTGGCGAGGAAGCGCGCCGCCACGCCCGGGCGGCCGGCCATGCCGTCGCCCACGGCGGCCAGCACGCTGATGCCGGTTTCGAGGTGCACGCTCTGGATCTGGCCCTGCGCCAGCTCCGGTGCGAAGGCGCGCTCCAGCGCCGCCTTGCCGGTTTCGGCCTGGCTGGCGCGCACCACGCAGCAGATCGAGTGTTCGGAAGAACCCTGGGAAATCATCACCACCGAGACCTGCGCGTCGCGCAGGGTGGCGAACACGCGCTCGGCGGTGCCGGGCACGCCGATCATGCCGCTGCCTTCCACGTTGAGCAGGGCCAGGTTCGACACCAGCGACAGGCCCTTGGCGAGCGCGGCGCTGGCGGTGTCGCCCTGCGCATCGATGCGGGTGCCGGGGTGGGCCGGATTGAAGCTGTTGCGGATGAGGATCGGCAGGTTGCGCGCGATCGCCGGGGCCATGGTCTGCGGGTGCACGACCTTGGCGCCGAAGTAGGCCAGCTCGCAGGCCTCGCTGTAGGAGATGCGCGGCAGGAAAACGGCGTCGGGCACCACGCGCGGGTCGGCGGACAGCACGCCGTCCACGTCGGTCCAGATGTGCAGTTCGGCGGCGTGGAACAGCGCGGCGAAGATCGCGCCGGAAAAATCGCTGCCGTTGCGCCCCAGCGTGGTCGCCACACCGTGCGCGTCGCGCGCGACGAAGCCGGTGACGATGATGCGGCGCTGCCCGTGCTGCGCGCGCCAGAGCTTCAGGCGTTCGGCGCTGGTGTCCCAGTCCACCGCGATGCCCAGGTCGTTGCGGCCCACCACCAGCACTTCGCGCGCATCGAGCGCGACGGCCTCCTCGCCACGGGCGCGCAGCGCGTCGGCCAGCAGGCGCGCGGACAGCACCTCGCCCATGCCGTGCACGCGCTCCTTGGCGATTTCTCCGGAGGGGCCGAGCAGGGCGATGGCGCCGAGGATCGCTCCCAGCTCCTGGAATTGCACATCGATCCAGGCGCAGGTGAGGTCGGCGTGCGCGCCCAGCAGTTCGCGCGCGGTGGTGCGGTGGCGCTCCTGCAGCGCGGCGAGCGCGGGCTGCCAGTCCTGCCCTTGCGCAGCCGCGTCGGCCAGTGCGACCAGCGCGTCGGTCACGCCCTTCATCGCCGAGACCACGGTGACCTGCACCGGGTCGTCGCGCTCGCACAGCAGGTCGGCGACGTGGCGGTAGCGCGTCGCGTCGGCGACGCTGGAACCGCCGAATTTGTGCGCGATGACGGAATCGCCGTCGGCGCAGGCCGCGGCGGAAGGGGATTGATCGGGCTGGGGGGCGTTCATCGGGACCTCGGGGAAGTGAGGCCCGCACCGTCTCGGGGATGAGGTCGCGGCGCGCCCTGCATCCTCGTCGGGGTGCGGGGCCGGGTTCGTTGCTTTCAGCGCACGACCGGACGCACCCCGGTTGGAGTGGTAATCGTCATGGTCGTGGTCATGGTGCGCAGCAACATGATGCAAGAAGAACCCGACGGGCAGGGCGCTGTCAAGTGCGGCGATGCGGATGCGCGACGAGTGTCTGCGCGGCTAGCGCCAGGGCGTGGCCAGCACGCGCTCGACTTCCTGCGCGAACCGCACCAGCACCTCGGGCGGCGGCGAGGGCGAGGACTCCATCGCAGCGGCGGCTTGCGCCAGCCGAACCGCACCGCAGAATCCGCAGGCCGCGCGCAGGCGGTGC
This sequence comes from Pseudomonadota bacterium, assembly GCA_963205495.1. Lineage (GTDB taxonomy): Bacteria > Pseudomonadota > Gammaproteobacteria > Xanthomonadales > Xanthomonadaceae > Denitratimonas. The sequence goes on from CAUJIN010000037.1 coordinate 132,025, forward strand.
AGGATGTCGCGCGCCTGCGGCGAGCCGGGACCGGCCAGCACGGTGGCGAGCTGGCCGGGCAGGTCGCCCGCCAGCAGCGAGCGCAGCGCGGCGAGGGTTTCGAGACTCCCGCCCACCGCGGCCAGCGCCGGCGCATCGTCCCAGACCGGCAGGCTGTCCGGATCGACCGCGGCCGCGACGCTCGGCGTACCGGCATCGAGCCCGGTGCCGGCTGCGGCCAGCGCGGCTTCCAGCCGCGCCATCGACAGCGGTTTGACCGCCACCGCGTCGAAGCCGGAACGGCGCAGATGGCGATGCTGTTCGGGACGGTCGTCGGCGGTGAGCGCCAGCGCCGGCGCGTCGGCGCTGGCGTGTTCGTCGCGGTTGCGGATGCGCCGCAGGCTGGCGATGCCGTCTTCGCCGGGAAGGTTGAGATCGAGGATGAGCACGTCGAACCGGTGCGCGATGGCGGCTTCGGCGGCATCCTCGCCGCGTTCGAACGCTTCCACCTGCCAGCCGGCCAGCGCCAGAGCCTCGCTCAGGAAGCTGCGGCTGACGGGATCATCTTCGGCAAGCAGGGCGCGCTTCATCGCGTCGTGGGGAGATGGGGCTATCCTGCGAGCATGGACCCTTGTCATCGAGCGCACAAGACGCCCGTTCGCCTGCTCGGGCTGCTGCTGGCGCTGGGCGGCGCGAACTGTGCGGCGCGCGTGGCGACGCTGGAAATCGACCGCCTTGAAACCCCGGTGGCGCGGCTGGAACAGGTGGCGATCACGCTCGACTGGCCGGATGACGCAACCCGTGGCCGGCTGGAGCTGCGTGCGGCGCGCCTGGACGCGGGCGAGCTGGGCTACCGCTGGCGCGCGCTGAAGGGAAGCTGCCGGCTCGAGCGCCGCGGCGACGGCGGGTGGCGCTGCAAGGGGCAGGTCGCTTCGCGCGATGCAGCGGGGCTGGATCTGTCCCTGCGCCTGCACGAGGGCGCGTTGCGGATCGAGCTGGGCAAAGGGCGCGGGCGCATCACCGCTTCCACGGCCGCCGACGATCCGGCGCTGGGGCTGGAGCTGGCCGAGGTGCCGGCCGACTGGTTTCAGCCCCTGCTGGCCACGGTCTGGGAGAACGCGCACCTCACCGCAGGACGAATCGATGCGAAATGGCGGATCGAACCCCAGGGCGATGCCGTGCATCTGGGCGGGACGCTGGATCTTTCCGGCCTGGGGCTGGATACCGCCGACGGCAGCATCGCCGCGGCCGGCCTGCGTGCCGAGGGAGTGCTGCAACTGCGCCTGGAGGCCGCTGCCACGCAGGTCGATTCGAACCTCCAGCTGCGCGGCGGCGAGCTGCTGGCCGGGGCGTTCTATGCCGCACTGCCTGAGCATCCGGTCGGATTCGACCTGCGCCTGCGCGGCGATGCGGCCGGAGCCTGGCGCGCGCAGTCGCTGCGCTGGCGCGACCCTGGCGCGCTGGAACTGGAGGCGAGCGGCACGCTGGAAACACAGCCGGCGCTGGCGCTGCGCGAGGCCGACGTGGGGCTGGTGCTGCCCGATCTGGGCGTGGCGCAGGCGCGCTACCTCGATGCGCTGTCGGCCAGTCTGGGGCTGGCGGGGCTGCGGCTCGCGGGTGCGGCGGACGCGCGCGTGCAGCTGCGCGAAGGACGCTGGAGCGCGATGGATTTGACGCTGCGGCAGGTGGACGTGGAGGACGGCTCCGCGCGCTTCGGAGCCACCGGGCTGGACGGGAAGCTGCGCATGCGGCACGCGCCCGAGCCGGTGGACAGTTCGCTGTCGTGGCGCGCCGCGCACATGCACTCGCTGGCGCTGGGGCCGGCGCGCCTGGCGCTGCGCAGCGCGGGTGGTGGAGTGGCCTTGACCGAGCCGGTGCAGGTCGCCCTGCTGGGCGGCGAACTGGAGCTGGCGGCGCTGGACTATGCGCCGCAGGCCGAGGGCGAGCGTCTGGATCTGTCCCTGGCCCTGCGCGAGGCCGATCTGGGCGCTCTCAGCACCGCCTTCGGCTGGCCTGCGTTCACCGGGAAAGTGTCCGGCGAGCTGCCCTCGGTGCGCTACGAGAACCAGCGGCTGGAATTCGCCGGTGGCCTGCACGCGGCGCTGTTCGATGGCGAAGTGCGCGTTTCCGGACTGTCGATGGAGCGTCCCTTCGGCGTGGCACCGATGCTTTCGGCCAGCATGGATTTTTCCGGTCTGGACCTCGCGCCCCTGACCCGCGCCTTCGGCTTTGGCGAGATCACCGGGCGCCTTGACGGAAAAGTTCACGGGTTGCGCCTGGTGGACTGGGAGCCGGTGGCCTTTGACGCGGCTTTCCGCACCGTGCCGCGACGCGGCGAGAAGCAGCGCATCAGCCAGCGCGCTGTGCGCGAGCTGACCGAAGTCGGTGGTGGCGGGCTGGCCGCCGGGCTGCAAAATCAGGTGCTCAAGGCGTTTTCCAGTTTCGGCTATTCCCGCATCGGGTTGTCGTGCGTGCTGGCCAACAACGTCTGCACGATGGGCGGGGCGGGGCCGGCCGACGGCGGCGGCTACGTCATCGTCGACGGTTCGGGATTGCCGCGGGTCAACGTGATCGGGCACCAGAAGAAAGTGGATTGGCCGGTGCTGGTGGCTCGGCTCCAGGCCGCGACCGAAGGCCAGATGCCGGTGTTCGACTGATCGGGCGCGGTCGCGTGCGCCCTGCGTTCATGCATTGCCTGTTTCAATCCGGAGCGTCTTTGCGTTCCAATGCCCTCTCGTTCCTTTCCGGAGTCTGTCATGCGCAAGTTGGGATGGTTTCTCGCCGCGTTCGGTCTGATGGTGCTGTCGGCCTGCGTCACGATCAACGTGTATTTCCCCGCCGCCGAGGCGCAGGAAGCCGCGCGCGAGTTCGTCGAAAAGGTGATCGGCGACGAGCTGCCCGGTGGCCAGACGCCGGCTCCTGCTCCTGCGCAGGAGGGCGGCGGCATGGCGCTGCTTTCCTTCTTCATCTCCAGCGCGCACGCGCAGACGCCCGACATCACCATCCGCACCCCGGCCATCCAGGCCATCCAGGCTCGCATGGCCGATCGTTTCCAGAGCCAGCTTGCCGCGCACTTCGACAGCGGCGCGCTGGGTTTCGGGCGCGATGGTCTGGTCGTGGTGCGCGACGCGGGTTCGCTCGGGCTCAAGGACCGCGCCGCGGTCAACCAGGCGGTGGCCGACGACAACCGCGACCGCGCCGCGGTCTACCGCGAGATCGCGGTGGCCAACGGCCACCCCGAGTGGGAAGGGCAGATCCGCGAAACCTTCGCGCGCCAGTGGGTTTCGAGCGCGCGCGGGGGCTGGTGGTACCAGGACGCGGGCGGGGCCTGGAAGCAGAAGTGATGCGGGCCTGCCCATCCCCGTCGCACGCGATGGGGGTGGGCCGCTTCACCTCGTCGAACGCATAGTCGTGCCGGCCATGAGACGCCGCCGCGCGGCTGATCGGGATGCGCGGCGTGCATGCCATCGCGGCGCCTTTCGGCGTTCGACCTGCGCGCGCCTCTTCATGGCCGCGGTTGCGCGCGCCGTGGCCGCGGAGCGCATGCAAGGGGGCGCACGACCGGCCGCCTCCGCAATCTCCCAGATATCTGCACAATCGTTTGCGTAAGCTGGGCGGTGTCTTTCCGCAAGGAGAACGCCATGATTTCCGCCCCCCGGTTCCATTCGTCGGCATGTACGGCGTGGCTTGCCACGCTGGCGCTGGCGTTCGCCCTGGTCCTGTCCGATACGCGCACCGCAGCGGCGCAGGATCTCTACGACACCAGCGTGCTGCGCACCGTGCACCTGCAGTTCCACGACGCCGGCTGGGAAGCGCTGCTGCGCGCGAACTACAACACCGACACCTACATCCTGGCCGACCTCACCTTCGAGGGCGTGACCTATCCCGATGTCGGCGTGCGCATCCGCGGCAATACCTCGTACACGATGCTGCCGAGCGGGTCGCAGAAGTTCTCGCTCAAGCTCAAGCTCGACCACGAGCACGAAAACCAGGAGCTGTGGGGCTACAAGACCCTCAACCTCAACAACGGCTTCATGGACCCGACCTTCACCCGCGAGGTGGTCTACAACAACTACGTGGCGCAGTTCATTCCCAACATGCGCGCCAACCACGTCGTGGTGAGCCTAAACGGCCAGAACTGGGGCGTGTACATCAACGTGCAGCAGGGCAACAAGCGCATGCTGCGGGATTACTTCGAGGACGCCGACGGCTTGCGGATGGAGTGCTCGAACAATCCCAACGGGCCGGGACTGGCCTACAACGGCCCCACCGCGTCCGGCTACACCGCCTACGAGCTGGATGACGACGGCGGCCTGACCGATCCGTGGAGCACCTTCATCGCGGTGACCTACGCGCTGAGCAACACCGCCAACATGACCACGAACTGGCCGCAGGTGGATCAGGTGTTCGCGATCGATCCCTCGATCTGGTCGGTGGTGCTGGAGAACCTGCTCACCGACGATGACAGCTACGTCAACAAGGGCTGCGACTTCAACACCTACCGCGATCCGCTGGACGGGCGCCTGCACCTGATCCAGCGCGACGCGAACGAGAGCTTCAGCGTCTACAACTGGTCCCCGACCCGGAACTTCACCGCAGCCGGCAAGCCGGTGCTCAGCCGCGTGCTGGCGGTGCCCGAGCTGCGCCAGCGCTACATGGCGCACTACCGCACGGTGCTGCGCGACCTGGACTGGAACTATTTCGGCCCGAAGTTCACCGCCCTGCGCGGCCTGATCGACGCCGCGGTGCAGGCCGATCCGAAGAAGCTCTACACCTACGCCAATTTCACCACCAACTTCGCCAGCACGGTGAACCTGGGAGGCGGCGGCGGTCCTGGCGGCGGCTCCAGCCGCATCGGCCTGCAGGAATTCGTGACCCAGCGCGCGAGCTATCTGGCGCAGGCCAGCAACGCCGAACTCAATGCCGTCGGGCCGGCGATTTCGGCGGTGGCCGCATCCGATGACACGCCTGCGCCGTCGGATGCCGTCCATATCACCGCTGCAGTGGCGGCTGTGGGCAGCGCGGGCATCGCCAAGGTGGAGCTGTTTTATCGCGCGGATCGCTCGGGCACCTACCAGCGCGCGACGATGCTCGATGACGGCGCCTCCGGCGACGGCGCCGCCGGCGACGGGGTGTACGGCGCGCCGCTGCCGGTTTCCGCGAGCGGCGGCCAGAGCGTGGACTACTACGTCATGGCGACCTCCACCAATGCCTATGGCTCGGTCTCGTTCGTTCCCGAGTACAGCGAACTGCGTCCGCTGCGCCTGACCTACGCGCTCGACGCAGGTTCCGGTCTGCGCATCACCGAATGGATGTATTCGGGCGGCGGCGGCGAGTTCGTCGAGATCACCAACCTGGGCGAAGCCGCGATCGACCTGAGCGGCTGGAGTCTCGATGACGCCAACGCCACCCCCGGCGTGTTCCCGCTGACGACGCTGGGCAGCCTCGCCGCCGGGGAGGCCGCGGTGATCACCGAAAGCGACGCGGCCGCGTTCCGCGCCGCCTGGGGCCTGCCGGCAACCGCCAAGGTGCTGGGTGGCCTGGGCGCGGGCGGCGTGGGGAACAACTACGGGCGCGCCGATCAGATCCACCTCTACGATGCCGGCGGGGCGCTGGTCGATCGCCTTGCCTACGATGATCAGACCCTCGGCGGTCCGCGCACCCAGAACGCCAGCGGACAGCCGGCCAGCTGCGAGGCGATCGGCGCCGACGATGTCACCGGCTGGGTGCTTTCGGCGGCGGGCGACGGATTCGGCTCCTGGGCCGCGGACAGCGGCGATGTCGGCACGCCGGGAGTATTTCCCGAGTCGCTTTGCGCCGCAGGCGGCGGGGAGGGGGTGTTTTCCGACGGGTTCGAAGCGGTGCCGCCGGTGCGGCCTCAGCCGGATTGAGGAGGGACGCGCTCGGCCCTCACCGCTGCCGCCGCCGGCCTGACCGGTCCGCGCCTCGCGCGCCGCCGTGGATTTGCGCAAGATGTGGCCGGTACTTCTGATGCGACGGATCGGCCGAATGCGCCTGTGGCAGCGATTGTTCCTGGCCTGCGCCGCGCTGAGCGTGCTGACGCTGGCCGGCCATGCGCTGTGGCAGCAGCGTCTGTTCGCGCGCGGCTTCATCGCCTATCTCGATGCGGTGGCGGCGCAGCGCGCGCAGCGCGTCGCGGGCACGCTCGCCGATGCCTATGCCTTGCACGGCGACTGGGAGTTCCTGCGCGGCAATCCGCGCCTTTTCGGCGAGCTGGTCGGCGAGCCGGGACCGCCGTTTCCTCCGCCTCCGGGACCGCGGCCGGAGCGCGGCGATGCCGCGATGCCGCGCGAAAATCATCCTGCCGCGCCGTTCGATGGCGCCTGGCGGCCGCCGCACGATCCACCGGTGCATGCGGACGGACGGCGCGCGCCACCGCCCGGTGGCTACGGCGGACGGCTGCGGCTCGTCGACGCGCAGGGGCGGTATGTGATCGGCGCGCGGGACGCGGATCGACTCGCCGCGTCGGTGCCGGTGACGCTCGACGGCGAGCGGATCGGCAGCCTCGACGTCACCCCGTTGCATCGCGTGGACGGCGGGCTGGAGGCCGAGTTCGCGCGCACCCAGTGGCGCGGTGCGCTGGTCACCGCGGCGGTGATCGTGCCGCTCGCGCTGCTGCTGGCGTTTGCCCTGGCGCGACGGTTGCTCGGGCCGGTGCGGGCGCTGTCCGAGGGCACCCGCGCGCTGGCGGCCGGGCGCTATGACCTGCGCCTTCCGGAGCAGGGCCATGATGAAATCACCGCGCTGGCGCGCGACTTCAATCATCTGGCCGACACGCTCGAGCGCCACCGCCGCGCGCGCCAGCGCTGGGGCCAGGACGTCGCGCACGAGCTGCGCACCCCGCTGACCGTGCTCCAGGCCGAGCTGCAGACCCTGATCGAAGGCGTGCGTCCTACCACCGAGGCGGCGCTGGCGTCGCTGCTGGCCGAATGCGAGCGGCTTGCGGCGCTGGTGGAGGATTTCCACCAGCTCGCGCTGGCGGACAGCGCCGCGCTCGAATACCGTTTCGCGCAGGTGGATTTCCCTGCGCTGGTCGAGGGCGTGCTCGACGCTCATCGCGGCGCGCTGGTCGGCGCCGGGCTCGCGGTCGACGTCGAGCTGCCCGGGGAGCCGCTGATCGTGCGCGGTGACCGCATCCGCCTTGCCCAGCTCGTCGACAACCTGCTGCTCAACGCGCGCCGCCATACCGATGCGCCGGGCCGGGTTGCCGTCAGACTGTCGCCTCGCGGCCGGATGCTGCGCTTCACGGTCGAGGATTCGCCCCCCGGCGTATGCGACCACGACCTGCCGCGACTGTTCGAGCGCCTGTTCCGCACCGACCGCTCGCGCGGCCGCGCGAGCGGCGGCTCGGGCCTGGGCCTGGCGATCTGCCGTTCGATCGCGGGCGCGCACGGCGGCAGCATCGCAGCGCGACACTCGGCCCTGGGCGGGCTGGCTGTGGACGTGGAATTGCCGCAGGAACCCACGGAGCGGGGCGTATGGAAGCCGCAGTGAAGCCGCACGTCCTCATCGTCGAGGACGAACCCAAGATCGCTTCCGCGCTCGCCGACTACGTGCGCGCCGCCGGCTACCGGGCGAGCGTCGCCGGACGCGGCGACGTGGTGCCGGCCCTGGTCGCGGCACAGCGCGTGGATGCCATCCTGCTCGATCTGATGCTGCCCGGCATGGACGGGCTGGACGTCTGCCGCGCGGTGCGCGCGACGTCCCAGGTGCCGATCCTGATGCTGACCGCGCGGGTGGAGGAGGTGGATCGCCTGCTCGGCCTGGAGCTGGGCGCCGACGACTACATCTGCAAGCCCTTCAGCCTGCGCGAAGTGGTGTCCCGGCTGCGCGCGGTGCTGCGGCGCAGCGCGCCTTCGGGCGCCGCGCCGGCGCTGCCGTTCTCGCTCGATGCGGACCGGCACGCGCTGCGCGTCGGATCGCGCGACGTGGCGCTGACGCCGGTGGAGTTCCGCCTGCTGGCCTGCCTGTGCGAGCGTCCCGGCAGGATCCTTTCACGCCAGCGCCTGCTGGACGCGGCCTATGTCGATCACCGCGTGGTCAGCGACCGGACCGTGGACAGCCACATCCGCAACCTGCGGCGCAAGTTCGAGGCGCTGGGGCTGGCGCCGATCGCGTCGATCTACGGCGTGGGGTTCCGGCTCGATCTGGAATGATCGCGTCGCGCCCCGCGTTCGCCGCGGCCCGGCCGCCCATGACTTTCGGCGGTGTGCGTGCGCCGCATGCCGCAGGATGATCGCGCACCTGTGCCCGTTGATGTCGCGAGGTCGTCCCATGCGCCCCATCCTGCCCCTTTGCATCGCGCTCGCGCTGGCGGGGGTCGCGCCCTGTTCCGGATCGACCGCGCCGAGCGCGCAAGCGCCGGGAGATGCGCTGGCCGCCACCGTCACCACCCAGCTGCCGCGCGGAGTGCGGCCTTCCCACTACGCCATCGAAGTCGCGCCCGATCCGGGCGCGCTGCGCTTCGAGGGGCGGGTGAAAATCGATCTGGAGGTGCTCGAAGCCACCGACCGCATCGTGCTGCAGGCGGTGGACATGACGTTTTCCGACAGCGCACTGAGCGATGCCAGCGGCAGGTCGCGCGCGGCCCGGGTGAGCGTGGATGCCGCCAGCCAGAACGTCACGTTTCGCTTCGGCAGGAAGCTCAGGCCCGGCACCTACACCCTGAGCACGCGCTACGCCGGCAGGATCGGCACCCAGGCCAACGGGCTGTTCGCGCTCGATTACCCCACCGCCGAGGGGCCCAAGCGCGCGCTCTTCACCCAGTTCGAGAACTCCGACGCGCGCCGCTTCGTGCCCTCCTGGGACGAACCTTTCCACAAGGCCACGTTCGATCTTGCCGTGACGGTTCCGGCGGGCGAAACGGCGGTGAGCAACCTGCCCATCGCCTCGGAAGAAACGATGGAAGACGGACGGCGCAAGGTGCGGTTCCAGACCACGCCGAGGATGTCCACCTACCTGCTGTTCCTCGCGGTGGGGCAGTTCGACCGCATCGCCATGCGCGATGACGCGGGCACCGAGATCGGCGTCATCGCGCAGAAGGGAAAGGCCGAGCAGGCGCTCTACGGACTGGAGGCCACCGCCGACATCCTGCGCGAGTACAACGACTATTTCGGCGTGGCCTATCCGCTGCCCAAGCTCGACAACATCGCCGCGCCCGGGCGCAGCCAGTTCTTCAGCGCGATGGAGAACTGGGGGGCGATCATGACTTTCGAGCACTCCTTCCTGCTCGATCCGGCCATCTCCAACCTCTCCGACAGGCAGCGCGTTTTTTCGCTCACCGCGCACGAGATCGCGCACCAGTGGTTCGGCAACCTGGTCACCATGGCCTGGTGGGACGACCTCTGGCTCAACGAGGGTTTCGCGACCTGGCTGGCCGGGCGCACCACCCGCAAGCTCAATCCGGAGTGGGACCGCAAGGGCACGCGCACGGCCTTCAGCAGCCGCAGCGCGATGTGGCAGGACGCCTATGCGACCAGTCACCCGATCGTCCAGCACGTCGATACCGTGGAACAGGCCAGCCAGGCTTTCGACGGCATCACCTACGGCAAGGGCGCTGCGGTCATCGCCATGCTGGAGGACTACGTCGGCCAGGACGCCTGGCGCGAGGGTGTGCGCAGCTACATTCGCAAGCACGCCTACGGCAACGCGGTGACCGAAGACCTCTGGCGGGCCATGGAGCAGGCTGCACCCGGCCGGCAGTTCATGCAGGTGGCGCACGATTTCACCCTGCAGCAGGGCATTCCGCTGATCCGATCTTCCAGCGCCTGCGTGGATGGGCGCACCATGGTGGAGCTGGAGCAGGGCGAGTTCAGCCTGGACCGTCCCGACAAGACTCCGCTGCGCTGGCGCGTGCCCGTGGCCGTGCGCGCGGGCAGCGGTGAGGCGGTGCGCACGCTGGTCGAAGGCAAGGCGAAGGTCGAGCTGCCCGGCTGCGACGCACCGGCACAGGTCAATGCCGGACAGAAGGGCTATTTCCGCACCCTGCACGCACCGGCGCAGTTCAAGGCGCTGGTGGCGAGCTTCGGCGCGCTGCCGGCGGTCGACCAGCTCGGGCTGATGATGGACACGAGCGCGCTTTCCAGCGTCGGCCTGCAGCCCGGGGCGGACCTGCTGGATCTGACGATGCAGGTGCCCGCCGATGCGGTGCCCGAGCTGTGGCAGATGGTGGCCGGAACGCTCGAGGAGGTGGACGGATTGCTGGAGGGCGATGCGGCGCTGCAGGCGTCCTTCCGCGCCCTCGCGCGCAAGCGTCTTTCCGGGAAGTTCGAGGCGCTGGGCTGGGAAACGCGCGCCGAGGACGATGCCGCCACCCGTCAGCTTCGCACCGGCCTGATGCAGACGCTCGGAAGATTCGGGGATGCCGCGGTGCTGGCCGAGGCGCGGCGCCGCTTCGATGCCCCGCAAAGCGATGCGGCGGCGCTGCCGGCCGACATTCGCCGTGCCGTGCTGTCCGTGGTGGCGCGCGCCGCCGATGCCGGTACCTGGGAAAAGATCCACGGCATGGCGCGCACGGAGCCTTCGGCCATGCTGCGCGACCAGTATTACGCGCTGCTCGCCTCCAGTGCCGACGAAGCCCTGGCGCGCCGCGCGCTGGCGCTGGCTCTGACCGAGGAGTCGGGCGCGACCAACGGTGCGGCGATGATCTCCGCAGTGGCGGCGGAGCACCCCGACCTGGCGTTCGACTTTGCCGCGGAGCACCGCGAAAAGGTCGATGCCCTGGTCGACACCACGTCGCGGGCGCGCTACTACCCGCGCCTGGGTTTCGGATCGAGCCGGGTGGAGATGGCGGAAAAGATCCGCGCCTTCGCCGCCGACCACATCGCCCCGAGCTCTCGCCGCGAGGCCGAAAGCGCCATCGCCGGCATCCTGACCCGGGCGCGCCAGCGCGAAACCCGCCTGCCTGCGATCAAGGCCTGGCTCGCGCAGCAGGGCCGCTGAGGTCCGAAATTTCCCGCGCCCGGCACTGCCGGCGCGGGGCGCGATCAAGCCGCCACCGCACAGCGGCCGCGTGTGCCCGGTCTGCACGGGATCGGGCGCGGTGCCCTTGCCGCACGGTTTTCTGCCGAAACGAACGGCCCCGCGTCGCGGAAGCGGCTCTTTGAGCGTGTCCGGGCCTTCGCCCGACGTCGCGATGGAAACCCGGCAGTCGCAGGAAACGACGCCACGACACGGATGCTTCTTCCCCCGCGTTTGTGGGGTTCCGGCCTGCGGCGCGCGGGCGTAGGCTGCCGTCCATCTGCCGCTGCGATCGATCCTGCGCATATGATGCGAATCACATAAAAATTGGGTACTATTTTCCGGCGATCCGTGACCGTGTCCGCTTTTCCCGCCTTTTCCCGTTCCATCGGTATCCAACCCGAGCCAGAAGGAGCTTTCGTGATGAAACCCGTTTCCCGTTTCCGGCGCCGCCCTGCGGTTGCCGCCCTGCTTGGAGTCCTGTGCCTTGGCGCAGCCACGATGGCCCAGGCCGACTTCACCAACGGCAATTTCGCCAGCGGCGACTTCACCGGCTGGACCCAGAATGCCTATCAGGTGCCGGGCAGCGGCATCACCGGCACCTTCCCGCCGACCACCGAAGCCCAGCTGCAGCTCACCGCAGGCGGCGCACCGATGTCGGCGGTGCTCGGGCCGGGCAGCGCATCCAGCACCGGCGGCGCGCTCTCCTGGACGGGCAATACCGCGCGCGTCCATGACGAAATCAACGGCAGCAGCAATCGCGCCAGTTCGATCGAGCAGACCATCACCGTGGCGGCGAGCGACATCGACAGCGACGGCAAGGTGCACGTGCGCTTCAACGCCGCACCGGTGCTGGAAGACCCCAGCCATGCCCCTCACGAGCAGCCCTATTTCTTCATCGAGATCAAGGGCGCGGGCGGTGCGTCGCTGTTCCATACCTACAACTTCGCAGGCGAAAGCGGTGTGCCCTGGCAGACCAGCGGCGGGCACAAGTTCACCGATTGGCAGGCGTTCGACATCGCACTGGACACGAGCGTGGCGCCGGTAGGCAGCACGCTGACCCTGAAGGCCATCGCGGCCGGCTGCTCGCCCTCGGCACACGCCGGCGCGGTCTACCTGCGCGGCGCACGCACCGCACGCCAGGTGGCAGGTGCCAGCCTGTGGGTCTCCGCCACGGGGCCTGCCAACGCTTGCGCCGGCAGCAACGTCACCTACACCTATACCTACGAGAACAACGGCAGCGACCCGATGACCAACGTCATGGTCGAGGTCGGACTTCCGCAGACCAGTGATCCGCTTGCGACGAACTTCGTGAGCATCAGCAACCCGAGTTTCGGCGGCGGTTCCTGTGCGGCACCGGTCAATCCCGGCGATCCGGCGCTCTGCAACATCGGCACCCTGCAGCCGGGCCAACTGGGCACCTTCACCATGACGGTCAATGTGCCGAGCGCCGCCACGGGGACTTCACTGAACAACGGCAACTACACCATCTCCGGTGACGACCCGTCATCCACCCTCATCACCCAGCTCGGGCCGCTGGTGCGCACCGTGCTCAATGCCTGCCGCCCGCCGCCCGCCCTGGTGCCGGCCATGGGCCAGTGGGGCCTGCTGCTGTTGGGCTTTCTGATGCTGGGCGCGGGGCTGGTCATCCACCGTCGCGTCTCGCACTGAGGCATTGGTCCCGATCGGGTGCGGAGCGGCTTGGCCGCTCCGCACTTTTTTTGGAGAATCGGCGTGATCCACCGGGGAAAATCGATGCGCCATGCAAGCTGTGTCCTGCTGCTCGGGCTGCTGTCGGCAGGATGCGCGGGAGGCGCGGGAGGCGTGGTTGCGCCGCTACCGCAGCGTGAAGCCGGCCTTTGGGAAGTGACTCTCACCGCGGAACCGGCGCGCAGGGAGCGCCCTGCGGTGACGCGCGAGTGTACCGACGCCGAAACGGACGCCGGACTGCTGCTGTCGCAAGCCCCCGGGCAGGAGCACTGCGGCGAGACGCAGGTGCGCAAAACCGGCCCGGAATGGCAGGTGAGGACCGCCTGCCGCGTGCACGACAACCCCATCGACACCACGTTCACCTTCCGCGGCAACTTCCGCACCGACTACGCCGGCCGCTTCGAGGTCCGCTACGGCACAATCTGCCCGCGCAACCTGCCCGAATGCCGCGAAACGCGGGAGTTCACCGCGCGCCGGCTCGGCGACTGTCCTGCCGACCTGCATCCGGGTGATCGAATGTTGCCCAACGGCATCGTGGTCCGCCCGCTCGGCGACGAGGCGCATCGCCACGAGCCGTAACCGTTTTTCGGGCGGGAACCTTTTTCCGCCTGCTGCATCTGCCGGAGGGAACCCATCCTCCGGAGCCCACGATGCTGGACCAGTCCGCGATCCTCGCGCTTGCCGAAGCGCCTTCCGATGCGCCCCTTGAATCCGCGCGACCCAGCCGCGCCGAAGCCGAGGCGGCGGTCCGCACCCTGATCCGCTGGGCCGGCGACGCGCCCGAGCGCGAGGGTCTGCGCGACACCCCCGCGCGGGTGGTGCGCGCCTACGAGGAATGGTTCGACGGCTACGCCCGCGACCCCGCCGCGATCCTCGGGCGGCGTTTCGAGCGCGGCGGTTACGACGACTACGTCCTGCTGCGCGACATCCCCGTGCGCTCGGTTTGCGAACACCACATGGCCGCCATCGAAGGCGTGGCGCACGTTGCCTATCTTCCGGGCGAGCGCGTGGTCGGCATTTCCAAGCTCGCGCGGCTGGTGGACGCCTACGCGCGCCGGCTGCAGATCCAGGAGCGCCTCACCGCCGAGATCGCCGATACCCTGCAAAGCGCGCTCCAGCCTCGCGGCGTGGCGGTGGTGATCCGCGCCAGCCACGGCTGCATGACCACGCGCGGCGTATCCACCCACGGCACCTCGATGGAGACCCGCCGCCTGCTCGGCGAGTTTTCCCGCGAACCGTGGCGCAGTGACATATTCGCGGCACTGTCGGCATGAACACGAGGGGACGCGCGATGACGGTGATGCGGGGGGCGCGGCGATCGACTTCGCCGCGCTCGACGACAGCGAACTGGTGGCGCAGGTGCGCGCGGGCCGGGCCGGGGCGTTTCGACAGGTGATGCAGCGCTGCAACCAGCGCATGTACCGGGTGGTGCGCGGCGCGCTCGACGACGAGCACGAGATCGAGGACGTGATGCAGGAGGCCTACGTCAAGGCCTTCGAGAAGATCGACGGCTTCCGCCTCGAAGCCTCGCTTGCCACCTGGCTGTGCCGCATCGCCCTCAACGAAGCCTTTGAACGCCTGCGCCGGAGGCGCCCGACCGTGGATTTCGACACTTTGGATGAGTCCGTGCCGGAAATGGGCAACGTCATTGCCTTCCCTCGACACGTGGACGAAAGCGACCCGGCTGCCGCGGCGGCGCGCGAAGAAATGCGCCACATCCTGGAACGCGCCGTGGCGCAGCTTCCGCCGGCGTTCCGCAGCGTGTTCCTGCTGCGCGAAGTGGAGGGATGCTCCACCGAAGAAACCGCCGAACTGCTCGACCTGCGCATCGAAACCGTCAAGACCCGCCTGCACCGCGCCAGGCGGCTGCTGCAAGAACACCTGCGCGAACGCGCCGAAGCCGCGCTCGACAGCACCTTCCCCTTCCTCGGCTGGCGCTGCGGACGCCTGACCGAAACCGTGCTGCTGCGCCTTGCGGGGCGATTTGCTTCCGACCGCTGATCCTTTCCTCATGCAACCCGGAACACTCCCATGCTCAAGTACGCCCTGATCCTCTTCCTCATCGGCGCCTCCGGCGGCCTCTACATGGCCACCCACGTTCTGCGCGGCCGGATGGCGCCCTGGATGATCTCCGCCCTGCACGCGCTCTTCGGTGCATCCGGCCTCACGCTCCTGATCATCGCGACCCTGATGGGCAAGCTGAGCGGCCTGCCCGTGATCGCCCTGTGCGTGCTGATCGTCACCGCCCTGCTGGGCTTCTTCCTGGCCTCGATCCACCTCGGCAAGCGCGTCGCGCTCAAGCGCTACGTGATCACCCACGCCGCCTTCGCCGTGACCGGCGTGACCCTCCTGATCCTGGCCATCCTGATGCCATGAAATACCCACTGCATCCTGCGCTGGTGCACTTCCCCGTGGCCTGCTGGACGCTGGCCACGCTGGCGGATGTCGTGGGCCTGTGGTGGACACGCTGGCCGCTGTGGCAGCTTTCCTTCGCGCTGCTGGCGATCGGCTGCGCGATGGGCCTGCTGGCCGCCGCCGCGGGCTTCCACGAACTGGCCCGCCTGCCTGAAGACCACCCCGCCACGGGCGACGCCTTGCGCCACATGATGCTGGCGCTGAGCGCCTGGGTCGCCTACGCCGCCAGCCTCTTCCTGCGCTTGGACGGCACCACGCCCTCCGCGCCCGGAGCCGTTGCGCTCGCCGCCGCCCTCGTCGGATTCCTGCTGCTTGCAGGCGCCGGCCACATGGGAGCGCGCCTGGTGTATGGGCATGGAGTGGGGCGAAGGTAGAAAGAGCCCGGGCCATTTCCGGGCTGCCTGTGCGGCAGCGAACAGGGGAGTGGAAGATCGGCATGAGCCGTCGGCCTGGTGTCGCGCCAATGCAGTCGCCGTGCTTTTCCTTTTTCACCGTCGAGGCCGAAACTTTCCACCCGGCCACCATTGACCAGTACCCGGCAATGCTGCAGGTAGTAGATGTTGGCGCGTTTCGAGTGGAGGATCGATTTCAGGTCGGAAGGAGAAAAATCCTCCATTCTCTGCTCGGATCGCCGACGGTTCACCCATTCTGCCGGCAAAGCGCGGTCTGGCGGATGCGAAAAACGACAAAGCCCCGCACTGCGGGGCTTTGTCGTTGCCGGGGCAGGGGGTGTGCTGGATCAGTCTTCGCTCTTGTAGGCGTCCACCGGGATGCAGGCGCAGAACACGTTCTTGTCGCCGTGCACGTTGTCGACGCGGCCCACGGGCGGCCAGTATTTCTGCTGGCGCAGGCTGGCGAGCGGGAAGGCAGCCAGTTCGCGCGGGTAGGTGTGGGTCCATTCGCTGCCGCTGACTGCGGCAGCGGTGTGCGGGGCGTGCTTGAGCGGGTTGTCCTCGCGATCGAGCCTGCCGTCGATCACGTCCTGGATTTCGGCGCGGATCTGGATCATGGCGTCGATGAAGCGGTCCAGCTCGTGCTGCGATTCGGATTCGGTCGGCTCCACCATCAGGGTGCCGGGCACCGGGAAGCTCAGGGTGGGGGCGTGGAAGCCGAAGTCGATCAGTCGCTTGGCCACGTCCTCGGCGCTGATGCCCGAGAGTTTCTCCAGCGGGCGCAGGTCGAGGATGCACTCGTGCGCGACCAAGCCGTTGCGGCCGGTGTAGAGGGTCGGGTAGTGCGGTTCCAGACGGCGCGAGACGTAGTTTGCCGCGAGCATGGCGACCTGGGTGGCGCGGCGCAGGCCGTCCTTGCCCATCATCGCGATGTACATCCAGCTGATCGGCAGGATGCTGGCGCTGCCGTGGGCGGCGGCGGAAAGCATCGGCACCGAGCCGTCGGCATCCTTGTGGCCGCGCGGCAGGAAGGGCGCCAGGTGCGATTTCACCGCACACGGACCCACGCCCGGGCCGCCGCCGCCGTGCGGGATGCAGAAGGTCTTGTGCAGGTTGAGGTGGGAAACGTCCGAACCCCACTTGCCGGGGCGCGCGAGGCCCACCAGCGCGTTCATGTTGGCGCCGTCGGTGTAGACCTGGCCGCCGTGGCGGTGGACGATCTCGCAGATCTCCACCACATCCTCTTCGAACACGCCGTGGGTGGACGGGTAGGTGAGCATGATCGCGGCGAGGTTGGCCGAGTGCTTTTCCGCCTGCGCGCGGATGTCGGCGACGTCGACGTTGCCGTTGGCGTCGCATCGGGTCACCACGACGCTCATGCCGGCCATCTGCGCGCTGGCCGGGTTGGTGCCGTGCGCGGACTCGGGAATCAGGCAGATGTTGCGGTGGCCTTCGCCGCGCGAGGCGTGCCAGCCGCGGATCGCCAGGAGGCCCGCGTATTCGCCCTGGGCGCCGGAGTTGGGCTGGAAGCTCACCGCGTCGTAGCCGGTGATGTCCACCAGCATGGCTTCAAGAGAATCGATCAGCTCGCGGTAGCCCTCGGTCTGTTCGGCTGGGGCGAGCGGGTGGATGCTGCCGAACTGCGGCCAGGTGATCGGGATCATCTCGGCCGTGGCGTTGAGCTTCATGGTGCACGAGCCGAGCGGGATCATGGTGCGATCCAGCGCCAGGTCCTTGTCGGCGAGCTGGCGCAGGTAGCGCAGCATCTCGTGTTCGCTGTGGTAGGTGTTGAACACCGGGTGGGTGAGGAAGGCGCTGCGGCGTTCGAGTTCGGCCGGAATCAGCGAGGGCGCGGTTGCGTCGAGCGCATCGATCGAGGGCAGGGCGGCTGCGTCACCGCCGAAGATGCGCCACAGGAGTTCGAGGTCGGCGCGGGTGGTGGTTTCATCGAGCGAGATGCAGATCGAGCCGTTGCCACGCACACGCAGATTGGCACCCGTTGCACGGGCGCGCTCGAGGATGGCCGAAGCCTGATCGCCAGCGTCGATGCACAGGGTGTCGAAGGCGCTGGCATGGACCACGTTCCGTCCAAGCTGGCGCAGGCCGGCGGCCAGGATGGTGGTGTAGCGTGCCACTCGCAGCGCGATTCGCTTCAGGCCCTCAGGGCCGTGGTAGACCGCGTACATGGCGGCCATCACCGCCAGCAGCACCTGCGCGGTGCAGATGTTGGAGGTGGCCTTCTCGCGGCGGATGTGCTGCTCGCGGGTTTGCAGCGTGAGCCGGTAGGCCGGATTGCCGTGGGTGTCGATAGACACGCCGATCAGGCGTCCGGGCATCGATCGCTTGAAGGCATCACGGCAGGCCATGAAGCCGGCGTGCGGACCGCCGAAGCCGAAGGGCACGCCGAAGCGCTGCGAGTTGCCGATGACGATGTCGGCGCCCATTTCGCCCGGCGACTTGAGGAGGGTGAGCGCCAGCAGGTCGCTGGCAACCACGAACAGGGCCTTGTGCGCGTGGATGGCTTCGGCGTCGCGGCTCCAATCGGCGATCCAGCCGCTGGAGGCCGGGTACTGCACCAGCACGCCGAAGTAGTCGCCGATGGCCAGTTTTTCGTGGAAGGCATCCGTGGAACGGGCGATCTCGACGGTCAGTCCCAGCGGTTCGGCGCGGGTCTGCAGCACTTCGAGGGTCTGCGGATGGGTGTCGCCGGCAACGAGGAAGACGTCGGACTTGGACTTGGCGCTGCGCTTGGCCAGCGTCATCGCCTCGGCCGCGGCGGTGGCTTCGTCCAGCAGGGACGCGTTGGCGATCTCCATGCCGGTGAGGTCGGACACCATCTGCTGGAAGTTGATCAGCGCTTCCATGCGGCCCTGGGAAATCTCCGCCTGATAGGGCGTGTAGGCCGTGTACCAGGCCGGGTTTTCCAGGATGTTGCGCAAGATGACGTTGGGCACGTGGGTGCCGTAGTAGCCTTGCCCGATGAAGCTGCGGGCGATGGTGTTCTTTTCGGCGATGGCGCGGATCTTGGCCAGCGCGTCCACTTCGGTGAGGGCCGCGTCCAGCGCCAGTTCGCCGGTTCCGGCAATGCTGGCCGGGACGATGGCGCGGGTCATGGATTCGAGCGAATCGTGCCCGATGACGCGCAGCATCTGCGCGATTTCCGCATCGTTGGGACCGATGTGGCGTGCGACGAAGGCGTCGTGGTGTTCGAGGTCGCGGAGGCTGGACTTGGACATGGGAAGGTTCCGGAGAATGCGAAGGGCTGGGACGGAAAATTCGGGGTTGCAGGCGGGTATTTCGGAGCTCGAAATCCCTGCTCGTTCCGGCCGATGGGCTTGCATGCCCATCGGCGCTCACCGGGTTCATGGCCTGCGCCATGAAAAATCCCCGGTTCGCCCCTCTGTCCTTTTGCCTGAGAGTTTGGGGGCGGTTGGACCGCCCCTTGCCCCTTCGGCGCCGGGTTGCCCCGGTCTCTCCAGAGTTGTGTGCGCGCGGTGGTGCGGGGCCTGAGCGATTACGGGCGTTGCGCCTTCGGCAGCCGGCTGGAAAGCCGGCTTCTCCCACCGCGCGGTGCGGGGCGAATGATACGCGATGCGGGTGCTCGCCGCAGCCGTGCGGCGTCCTCGGATCGGTTCATTCGGGAAGGGGTTCCGTATCGGCGGTTGCGGGGGACGGGGAGGGCGTGTCGGCTGCGGGAACGACCCGCACGCTGGGCACGAACTCTGCGGTTTTTCCTTCGGGCAGGGCGTCGAGCCAGTGGGTCAGGTGCGCGGTGATGGCGTCGCCGGCCGCCCATTGCGGTTCGGAGGCTTCGTAGTCCTCGGCCTTCTCGCGTTCGGCGATCTGACGGCGCGCGCGCAGGAAGGCGCGCCGGAAGTTGGCGCTGTGGTTCAGTCCATCCACCAGAAAGGCATTCCCGAACCAGGTCGCGTTGGCGCTGTTGCCGCAGCCGAACGAGGTGCGGTCGGCGCGCGCGGCGGTGATGACCAGGGTGCGCGGATCGCGCAGCGCGTCGATGAAGCCGCCCGAGTAGCAGGCCGAGATCACGATGACGCGCCAGCGGATGCCGGCGTCGTCGAGCGCATCGCGCAGGCGCAGGGGGTCGAGCTGGTCGAGCGGCAGCGGCGGCTGGTTGACGTACAGCTCGGGGTCTTCGCTGCCGTGGCTGGAGAGGTAGAGGAACAGGATGTCCTCGTCCACGTCCATGCGACCGGCCACGCCTTCCAGCGCCCGTTCCAGGTTGGTGACGGTGGCCAGCGGCAGCTCGTCGGCGCTGCCGGGATGGTTGACCAGGCGCAGCGCACGGTCTTCGGCGTCGAGGCGGTGCGCGGCCAGCGCGGGGAGGAAGTCCACCTCGTTGCGAAAGGCGCCTTCGTCTGCGTCTGCGGCAAAGCCGACCAGGAACAGGTCGATCTTCCCGGGGCGCTGCGGTGCCAGGCGCCGCAGCGCAAGGTCGAGCAGGGCGGGCTGGGCGTAGATCGTGCCTTCCGGGTCTTCCAGCTCGCTCGCGAGGCGGGCCGCGTCGTGGTCGGATTCCTCCCGGGATTCGTAGTGCGCAAGCCAGTCGGTCTGCACCAGGCTCGGGGCATCCACCGCCAGCCCGGCAAAAAGGCCGATGGCGCTGGCACCGGCTGCGCCCGCCAGCGCGCGGCCGGCGTTCGGTGCCAGGAACCAGGCCAGGCGCAGCGTGATTGCGCCCCACCAGCCCATCCCGAGCCACCACAGCGCCTCGGCGTGCGTGCCGCCCCGGAGGGTGCAGCGCAGCAGGGTGTCGAAAAGCGTCGGAATCGCGCCTGCGGCGGCCAGCCAGGCGAAGATCGTGAGATGCAGCGACGGGCGCTGCGCGAGCCGCGCCAGCGCGGCGGAGGCAAGCAGCAGCACGGCCACCGTGATCAGCGGCGAGGCGATGCCATCGACCGCGAGGGTGTGCGGCGCCTCGGTCTCCGCCCAGACGCCCGGCAGGCGCAGCGCCTCCACCAGGGCGATCAGTGCCAGCGCCGGAGCGATGCCGACCTGCACCGGCACTTGGCGCGGGGTGCGCAGGAAGGACAGGCGCAGGCCGCCGCGCAGCAGGGTGGACAGCGTGCTCACGCCGCTTCGGGGTCGATCCGTTCGAAGGATTCGACCCGCAGGTGCCCGTGGGTGGCCGCTCCCGTGCGCGGCTGCGGATAGTCCTCGCGCCGGTCCAGCAGCACGGTGCGAAGGCCCGCCTCGCGCGCGGCGTCGAGTTCCTCCACCACGTCGGAGAGGAAGACGATGTCGGAAGCCCCTCGCCCGATGCGCGCGGCGATGGCGCGATAGCTGGCGGCTTCGCGCTTGCCGCCGACCTCGGTGTCGAACCAGCCGGAGAACAGTCCGGTCAGATCGCCCGCCTCGGTGTGCCCGAAGAACAGCTTCTGCGCCGGTACCGAGCCGGACGAGTAGACGTACAGCGCGTGCCCGGCGGCGTGCCAGGCGCGCAGCGCGGGGGCGGAATCGGGATAGAGATGGGCGCGGTAGTCGCCCGAACGGTAGCCCTCGGTCCAGATCATGCCCTGCAGGGCCTTGAGCGCGGTGTGCTTGCGGTCCTCGTCGATCCAGCCTTGCAGCACCTCGGCCAGCACGGCGTCCTGGCAGACGCCGCCGGCATCGACCGCGGCCATGTCCAGCCAGCGCCGCACCTCGGGTTCGTGACCGTGCGCGCGCACGAAGTCGGGCAGGGCGGCGCGGGCGTAGGGGAACAGCACCTCGCGCACGAACGAGATCGAGCTGGTGGTGCCCTCGATGTCGGTGAGGAGGACGCGCTTCATCCGGCCTGCCCGGGTTCGTAGCGCGGGAAACGCTGGGCGATGTCGCTGCCGGTGAAGTGCCCGATCCAGCCGTCGGCCTCGGTGAAGAACCGGATCGCGGTGAAGTCCGGCTCCGGCCCCATGTCGAACCAGTGCGGGGTCGCGTCGGGCACCGAGATCAGGTCGCCGGCTTCGCACAGCACTTCGTACACCTTGCCGCGCAGGTGCATCGAGAACAGGCCGGTGCCGGCGACGAAGAAACGCACCTCGTCCTCCATGTGCGAGTGCTCTTCGAGGAACTTGCCGCGCAGGGCGGTGCGGTCGGGGTGGTCGGACGTGACGCTGGCCACGTCGACGCTGCGGAAACCGTATTCCTCGACCAGTTCCTTGACCTCGTCGCGGTAGGCGTCGAGGACTTCGACGTGGCTGGCGTCGCGCGACAGCGCGGGCTTGAGCGGCCAGCGTTCGAGGCGCACGCCGATGGCATCCAGTTCGGACTGGATGCGCGAGTAGTTGTGGGTGGCCAGTTCCGGCTCGGAGGGCCGGGTGTCGGAGAAGATGCGCAGGCGGCTCATGTCCGGATTTCCATGGCGGGAAGCGGGAGACGGGAGGCGGTGGTGCGGGATGGGTTCATCGGGCGGCGCCGAGGCGGATCAGGTCCAGCTCGCAGCCGATGAGGAACTCGAAGGCGTCGAGGTGGCGACGCGCTTCGGCGATGTCCTGTCCCCAGGCGTACAGGCCGTGGCCTTCGATCAGATAGCCCCACAGCGGCCCGGCGTCGAGCAGGCGCTCGACCTGTGCGGCGAGCGCCGGGATGTCCTGGCTGTTGCGCAGGATCGGAAGCTCGATCGCGGTCTCGTGGGTCTGGTTGCCGGCGAAGGCCTTGAGCAGCTCGTAGCCCTCCAGGCGCAGGCGGCCCGGCTCGGCGAACAGGCGCGAGGCCACGGTCTGGTTGCGGGAATGGGTGTGCAGCACGCAGCCCACTTCCGGGAAACGCCGGTAGAGCTGGGTGTGCAGGCCGGTCTCGGCCGAGGATCGACGCTCGCTGCCGACCGCCTGGCCGTCGAAGTCGACCACCATGAAGTCTTCCGGCCCGAGGCGACCCTTGTCGCGCCCCGACACGGTGATCACCGCGCGCAGCGCATCCAGGCGCATCGAAAAGTTGCTGCTGGTGGCCGGCGTCTGGCCCAGACGCGCGAGTTCGGCGGTATGTAGGATCAGCGCGCTGGTGCAGCGCGAGAGGCGGTTGGTGTCGATGGGATCGGAGGCGCTCATGGGCGGCATTCTATCCCCGCATGGGGAGGGAATCCCGGCGCGGATGTGCAGGAGCATATGCACATTTGCGCGACTGCGGGGGACTGGAAACTACGATCCCGGCCGCAGCCGGGATCGTGCGATGCCGAATTTCCGCAGCGGATCAGTGGATGCCCTGCAGGTCGCGCAGCTTGGTCGTCTGGCCGGAGAAGAAGGCGGCCAGATCCAGCATGTCCTGATCGCTCAGGGTGCTGGCAAAGCCCTTCATGATGGCGTTGTCGCGTGCGCCGGACTTGTAGTCGTGCAGCGCCTTGGCGAGGTAGTCGGCGTACTGGCCGGCCAGCAGCGGATACTGCGGGTCGCCGATGCCGTTGCCGTCGGCGCCGTGGCAGGCCTGGCAGACGACGGATTTGGCCTTGCCCGCTTCGATGTCGCCGACATCGGCGGCGCCGGCGGAGAGGGAGAAGGTGAGGGCGATGGCCAGCAGGGCAGCGCGGTGGGTCATGGGTACGGTCCTTACTTGGCGGGGGCGAGGCTGGCCAGATAGGCCGCGATGTCGGCGATGTCCTGCTCGGAGAAGCTTCCGGCCTGTGCCTCCATGGTCGGATGCTCGCGGTTGCCGTTCTTGTACTCGGTGAGCGCAGCGACCAGATAATCGTAGTTCTGCCCGCCGATCCTGGGCACGCTGTAGTGCGGATAGATGTTCTTGTAACCGGTCACGCCGTGGCACCCGGTGCAGGTGTATGCCTTGAGTTTGCCGGCGTCGATGTCTCCCTGGGCGGAAGCGCAGAACGCGGCGGCGGACAGGGCGAGAAGGGCGGCAAGTCTGAACATGGGCATGGTGGGCGATTCCGGCACGGACGGGTGGATGACGCGCACCTGAACACAGGTCGGGCGCACGGTGCCGGCAAGTATACGCACGCCGCGCCGATCGCGGCCATAGTCCGGACATTCCTTGGCCCTTTGCCGTGCGTTCGATGGCTGGCGGGAGAGCTGCGCGGGGGTGTCGTGACTTGCTACACGCGCGCGGCGCCATGCGCTGCCGCATGCTGCGCCCATGACAATCGAATGTTTTAGTGATATGGTTTACTAGGACACCAAAGGACTGGCACCCATGACATTCTCATCTCATTCCGTTTTCCGGCTTGTGCGACTTTCGCGCGGCCCGCTTCTGCTGGCTGCGCTGGCGCTTCTCGCCGGCTGCGGCAAGCCGCCGGCGGGTTCAAGTAAAACCGGTTCCACCGCGCCGGCCGCGGTCACGGTGGAGGTGGCGCAGGCCAGCCTCCAGCCGATCAGCGCCAGCTACAACGCCACCGCTTCGCTGGAAGCACCGATCGAGGCGCAGGTCGTGGCGCGGACTTCCGGCGTGCTGCTGGAGCTGCGGGTGGAGGAAGGCGATCGGGTCACGGCCGGACAGGTGCTGGCCCGGATCGATCCGGCGCGACCGCGTCTCGAGGTGGAACGGGCCGATGCCCTGTTGCGCAAGCTGGAGGCCGAGCTGGCGCGTTCGAAGGAGCTCTTCGAGCGCAAGCTGGTGGCGGCGGATGTCTACGAGAAGATCCGCTTCGATGTCGATACCCAGCGCGCCGTCTACCGCATGGCGAAGCTGGAGCTGTCCTATACCGACATCACCGCGCCGATTTCCGGCGTGGTGGCGCAGCGCGCCGCCAAGGTCGGCAACCTCATCCAGCTCAATTCCTCCGTGTTCCGCATCGTGGACACCGCAAGGCTCGAGGCCACGCTCAACGTGCCCGAGCGCGAGATCGGCACGCTGCGGGTCGGAGCACCGGTGGAACTTCGCATGGATGCGCTGCCCGGCCAGGCATTCGTCGGCCGCATCGACCGGATCAGCCCCGTGGTCGACAGCGGCAGCGGCACCTTCCGCGTGGTGTGCGCGATCGAACCGGACGCGCGCCTGCGCCCGGGCATGTTCGGCCGCATCGGCGTGCTGTTCGACCAGCGTCAGGAGGTTCTGACCGTGCCGCGCGAGGCGCTGGTGGATGGCGAGGGCGAGGCGGCGGTGTATCGCATCGTCGATGGCCGCGCCCTGCGCACGCCGGTGCAGCTGGGCTATCTCTCCGGTGAACTGGCCGAGATTCGCGCCGGTCTGGACGCGGGTGACCAGGTCGTGACGACCGGCAAGGTGGCGCTGCGGGACGGTGCCGCGGTCGAGATCATCGGCGCGGCCAAACCGGCACCGGTGCCGGAGGCCGGGACAGGTGTCGCGACAGATGCCGGCGCGGACGCCGACGCCACCAAGACGGACTACTGATGGATACCGTTTCCCCGACGCCGACGGGCCAGGGCGGCGGTCTTGCCGCGTTTTCGGTGCGCCGCCGCGTCACGGTGGCGATGGCGACGCTGACGGTCGTGCTGTTCGGCCTGATCGCGCTGGCCGACCTCAAGGTCAACCTGCTGCCCGATCTGTCCTATCCCACGCTCACGGTGCGCACCGAATACACGGGCGCCGCGCCGCAGGAAATCGAAACCCTGGTCACCGACCCGGTGGAAGAAGCCGTGGGCGTGGTCAAGGGCCTGCGCCGGCTCAAATCCATCTCGCGCACCGGGCAGAGCGACGTGGTGCTGGAGTTCGCCTGGGGCACCGACATGGACCAGGCCAGCCTGGAGGTGCGCGACAAGCTCGAAACCCTCAACCTGCCGCTGGAAGTGAAGGCGCCGGTGCTGCTGCGCTTCAATCCCTCGACCGAACCGATCCTGCGTCTGCTGCTCACCAGCGAGGGCGGGGGCGAAGGGGCGGATGCCGCGCTGATGCGCCTGCGTCGCTATGCCGACGACGAGCTGAAGAAGCGACTGGAACCGGTCGAAGGCGTGGCCGCGGTGAAGGTGGGCGGCGGTCTGGAAGACGAAGTGCAGGTGCTGATCGACCAGAACCGGCTGGCGCAGCTGCGCCTGCCGCTGGACACCGTCATCAACCGGCTGTCGCAGGAGAACGTCAACATTTCCGCCGGCCGGCTGGAGGAAGGCAGCCAGCGTTATCTGGTGCGCACCATCAACCAGTTCGAGAATCTGGAACAGATGCGCGACCTCCTGATCACCGGCGGCAGCGCCGGTGGCGGCAGCGACGCGGCGCAGGAAGCGGCCCTGGCCACCTCGCGCATCGCGGCGCTGTCCGCGGAAGCCGCGGCGGCGGCGGCGGCGGCGAACGCGGCGGCGCAGGGTGATTCCAGCGCTCCCGGCGGCGGCCTGCCGATCCGCCTGCGCGACATCGCCACGGTGGAGCAGGGCTACAAGGAGCGCGAGGCGATCATCCGGCTCGGTGAAGCCGAAGCGGTCGAGCTTGCGATCTACAAGGAAGGCGATGCCAACACGGTGAGCGTCGCCGATGCGGTGCACGCGGCGCTGGAATCGACCCGCAAGATGCTCCCGCCGGGCACTTCCCTGAACGTGATCGAGGATCAGGCGGTCTTCATCCGGCAGGCCCTGCACGAGGTGCGGGTGGACGCGCTGATCGGCGGCCTGCTGGCGATCCTGATGATCTTCTTCTTCCTGCGCGATGGCTGGAGCACCTTCGTCATTTCGCTGTCTCTGCCGGTGTCGATCATCGCCACCTTCTTCTTCATGGGTCGCTTCGGGCTGTCGCTCAACGTGATGTCGCTCGGCGGTCTGGCGCTGGCCACGGGGCTGGTGGTGGACGACTCCATCGTGGTGCTCGAATCCATCGCCAAGGCGCGCGAACGCGGCCTGGGTGTGCTGCGTGCCGCGGTCGAGGGCACGCGCGAGGTCGGCATGGCGGTGGTCGCCTCCACCCTGACCAACGTGGCGGTGTTCTTGCCGCTGGTGTTCGTCGAAGGCGTGGCGGGACAGTTGTTCCGCGACCAGGCGCTGACGGTTTCGATCGCGATCCTGATGTCGCTGGCGGTTTCGCTCACGCTCATCCCGATGCTGTCCTCGCTCAAGGCGCGCGCGCCGCTGCAGTTTCCCGATGAGGCGAGCCGCGACGAGGCCTGGGCGCCGCGCCAGGCACCGCTGCGCGGGCTGGCGGCGATCTGGCGCGGCCTGCAACGCGGCATCGGTGCGCTGATCTATGTGCTGGGTACTCTGTTTGCACGCGTCTGGCACCTCGTTTCCGCCGTGGTCGGCGGTCTGTTGCGCCGGGTCGGCGCGGTGCTGATGGCTCCCTACGAAGCGGCGGCAAGCCGCTACGCCACGATGCTGCCGCGCGCGCTGCAGCGTCCCGCTCTGGTGCTCGGGATTGCGCTGGCTGCCTTCCTCGGAAGCATGTCGCTGCTGCCCCTGCTTGGCGTGGACCTGATTCCGCAGCTGGCGCAGGATCGCTTCGAGCTGACCATGAAGCTGCCGCCCGGCACCCAGCTGCGCGATACCGACGCGCTGGTGCGCGCCGTCTCCGCGGCGCACGAAGGCGAGGAAGGCATTCGCGCGCTGTACGGCGTGAGCGGTGCCGGCACGCGCATGGACGCCAATCCGACCGAATCGGGTGACAACATCGGCAAGCTCAGCGTGGTTATGGAACACGGTGCCCCGCGCGGCACCGAGGCACGGCTCACCGACAGCCTGCGCGGAACGCTGGAGCGCTATCCCGGCATCGAGGCCAAGTTCGGCCGACCGGAAATCTTCAGCTTCTCCACGCCGCTGGAGATCGAGCTGCGCGGCTACGACCTGGATGCCCTGCGCGTCGCGGGCAATCTTCTGGCGCAGCGCATGCGCGAGTCCGACCGCTTCGTGGACGTGAAGTCCTCGGTGGCCGACGGCTATCCGGAAATCCAGATCCGCTTCGACCAGGAGCGCGCCGCGGCGCTGGGCATGACCACGCGCCAGGTTGCCGATGCGGTGGTCAAGAAGGTGCGCGGCGAAGTGGCCACGCGCTACAGCTTCCGCGACCGCAAGATCGACGTGCTGGTGCGAGCGCGCGAGTCGGACCGCAACTCGGTCGAAGCGATCCGCCGCCTGATCGTCAACCCGGAGAGCGCGCGCCCGGTGACGCTGGACGCCGTGGCCGAGGTCGTGGCAACGCAGGGGCCGAGTGAGATCCACCACGCCGACCAGGTGCGCGTGGCGGTGATCTCGTCCAACCTGGCCTACGGCGACCTCGGCAGCGCGATGCAGGAGGTGCGCGACATCGTGGCGGCAAATCCGCTGGGTGCCGACCTTGGCCTGCACATCGGCGGTCAGGGCGAGGAATTGCACGATTCGATGATGTCGCTCCTGTTCGCCTTCACGCTGGCGATCTTCCTCGTCTATCTGGTGATGGCCTCGCAGTTCGAGTCGCTGCTGCATCCCTTCGTTATCCTCTTCACCATCCCGTTGGCGCTGGTGGGCGCGGTGCTGGCGCTGTGGATGAGCGGATACAGCCTCTCGGTGGTGGTGTTCATCGGGCTGATCCTGCTGGTGGGCATCGTGGTGAAGAACGCGATCCTGATGATCGACAAGGTCAACCAGCTGCGCGAGGCGGGCGTGGCCAAGTACGAGGCCATCGCCGGGGGCGCGGTCTCGCGCCTGCGACCGATCGCCATGACCACGATCACCGCGCTGTTCGGCTTCCTGCCGCTGGCGATCGGCGGTGGCGAAGGTTCGGAGGTGCGCGCGCCGATGGCGATCACGGTCATCGGTGGACTGGCGGTATCGACGCTGCTGACCCTGTTCGTGATCCCGCTGATGTACGCGCTGCTGGATCGCCGCGCCGATGCCCATTACGTCGAGCGCGCCAAGGCCATTGGCGAAGCCGAAGGCGGGGAGCTGCCGGCGTGAGCATCGTCGAGACCAGCCTGCGCCGACCGGTGACGGTGGTGATGTTCTTCCTCTCGCTGCTCGTGATCGGCGCGATCGCCAGCGTGCGCCTGCCGCTGGAGCAGTTCCCCGAGATCAACGCGCCGTTCCTGATGGTGTCGCTGCCTTACGCCGGCTCCACTCCGCAGGAGGTGGAGCGCACCCTGGTGCGGCCGGTGGAGGAAACCCTCGCCACGCTTCCCGGCATCAAGCGCATGCGCGCCCAGGCGCGCGCCGACGGCGGCTCGATCTTCATGGAGTTCAGCGACTGGGACCGCGACATCGCGATCGCCGCTTCCGAGGCGCGCGACCGCATCGACGCGATCCGCGCCGACCTGCCCGACGACTTCCAGCGCTATTTCGTCTTCAAGTTCTCCACGACCGATGATCCGGTGCTGCGCATTCGCCTGGCGTCCGATTCCATCGACTTGACTGCGGCCTATGACCTGATCGACCGCGGTCTCAAGCGCCGGCTGGAGCGGCTTGCTGGCGTGGCCAAGGTCGAGGTCTCCGGCGCGCCGCCCAGCGAGGTGGAAATCGCCATCGATCCCGACCGCCTGACCGCGCACGGGTTGAGCCTCAACGATCTTTCGCGCCAGCTGCAGGCGGTGAATTTTTCCGTATCAGGCGGCAGCCTCGACGAGGGCACGCGCCGCCTGCGGGTGCAGCCGGTGGGCGAACTGCGCGATCTTTCCGAACTGCGAGATTTGGTGCTGAATGCCCGCGGGCTGCGTCTCGGCGACGTGGCCAAGGTGCAGCTCAAGCCGGCGCGCATGAACTACCGCCGTCAGCTCGATGGGCGTCCGGCGGTGGGCATCGACATCTACCGCGAGCGCAATGCCAACCTCGTGGACGTTTCGCGCACCGCGTCGGCCGAGCTGGACACCATTGCCCAGGAGCCGGAGTTCGCCGGCATCCGCTTCATTTCCTTCGACGACCAGGGCAAGAACGTCACCGAATCGCTGCTGGAGCTGACCGAGGCCGGCATCATCGGCCTGCTGCTGGCCATCGGCGTGCTGTATTTCTTCCTGCGCCACTGGCCGTCCACGCTGATGGTGTCGCTTGCGATCCCGGTGTGTTTCGTGATGACGCTGGGCTTCATGCACTTCTTCGGCGTCACCCTCAACGTGCTTTCGATGATGGGCCTGCTGCTGGCCGTGGGCATGCTGGTGGACAACGCCGTGGTGGTGGTGGAGAGCATCTACCAGGAGCGCGAGAAGCATCCCGGCAGGCCGCGCCTCGCCGCCGTGATCGGCACCCGCCACGTCGCCATCGCGCTGTCGGCCGGAACCCTGTGCCACTGCATCGTGTTCGTGCCCAACCTGTTCGGCGAAACCAACCAGATCAGCATCTTCATGGTGCAGATCGCGGTCACCATCACCGTTTCGCTGCTGGCCTCGTGGCTGGTGGCGATCAGCCTGATACCGATGCTGGCCGCGCGCATGAAGACGCCGCCGGCGGCGACCGACGAAGGCGGATTCATCGGCAGGATGCGGCAGCGCTACGCCGACCTTCTGCGCTGGAGCCTGGTGCATCGCGGATGGAGCGTGATGGCGATCCTCGTGATTGTCGCGGTGAGCCTGGTGCCGATGAAGTTCATGAAGGTGGACATGTTCGCCAGCGACCAGGGCCGCACGCTGAACCTCAACTACCAGTGGCGCGGTGCCTACACCCTGGAACAGATGCAGCAGGAGATCGATCGGGTCGAGGCCTGGGTCGGCCGGCACCGCGATGCGCTGCAGGTGGAGCAGGTCTATTCCTGGTTCAGCGAGCAGGGCTGGGGCGGCACGCGCCTCACCCTGCGCTCGAGCGGCAGCGGCGTGCGCGGCACCGAGGAGATCATGGAGGAAATCCGCAGCGGGCTGCCCAAGTCGGCGCGCGCCACGATCGGATTCCAGGACAGCGGGCAGGGCGGCGGAGGCAGCGCGCAGGAGGGCATCTCGATGGCGCTGGTGGGCGACTCGTCGGAAACCCTGCGCGAACTGGGTGATGCCCTGGTGCCGCTGCTGGCGCAGCGCCCCGAACTGCGCGACGTGCGCGTGGAAACCGGCGACCGCAACAGCGAACTGGCCATCCAGGTCGATCGCGAGCGCGCCTCGCGCTACGGTTTTTCCGCCCAGGAGGTGGCCAGCTACGTCGGCATCGCGCTGCGCGGCACGCCGCTGCGCGAGTTCCGCCGTGACGGCAACGAAATTCCGGTGCAGCTGCGCTTTGCCGATGCCCAGGAAACCCGCATTTCGGATCTGAGCGGCTTCATGCTGCGCTCGGCGGCGGGGGAACAGATCCCGCTGATGGCCCTGATCGACGTGGATCTGCGCCCGTCAGCCACCCAGGTCACCCGCGTGGATCGACAGACCATGCTGGAACTCAAGGCCGACCTTGCGCCCGGTGCCACGGCACCCGACGCACGCCGCGCGATGAAGGCGGTGATGTCGGCTACCACGCTGCCCGCCGGCTACGGCTACACCTTCGAGGGTGCCTTCCGCCAGAACGACGAAGCCGGCCAGCAGATGCTGTTCAACACCCTGATCGCGCTGGTGATGATCTACGTGGTGATGGCGGCGGTGTTCGAATCGCTGCTGTTCCCGGCGGCGATCCTGTCGGGCATCGGTTTCTCGATCCTGGGCGTGTTCTGGCTGTTCGCACTGACCGGCACCACGTTCACGATCATGGCCTCGATCGGCATCCTGGTGCTGATGGGCGTGGTGGTGAACAACGGCATCGTGATGGTGGAGCACATCAATACACTGCGGCGCAGCGGGATGACGCGTACCGACGCCCTGGTGCAGGGCTGCCGCGACCGCCTGCGCCCGATCCTGATGACCATGGGTTGCGCCATCCTGGGCATGGTGCCGATCAGCCTGTCCACCACCCAGATCGCCGGCGGCGGTCCGCCGTACTACCCGATGGCACGCGCCATCGCCGGCGGCCTGGCGTTCTCCACCGTGGTCACGCTGCTGTTCCTGCCCACCATCTACGCCATCCTGGACGACTTGCAGCTGGCGACACGGCGGGTGTTGAAGCGGGTGCCGAAGGCGGGGCGAGCGACGGAAGCATAGGGAGAGGTGGTGGTGCGATGAGGCTGGCTGTCGCAGAGTAGCGCCCGGTCGATGGGGCTATTCTTCAAATGGACCAGGCAATAGAGCCTGTCGATATTATTTTCATCGCTTGGTGGGAAAATTCAGTGCAGGCCTTGTGGCAGAAATGGGATTCAAAAGGCAACTACGATTTTGGAGAATATCAATCGTTTTGTCATGGCGATACCATTGATACCGAAGCCACTGATGCCGCTGCTGGAAACTCCCAGAATCAGGCGTGTGAATCTGGCTGGCTCATAGGTATATCGAAGCTGATACTGCACGAGATCATCTGCTTCAGTGCGTGGTGTGGTCAGGTCTCGATAGTCATCAAACCGCGCTCCGTTGACCAATAGTGCGATGTGCTGGTGCTCAGTTGGGTGCAAGCCGGCCTTGAATGTCACAGTCCTGATCGTGTAACCACCGCCTGCCGGCAAGCGCAGTGAATCATGGGTTGCCGAGAAGGATGCATCGACAGTTTCGAAACCCTGCAACGCAAGCAATAGGCTGGCCTGCTTGGCACGTCCATCTACACCAACATCGTAGTCAGGGGTTGAGCCGATACCCATGCTTCCGGCAACGAGAAGATAGGGTCCGATCGTCCCGTCAACCGTGATCAAGGCGAGCTTGCCGTCGAGTAACTTGCCGCCGACTCGCGATGTCATACTGCCAATCGATCCGGTTAACGTCATGCCGTTTGTGAGGCCGGCACCTGCACTGACCCCAACCTCTCCGTCCAGTAGGGTCGAGCCGTCAAATGTCCCGTCCGAGGAAATGCCGAACTGGTATTGCGGACCTTGTGATTGGACTACAGTCCAAGTCGATGCGTGTGATGTCGCCTGTGTCCCTACGCGAACACCACTACTGAGGTCGGGTCGAAATTCGTCGCTGAATGAAGTTGCAGAAGTAACAGATTCGTAGGAACCTTTCGCATAGCGGTGGGAAATGAATCCGCCATAGCCCGTTGCAGACGCATTCTGGGCTTCTAGGCTGACAGCAGAGTGCGTTCCCACCACTTCACCCATCAAGCTATGTGCGCCGGAGGTCCAACGGCCGTCCATCGCCGCCACAACGTTAGTGTAGCCATCAGTAGTGCGGGCAGTCGCGAATGTCCCCCACGAAGAACCGTCTTCGCGCGACTCAATGGATCGATACACCAGGTTCCATGAGCGCGTCGGCATTGTGACTTCGTAAGAGCTGCTGCTGCCGAGTTCACGATACGTCGTGGTTTCATCATCCGCCAGAAGAAATGCCCGAGATGACGTTGCCGTGCGTCGCACAACCTGTATTCCAACGTTCGGGTTTCGGATTGCACGGGTGTAGACAAGACCAAGTGGGTCCTGGAACACGCCTGCTTCTCGTGTGAAAAATGGCCGATGCTCGGTGTACGTCGCTGCGAAACGACGGTTGATCGACGATACGAATCTGTCGGACTCAATGTCGGAAAAGTCCGGGTTGATGGTCAATGCCGCTGTGTTTCCGCCTCTGAATTTCGCAGAAACATCAAGGCCGACATCGAAATTTGTTGTTTCGCTGATGGCCTCGCCTGTGAACGGATCCCATCGTTCTTCCGAGAAGCCGATGGTGTACGGTAGCCACTGGACTTCAGCCTCCTTGTCTTTCATTTCATCTTGCGAGGCCTCAACCGTGATTGCAGGGAATTGGCATTCGAAGCATGGAAGCCGCGTATCTATGGGCGCTGAGCTGTAGCGTGCTTTCCGGCCACTAGTGGTTTCTTGCTCCACCAGAAGCCCGACTTCGGCTGAGCCACTCATGCCGATAGTCCTCCAAGGAACAATGAACGAAACCACGTAGCCAGCAGTTGTCTGCCTTGCACTGCCGGTCCAACGGCCTGTCCACCTCTTATTGCCGAGGGTCGTGCTGGACACGATCGCATCGCGCGTGGCTCCTGCTGCGTTGACCTTGAACTCATACGCGTACTGAGCTTGCGGCGGGCGGATATAGAGAGTTACGTGATCGTCGATCGCTGACTTGTCGTGCGGCGCTCGGCTGGCATTGATCTGATCGGCTTCGACGGCGACGCAGATCAGCAGCCCTTTCCCTGTCTGATGGACGGTCGCTTTTCCATGGGAACCGACATCTTCGCCCCACGCCGGGCTCGTTTCATAGCGGAGCGAAAGTGTCGCAAGCGGCTGATCAGCACAGGCCTCCGGTGGTGTGGCTGATACCGATGTAGATGAAGCAGTGGCAATGCAGGCGATCCATGCAAGTGTCCTCATGCGGCGTGACGCTCCTTTGCTGCATGGCATATGGAAAGGTCGATCACGCGGTTTGCCTGACGGATCGACTCAGTCCTGTGCGAGAACACAATTCTTGTGATCGACATTCGGGCAAGCCGTTCGCAAATTTCCCGCTCAGTTTCGATGTCCAGCGCGCTGGTTGCTTCATCCAGAATAAGAATGTCGGGCTCTCCAGCAAGTGCACGTGCTAAGAGAATTCTTTGTCGCTGCCCGCCACTCAAGCCTTTGAAGGCATCGCTTATGCCCGTTTCATACTTCATAGGTAAATTCATTATCGTCGTGTGGATTCCTGCCGAGCTTGCAGCAGACATAACGTCAGCCTCGGACAGTGGGCGGAAGAAACGTATATTGTCGGCAATTGAACCGGAAATTAAGGTGTCGTCTTGCATCACTGTACTTACGCGCGGAGCACGCCTGCCATTCACAAGCCCGAACGAAACAATCCCTGCAGACGGACTCACCGCGCCAGTTAGGAGCTTGGCCAGCGAACTCTTGCCGGCGCCAGACGGTGCGACGATTGCAACGGACTCGCCCCATTCAACAGAAAGTGACAGGTTTTCGAATACCGGCGCATCTGTCTGGCTATACCTATAGTTCACCCCTACCAACTTTATGGCGCATTGTTGGTGAAGGTCTAGCATGGGCTCAGCTCCACTACCTCTTCCCCTTAAAAGCTCGTCGAGTCTAGTGAACGTGTGCATGATTTGAGTGCGCGTCCTGATTGCGGCACGCACACCGCTGGTGCCGGCATGGATCATTCCCACATAAATTGCGGTTGCGACATAATCTCCCACAGAAATCGTGCCAGCTGAAAGCAATTTGGCGCCTATGAGTAGTGCTGCACCCGAGGCAAGTGTGCCGGCAACTCCCTGCGCAGCTGCTTGTTCGGCACCGAGCCGCGTGGCAACAGCATCAGTAACAATCACATTTTCGTGTACTGTGATTACCTTGTCGAGCGCTTGCTTGTGGACTTTAGCTAGTCGAAGGCTCTGTATGGCAGAAAGCGTTTCAACCATTGCGCTGTACCAGCGTTGGCCTGCGATCGTACTTCCTTCAAGAACTTGGCGCGTCCGGCTGAGGTATATAACGTCGACCAACATCGTTAGGCTACTAGCTGTTATTGCTGCCACTGCGATCACGGGGGCAATCCATGTGGTAATCGTCAAGCCCACAACGCCCATGAGCACACGGACACTGGTCTCACCAGATAGCCCTAAAATCTCATCGAGCATGCTCTTCACCGCCGCGGTTCTGCCAACGATACCTGTGATGGGTTGTCGAGCGAAGAAGTGCAGTGGTCGATCAAACAGCTGCTCAAGCAGCGAGCGCATGAGTATGGTTTCCAACGACCTACGAGCAGACGCGGTCAATAGTGCCGAGATAGCGCCTACGGCAACACTGGCCGTGCCTGCGAGCATCATAACCATGACCCCGATTAGGATGTCACTTCCAGGATCACTCATCGCTCTATCAATCACATTTGCCGATAGAAGTGGCGTGACTGCCATGAACACTGCGGTAAGCAGCGCGTATATGAGTGAAATCCATAACGCCCTAGCCACACCGATGGTGCTAGAAAGCCAAATCCATGCACGACTTTGTGGTCGTTGTGTTGCGACACGAGCCGACGTTTGGGGCGGTGAAACTTCTAGTGCAAGCCCCATTAGCCGCTTTCGCAGACTGGTGAGTGTAATGCGCTGCCAGCCCGTATTGGGATCGAACACATCCTGCCAATTGCCACGTGAGCGGCCTGCGACGATAAAGTGGCCACGATCAACGAGGGCAATCATTCCGAAGGACAGCGGACCGCTCACATGTTCATTTAATGCAACAGGTGTAGACTCCAGGCCGACAAGAGAGGCAATATCTGCAAGAGTTGATAGTCGTGTGCCACGTGAAGAGTAATAGCCAGCATCCTTGAGGTCGCCAACGTCAAGGTGAATATTGTGTAGTGCGGCTGCAGCAGCTAAGCACACGAGGCCGCATTCAGCTGGCTCTTGCTGCAGTGGAATGAATGGTCTATTGCGACTCATTGCGAGCCCAACCCTAAGTGAAGCTGGTGCGCCAAGCAAGGGTGCTGGCGCACCAATCAATCATTTTTCCTGCTCTGAAGGATTCTTGGAGCCCTTGCAGCGCATAAAAGTGTTGGTACAAGAAATATTGTTCGTACTGTCGTTACACCGAAGGTTATTCGTACATCTGTTATTGGTGGTTCCGGAGCAATCATCTGCATTAGTACTTCCTGAAGCACCGGCGGTAACGTCGATGCCAGCCTCAAGCTTGCGAAGCTGGTCGTTTCCGAGGATAGTGCGGCCATCGTCGCCGAAACTGAGGCCGCTAAGGTCGATCTTCATTTTCACTTACTCCTGAATTCCCATACAATCGCACCGCCTCTATGACGGGTTCTTGCCGCGTATGGGAGGCGGCAGAGCTGGTTGGCCACGCTTGGATGGGACATCCAAGCGTGTTTTGGTTGAGAGTTTCGAGTCCGCGTGACCACAAGCGTGCGAGGTCTTGGTTTACGGCAATTGTGCCGTCGGGTCGAATAAAGCCGAGATCATTGCGAGCATCATTTAATGCGACTGTACACTTGCCTATTCGGCCATTGGCACGAATTAAGAAGTGATTGGGTTTCGCTGCGTAGCAGATGTATGCCTCACCGTCCGAGTAATCAAAGCGGCTACCAGCAGATTCCCCGCGTGGGTGGATATTGTTTATTTCATTGTCGGCAGTGGTGGTCGTTGCTCTCCCAATTATCACCAGAGGAATTTCCGGTTTCTCGGACATAGTAACCTGAGGCTCCCCCTCCTTCACCATACTACGGAGGTGTTGCTTGATCATCTTGAATTCGTTGGCTGGCACAGCGCTAACACGGGCGCCATTTTCTCCCCCCATGTCGCGCACGTCTTGAAAATCCACATGGAATCTGGAGTCTTTTCCGAATTCTTGACCAATCGCCGAACAAAGTGTAGCCAAGGATGAGTGGTTGGTGTTGGTGATATGTAAGCGCAGAGCAATTCTGAAGTCCAATTTCGTGTCACGTGCTGCGAGTAGATTTCGCCAGATGACATCGAAGGTGCCCTTGCCGTCCGCGCGTATGCGCGTAGAGTCATGAGCGTCTCGCCAACCGTCTAGTGTGATCTGAAAGAACGATTGCTTGAGTGCAACGAGTTCAGCAAGAAGGTCTGTCGTTAGCGTGTAGGCATTGGTGGTAAATCCGCCACGAAGCTTGAATCTGAAGCGCTCTGATTCAAGGAGTGCGTGTTGAGAAATTGCACGTACTACCTTAAGCGCAAGCAGGGGCTCCCCACCAAACCAACTAAGTGAAAGATTCTCAAGGCCAGTTTCTGCGCGGCGAGTGATTAGGTTGCAAACACCCTCTACAACGTGCGGTGGCATAGCACCATGTTCGAACTCTTCATAGCAATAAACACAGCGGAAATTACACTTTTCTGTCGGAAGTAGCGTGAGATCAAGTTTGCGTGGCGAGATACAACTGCCGATCTGCTGTCGGGTGAAGCCGTTCATCAGTTCCATAGCGATCCATTGGTGTACATGAGCGTTTGATTGCCAGAGCAAGAGAGCTTCGCACCACATGAACCGCCCCGGGATTTCTGGAGGCTCCAACTCTTGAGAAGATGGAGCCATGAACAAGTCGAAGAAGTTTTCCCCCGAAGTCCGCGAGCGCGCAATCCGCATGGTCCTGGAACACCGCAGCGAGTACCCGTCGTTGTGGATGGCGGTGGAGTCGTTCGCGCCCAAGATCGGCTGTGTACCGCAGACGCTGCTGACGTGGGTGAAGCAGCACCAGATCGATGCCGGCACGCGCGAGGGTGTGACCACGGCTGAGGCCACGCGTGTCAAGGAGCTGGAGCGCGAGGTCAAGGAACTGCGCCGGGCCAACGAGATCCTGAAGCTGGCCAGCGCGTTTTTCGCCCAGGCGGAGCTCGACCGCCGGCTCAAGTCCTGAGGGACTTTGTCGATACCCATCGCGACACCTTCGGGGTCGAGCCGATCTGCAAGGTCCTGCAGATCGCCCCGTCGGGTTATCGCCATCACGTTGCACTGCGGCGCGAGCCGGATCGTCGCTGCGCGCGTGTCCGCCGCGACGAGCTGCTGCGATCGCAGATCACGCGCGTGTGGAACGAGAACCTGCAGGTCTACGGTGCCGACAAGGTTTGGCGGCAACTCGGGCGCGAGGGTCTGGCCGTGGCGCGTTGCACGGTGGAGCGGTTGATGCGGGACATGGGCCTGCGTGGGGTGATACGCGGCAAGGTGGTGCGCACGACGATCAGCGACCGCGATGCGCCGTGTCCTGCGGACAAGGTCAACCGGCAGTTCCGGGCTGATCGGCCCAATCAGCTCTGGGTTTCGGATTTCACCTACGTTTCAACCTGGCAGGGCTGGCTGTATGTGGCCTTTGTGATCGACGTGTTCGCCCGACGCATCGTCGGCTGGCGCGTCAGCACCACGATGCGAACGGACTTCGTGCTCGACGCCTTGGAGCAGGCGCTGCACGCCCGTCAGCCGGCACGTGACAGCCCACTGATCCATCACAGTGACCGGGGATCGCAATACCTGTCGATCCGCTACAGCGAGCGCCTGGCCGAAGCAGGCGTGGAGTCGTCGGTGGGCAGCCGAGGCGACAGCTACGACAACGCGCTCGCCGAAACCATCAATGGACTCTACAAGGCGGAGCTGATCCACCGCCGCGCGCCCTGGAAGACGAGGGAAGCCGTCGAACTGGCGACGCTGGAATGGGTGCACTGGTTCAATCACTCGCGCCTGCTTGAACCCATCGGATATGTCCCGCCGGCAGAAGCTGAGGCAAACTACTACCGGCTACTCGCCAGTCCCGCCGCGATGGCGGCGTGACTTAAACCAAACAGCCTCCACGAAAGACGGGGCGGTTCA
>CAUJIN010000038.1 GCA_963205495.1 Pseudomonadota bacterium
CAACCGCTCCCGCCTTGCCGGGGTTGAAGCAAAAAGCGTCAGCAGGTGAAAACAGATAATTCAGACCGTGCGGCGAAAGCCGTGCAACAAAATCCTGTTGTCAGGGGTTGACAGAGGAGTCCATACATGAATTGTTAGGCCGCATGCTACCGCAGCCACATGAGGTAGTTGCAATGCCCTTCCTGAGCTTTACAGAAGAAGGCCCAGGTTGAGTCCTCGTCGCGGAAAGACCATGTGGAGTACCCGCGACTGGTGTACGAACCAACTGTTGCCTCCCAGTCGGCAAGACGGCTAGTAGTGGGGGCGCCCTTAGACAGTCGCTTAGAAAGCCAGCCCGCATCCGGGGGCTCGAAGGAGAACTCCCCCTCGGAAATGTTTGCGTCTAGATCGTTCTCAGTCCGGAT
Source organism: Pseudomonadota bacterium (assembly GCA_963205495.1). Taxonomy (GTDB): domain Bacteria; phylum Pseudomonadota; class Gammaproteobacteria; order Xanthomonadales; family Xanthomonadaceae; genus Denitratimonas. Next base: position 405 of record CAUJIN010000038.1, read on the forward strand.
ATTGGTAGTCGAGGTGGGCAGAACATCAGGTAACCACCCGCGCTCGAAAAGCCTGTCGGCCCTTGCTTCTTCAAGCGTCCCGTACCGACTCGTAACCGTGTATGGTTCGCACCCGAGCAAGGAAAGCAGCACTCCGATTGCGACGATGCGCTTCATGCGGCCTAACGCTGTGTTAAGCCGCGCCGGCAGCAACGCCAGTTTGGACGACGAGCCAGTTCCGGCGTCGGCTTGAACACATAGTTAGCTGTTGCTACCTCAACCACTGACAGATTTGAATTCCGCTTGATAGCAGACGGGCTTGAGGAGATTCAGCGTGAAATCTCCGAACCCCTGAACCGAATTTGCGCCACCCCAAGACATGTGCGTCTCCACGGGCTCCTCACCCGCTAGATCATAGAGCCGAATTTCTACAAGCTCAGGTGAGAAGCGACCGGAACTCACGTTCTCCAAGTACTTGTGGGGCGTTGCTGGCGCAATGGACACGCCAACCTTTCTCCCCGAGGGCAGTTCAACCGGTTTTATATCAGCCGGAACCATTTCCCAGTACTCCACCACCTTATCTCCAGCCTCTAGGAAGATCATCTGACGGCGTTCCCCTGTCTCCGGATCGCAAGCAGCCGCGGAGAAGCTAACAGACGCTGCAATCACTATCACGATACAGCCAGCTTTCAACCTCATTGTTCTATCCTCCATTCATGCAAAATTACGGACTGCGAGACTGCTACAAACAACAGCTAACTAGATTTCGCCCCCACATCCGGGGCGGTAACGATGGATCATCCCTACATTCGCCGAGCACGTCAAGGCGTTTTCCTACCCCAAATCAGGCGGTTCCCGCATTCCCGGCGACGCCGTGGCGACGCATCCTGACGGTGTTATCACCCGTCGACGGAGGCGTAATGGTTTACAAGGACGATAGCAGGGGCGTAATGAGCGAGAATGCGGCGCGCCGCGGCTCGCTTCGCGGGGCGGATTCGAGGCCGCAGGATGAACGTTCCGGTCGCGCAGACGCGAAGGCGGACGGCCAACCTCCGCAACCGCTCGCGCAGCGACCGCGGGGGCTGCTGGAGGAGGTGCGCCGGCGCGTGCGAGCGAAGCACTACAGCCTGCGCACGGAGCAGGCGTACGTGGGCTGGGTCCGCCGGTTCGTGGTGGCGAACGGCCGGCGCCACCCTCGGGAGATGGGCGCGGCGGAGGTGGAGGCCTTCCTGAGTCACCTGGCAGTGGAAGGAGGCGTTGCCGCTTCCACGCAGAACCAGGCGCTGGCGGCACTGCTCTTCCTGTACCGGGAGGTGCTGGGCGTGGATCTTCCGTGGCTCGAGAACCTCACCCGCGCGAAGCGACCGAAGCGGTTGCCGACGGTGCTCTCCCGGGAGGAGGTGCAGCGGGTGCTTGCGGTGATGGACGGGTGCAGCGGACTCATCGCGCGCCTCCTTTACGGCACGGGGATGAGGCTGATGGAATGCCTGCGCCTGCGAGTCAAGGATGTGGATTTCGAGCGCAACGAGATCCTGATCCGCGAGGGGAAGGGAGCGAAGGACCGCCGCACGGTGCTGCCGGGGCGCCTGGTCGAGCCGCTGCGAGCGCAGATCGAACGGGCGCGTGTCCTGCACGCGCAGGACCTGGCGGACGGCTTTGGCGAGGCGCGATTGCCTGACGCCCTGGCGCGCAAGTATCCCGGGGCGGGTCGGACATTCGCGTGGCAGTTCGTCTTTCCATCGTCGCAGCGCTCGCGCGATCCGCTGGACGGGGCCATCCGGCGGCACCACGTGGACGATGCGGTCCTCTCGCGCGCGCTGGCTGCGGCGAGGCGTGTGGCGAGAATCGAGAAGCCCTTCGGGGCGCACACGCTGCGGCACAGCTTCGCCACGCACCTGCTTGAATCCGGCTATGACCTGCGGACCATCCAGGAATTGCTCGGGCACCGCAGCGTCGCGACGACGCAGATCTACACGCACGTGCTGAACCGCGGCGGGGGCGGGGTGGTGAGCCCTTTGGATCGATGAGGCCGGGATTCCGGGTCGGCAGCCACGGGTGGATGCCTGCGGACTGAGGAATGCGCGGCGTTTCGGAACCGCGCCGGTGCGGTCGCCCGCCTATCGTTCCCGCGCCGCTTCCACCTGCCGCATCACCAGCAGGAGGTTGCCGCCCCAGAAGCCCGCGATCTGCTCCTCGGTGAAGCCTTCGGCCAGCAGGCGCTCGGTGATGCGGGGCAGGACGGTAACGTCTTCGAAGCCGACGCTGGTCAATCCTCCGGCGCCGTCGAAGTCGGCACCCAGGCCGACGTGTTCGGGGCCGGCGATTTCGATGATGTGCAGGAGGTGGCGCATGAAGTCATCGAAGCTGGTGCGCGGCACGGGGAAGTCGCGCTGGGCCTGGAAGTAGGCGTTGGCGAGCGCCTGGCGCTTCTCGGCGCTGTCGGCGCTGCCGTCCCAGAAGGGATTGGTGGCGGCGTCGATGGCGGCCTGGCGCTCGGGGCTCTTGTGCTCGTCGGCGAGATACCCGGGATAGGCGTTGATCTGGATCACGCCGCCTTTTTCCGCGAGCTTGCGGATGCGCCCGTCGTCGAGATTGCGCGGGTGGTCGAACACGGCCTTGGCGCTGGTGTGTGACAGCACGATCGGCGTGCGTGAAAGCTCCAGCGCCTGGTCGAAGCTGGCGTCGGAGGCGTGCGAGAGATCGATGAGAATCCCGAGGCGGTTGGCGCGGGCAATGAGTTCGCGGCCGGCGGGGCTGAGGCCATTCCACTCCGGGCCGGCCTTGTCGGTGGAGGAATCGGCGAATTCGTTGTTTTCCACGTGCACCAGCCCCAGCATGCGCAGGCCCTGGGCGTAGTGGAAGTCCAGCAGCGCGGAATCGAGCGCCAGCGGACTGGCATTTTCCATGCTGAGGAACACGAATCGCCTGCCTTGCGCTGCGATGCGAGCGGCGTCGTCGGCGCGCAGTGCCAGCTCCATGGCCTCGGGGTGGGCGGCCAGGGTTTCGCGGATCGTGATCAGGCGCGCCAGCGCGTGGTCGCGTGCGGCACGCTGCGCCTGCGGCGTGCGTTCGCCCGGATCGGTGTAGATGACGAAGAAGCCGCCGTCGAGGCCGCCCTCGCGCATGCGCGGTACGTCGACCTGGGAAAGATCCGTCGCGAGCGAATGACGCTCTACCGGATTCCATCCGGGAAGCGAAAAATACACCGGCGTGTCCAGGTGCGAATCCAGCGTCAGCAGGCGCTCGTGCAGCGCGCGCGCCGCAGGAGTAACCTCCGCAGCCGCCGGAGCCGCAGCAAGCAGCAGGGTCAGGGCAAGGGCAGGTTTCATGCGGGAAGGTCCTCGGGGGCGGGCAGGTCATCGCTGCGCCGGTTGACAATGGCGGTGGCGGTGACATCGCCGGTGACGTTGCCGGTGGTGGCGAAAACGTCGGGAAGGGTGTCGACCGCCAGCAGCAGGCCGAGTGGTTCCACCGGCAACCCGAGCGACTGGCTCACCGGCATCACGGTTGCCATGAAGCTCACCTGGCCCGGAAGGCCGACCGAGCCCAGGCTGATGACCACCGACAGCGCCGCAGCGCCAAGAAGCTGCGCGGCGCCCAGCTCCACGCCGGTGGCCCAGGCGATGAAGCAGGCCGCGCCGATGTACTGGATCGGACTGGTGATGCGAAACAGCGTGACCGCCATCGGCAGCACCAGGGCGACGACGTTGCGGCGGTAGCCCAGACGCTCGCCGGCCGATTCGAGCATCGCGGGCAGGGTGGCGAGCGAGGATTGGGTGCTGGCGGCCACGATCTGCGCCGGAAGCAGACCCTTGGCGAAGCGCAGCGGCGATTCGCGCGCCACCAGCCACACCAGCGGATAGCAGATCGCGGTGGCGCCGAGATAGAGCGTTATCAGGAGGGCGATGTAGCCCACCAGCGCGCCGATCACGCCCAGGCCGGCGCTGGTACAGACCACCAGCACCAGGGAGAAGACGCCGAGCGGTGCGGCCAGCAGCATCCAGTGCACGATCACGATCATGGCGTCGCCCAGCCCGCGGCACAGGGCAATGAGCGGTTCGCGCCGCTCCGGGGCGATGCGGGTAAGGGCGAAACCGAAGAACAGCGAGAACACCACCAGCGGCAGCATCGCGTTCTGCGCCGCGGACTGGATGGCGTTGGTCGGGATCGCGCCGGTGATCCACTCGCCGATCGAAGGGATTTTCATTTCGGCCATCGGCGCCGCGCCGCGCAGGGTGTCGGCCAGCGATTCGCTGTGCGGGAAGAAAGACAGCAGCGCGGGCGCCAGCGCCGCGGCGTACAGCGCAAAGCCTGCGAGCAGGATCACGAAGGTGATCAGCGCGCGTCGCGCCACGCGGCCGGACGCCGCCGCATCGCTGGCCGTGGCCACGCCCAGCACCACCAGCGAAAACACCAGCGGAACCACGGTCATCTGCAATCCGGCCAGCCACAGTGTGCCGATCGGACGCGCGATGGCCGCCACGCGAGGCGCCTGTTCCGGGAATTGGTGGGCGATCCAGAGGCCGGCGAGCGCGCCGAGCACGAGGGCGATCAGCACCCGGGCGGTCATGCCGGGCCGCCTCATCGCGCAGGCTCCAGCGCCGGCAGGTTCCAGGCGCCGCGCAGCCGCGCGTACTCGGCTTCCGGCAGCAGCACCAGTACCGGATGGCGCTGCGGGTCGAGCCAGGACAGCAGGGTCAGCATGCTGGAGTCGGCCATCGAGGTGCAGCCGGCGGTGGTTTCCTCCGGGCTGCGCCACAGGTGCAGGAAGATGCAGCTGCCCCGCCCGGGCACGTTGTCGGGGTTGTGTGCGACCTTCAGGCCCAGCGCGTAGCGCACGTCGCCGTCGTGGTGCAGGTCCAGCCGCATCGGTTCGGAGGAACCGGCCACGGCGGATTCTCCGACCTGGCGCGCATCGACGATGCGGTTGTAGTGGGGCGAGTCGGGCACGTCCATGCACCAGTCGCTGGCGTCCATGGCTTCGTAGGGCATGAGGCTGTGGCCGGTGGGGCCGTAGCCGAAGGCGCCGGGCAGGTCGAACACGCCGGCCGGAGAGCGGCCGTCGCCCTCGCGCTTCACCGGCCCTGCGGGCTGCGGCATGGCGTGGCGGCCGTAACCCCAGGCCAGGCCGCTGCGGCCGAGTCGGATCGCTTCGGCCGAGCCTACCCGCCGCCACGCCACGCCATCGCGTTCGAATCGCTGCATCTGTCCCTCGGTCGAGTCCCATCCGGGGGCGGTGACCACGACCAGCTGGGAGGCGCTGGCCACCGGGTAGCGCGCTACTCCGGAATCGGCGGCCGCGGGCGATTCGTGCGCGACGGGCGCTGGTGACGTGCGCGGCGTGGCGCAGGCGGAAAGAAGCAGGGCCAGCGTGGCGGCGGAAAACAGCGGGAGGCAGGAGCGCGTCATCGTCACGGATTCTCGAGGTTCTGGAGGCGTTCGCGGGTGTGGACGAAATGCTCGCGGTGGCGGCGGTCGGATTGCCAGAGACGCAGGACCACGGCATCGAGCAGATGCTGCATCGCGCTGCGGAAAGCCATCGCCTCGATGTGCGGCTGCGCATCGTGCGCCGACACCAGCAGCGCGAGGTCGGCGCAGGCGCGCAGCGGGTTGGCGGAGTGGCGCGTCACGGTGATCGCGCGTGCCCCGGCAGCGCGCGCGGTGCGCACCAGGCCGAGCGAGTCGGCGTGGCTGCCGTGTTCGGACAGCACCACCAGCGAGTCGCCCGTGCGCAGCGCGGCGAGGGCCGGCAGCGCCAGCATGGCATCACTCTGCGCGGTAGCGGCGATGCCAAGCTGCGCCAGCCGCGCCGCGAAGATCGCAGCGTGCAGGCCATCTTCGCCTCGTCCGTGTACCAGTACCCGTGCGGCACCCGAAAGCAGGGCTGCCGCCGCGCCGATCTGTGCGGGAGGATTCACCAGTGCGGTTTCTTCCTGTGCCGCGCTCTTGGCGCGCCAGAGCGGGTCGGTGGCGGCGGTTTCCGCGCTGCCTGCGCCTTCGGTGTCGAGGCTTTCGGCGTCACCGCGCGCCAGCGCCTCGCCGATGGCGTATTTGAGGTCCGGATAGCCCTTGAAACCGAGCTTCTGGCTGAACTTCACCACGCTCGACTGGCTGATCCCCAGCGCGCTGGCAAGCTGCTGGGACGAGTAGTCGCGCAAAAGCTGCGAGTTGTCGAGCAGGAAATCGGCGATGCGCCGCTCGATGGCGGACATCCGGTCGCGTTCCGCGCGGATCTTCAGCAGCGATGACATGGCGCCTCCCGCCTCCGATGCGGCCTCAACCCAGGGGTTCCAGCCCCCGGATCGAACGGATGCCCAGGCCCGGCGCATCCGTGATGGAGATTTCCGACTCGTTGAACATCACCCCGCCTTCGACCGGGTCGAACCGGCACAGCGAGGGGCCGTCGAGGTCGACCTTGGTGATGATGTCCGACTTGGCCACCGCCAGGTGCACCGCCGCCGCCACGCTGATGCTCGATTCGAGCATGCAGCCGATCATGCAGTCCACCCCGTAGAGCGCGGCGAGATCGGCGGTGAGGATGGCGCCGGACAGCCCGCCGGTCTTCATCAGCTTGATGTTGATGATGTCGGCGGCGCGCATTCGCACCAGGTCCAGCACTTCCTGCGGGCCGAACACGCTTTCATCGGCCATCACCGGGGTGTGGATGCGCTCGGTGACGTACTTGAGGCCCTTGAGGTCGCGTGCCTTCACCGGCTGTTCGAGCAGTTCCAGGCGGATGCCGGCGTCCTCCAGCGTGTGCATGGCGTGCACCGCCTGTTTCGCGGTCCAGCCCTGGTTGGCATCAAGGCGCAGCAGGGCGCGGTCCCCGACCGCGGCGTAGATCGCCTTGACCCGCTCCACGTCCAGCCCGATGTCCTTGCCCACCTTGATCTTGAGCGAGCTGAAGCCGCGCTCGACCGCGGAAAGCGAGTCGGACACCATCTTGTCGATGTGGTCCACGCTGATGGTGATGTCGGTGCTGATGACCGGCTCGCCGCCGCCCAGCATCTGGTAGAGCGGTGCGCCGTAGTTCTGGCCCCACAGGTCGTAGAGCGCGATTTCCACCGCCGCCTTGGCGCTGGTGTTGCGCTCCAGCGCGGTCTGGATCAGGCGCACCGCGTGGTTGAGGTCGGCCACCTCCTGGCCGATCAGGCGCGGGCCGATGAAGTGGCGGATGGCCTCGATGATCGAGCCGTGGGTGTCGCCGGTGATCACCGCCGTGGCCGGCGCCTCGCCGTAGCCGACCTGGCCGGTGTCGGTGTGCAGGGCCACGATGATGTCTTCGATGGTCTCGACCGTGCGCAGCGCGGTCTTGAACGGGGTTTTCAGCGGGACGCGGATGCGGCCCAGCGTGAAGTGGGTGATTTTCATCGCGGAGAGACCCGTCGGATGCGTTGGATGCTGTAGATGAAGTCGACGTAGGGCGTGCCCGAATCGCCCAGCAGGGCGAACAGCGGCGTGACCGAAACCTGGTTGAGCGGAACCGAAACGATCTCGCCGGAAGCATCGCGGTAGCGCATGCCGGTGGTGTCGTGAATCAACCAGACTTCGCCGTCCTCGCGCCCAATCACCATCATCACGTGGCCGGGAATGTAGAGCAGGTCGCCCACGTCCAGATTCCGCAGCACCCCCATGCGCGCGGCGTGGTCGTCGGCCTCGGTGAAGGCGATGCGGTCGAAGGCGGGGCTCACGCCCTGGTCGCGGGTGTTGCGCGGCAGCTCCACGCCGAAGCTGCGGTACACCTCGGAAACGAAGCCGCTGCAATCGCGGGTGCCGTAGGAGTGGCCCCAGCCGTAGCGTTCGCCGAGGAACTTGAAGGCCTGGGTGATGAGGTTGGCGCGGGTCAGCGGCAGGTA
>CAUJIN010000039.1 GCA_963205495.1 Pseudomonadota bacterium
TCGCGGATTCCATGATGGCTCGGGAAATACCCACCGCAAAGCCGAATACACGAATGCAACCGCTCCCGCCTTGCCGGGGTTGAAGCAAAAAGCGTCAGCAGGTGAAAACAGATAATTCAGGCCGTGCGGCGAAAGCCGTGCAACAAAATCCTGTTGTCAGGGGTTGACAGAGGAGTCCATACACGCATAGTTAGGTGTGAACACGGTACTCATGGACCTACCCCAACTATCGCGCTTACGGCTGAGAAACAAACGATGCCAAGTAATGGGATAAGGGGACACACGGCAGCCAGTACATTGAGCCTTACACCTCGCCCCAGTGCAACCAAGACAACAGCCCCGACAACGGCGAAGCCAAAGGAAAACCAGACCGTGAGCGCGGCGGGCTCATTGAACTCGATGCCCCGCACCTGGGCTTGGCCGGAGAATGCGAAAGCAGCGCCAAGCAGAAGCGAAGCGGGAACCAGGCACCAGAGAAGCAGCGCTGCGACTACGAGCCGCCTTTGCTTCGGTGTCCTGAGGTGCCTGCGATGAAGCAACGCAAACACACCAAGCGGAACCGCCAATGCAGTCAGCAACTGAACCTCGGGGCCCAAGATGGTGCTAGTGATCGCGCTCAGGTTCGCGACAAAGCCCACATTGACACCTAACTACAATTCGACCCCATGCATCAGCCTAACTCCGCAGCCTAATCCCGTCGTTTACGGACGGTGCAAAGCAAAAGTCTCGGCAGAAACAAGGGGTTGTCCGGATCGATCAGCCTATCCCGTCAGCCTAATCTTGCGGCATTTCCAGCGAGCCGGGGTGGGCTGGGCCATGGGTCGATGCTCGCACGAGTCAGCGGGTGCAGCAAGGTCAGCGCCAGCGGGAACGCGGCTGCGTTCTCGCCTGCCGGGCGCGGCGTGCGGCGGGGTTCCTCGCTCGGGTTGGCGAGGCATGTCGAAGGGGCATGCGCCAGACGTGCCGACATTCTGGCGCCCGAGCACGCCCTCGGGCCGCATTTGCACCGAACGTCCGGGATTCTGCCGGCATTTGCAGCGCATTGTGGGCGAAACGCCAAGGAGACCGATCCTTTCGAACGGTCCGCTCGCACTCGAGGGCTTGCCGGCCGAGTGCGATGGCCTGGCGGCTGAAGCGCGCCTTTCCGGCGGCCCTGTTCGGCAGGTTTTCGCTGCCGCGCGGCGGAGGCGCGGCGCGCGCTCAGGCTTTCTTCACGAACTCCGACTTGAGTTTCATCGCGCCGATGCCGTCGATCTTGCAGTCGATGTCGTGGTCGCCTTCGACCAGGCGGATGTTTCGCACCTTGGTGCCGACCTTCACCACCGAGGAGGAGCCCTTGATCTTGAGGTCCTTGATGACGGTGACGCTGTCGCCGTCGTACAGCAGGGTGCCGTGGGCGTCCTTCACCACCAGGCCGGTATCGGCGGGTGCGGATTCTCCGGGCGTCCACTCGTTTCCGCACTCAGGGCAGACCAGCAGGTTGCGGTCTTCGTAGGCGAAGGCGGAGCCGCAGCTCGGGCACGGGGGAAAATCGCTCATGGCGCGTCACTCACGTATCAGGATCGGGGTCGGCCGCTGGGGATATCGGCGGAATCGCCTGCGGCGGTTCCGCCCTGCGCGGCAAGAACGCCATTGTAGGGCGGAACCCGCGCAGCGGTTTCCGCCACGGCGCGCTCGCGCGCCGATACCTTGCCAGGCGCGATGTGAAGCGAGGCCAATGGCAGATCAGGATCGTCCGGAAAACAGCGAGGCGATGACGCAGAGCGAATCGGGCGCACCGCGCGATCGGGCGACGTTTCTTCCTGAAGAGAACCTCGAAATACTGACGTCGTTCCGGCGAAAGCCGGAAGCCAGCTCTTTCAAGCCTTTGAAAAGCATCAAAAATGGATTCCGGCTTTCGCCGGAATGACGCGAATTTTGAGGTTGTTCGAACCTCTCTGAAGTCCTTGCTCTCCCGTGCCACGGAGCCGGTCCGTGAATCCGGGCAGGCCGCCGCAATCACGGCGCGTCCGGATCCTCCTGTTCCAGATACTTGACCACTTCCTGCGCCAGTTTCTCCGGTGGCTGGCCGTGGTTGCGCAGGTGCAGCTCGGGCGACAGCGGCGCCTCGTAGGGAGAGTCGATGCCGGTGAAGTTGGCGAGCCGGCCTGCGCGCGCCTTGGCGTAGAGGCCCTTGGGATCGCGCGCCTCGCACACTTCCAGCGGGGCATCGACGAAGATTTCGACGAAGCTCTCCTCGCCCAGCAGCTCGCGCGCCATGCTCCGCTCGCTGCGGAAGGGCGAGATGAAGGACACCAGCACGATGAGGCCGGCGTCGTTCATCAGCTTCGCCACCTCGGCCACGCGGCGGATGTTCTCGACGCGGTCCTCGGCGGTGAAGCCCAGGTCGCGGTTGAGGCCGTGGCGCACGTTGTCGCCGTCGAGCAGGATCGTGTGCCGGCCGCTGGCGTGGAGCTGCTGCTCGACCAGATTGGCGATGGTGGACTTGCCCGAGCCGGAGAGGCCGGTGAACCACAGGCAGCGCGGGCGCTGCTGCAGGCTGGCGGCGCGCGCGGCGCGATCGATGGAAAGGTCCTGCCAGTGGAGGTTGGCGGCGCGGCGCAGGGCATAGTCCAGGGTGCCGCAGGCGACCGTTTGCCCGCTCTGCCGGTCGACGAGAATGAAGCCGCCGAGCGTGCGGTTGTCCGCGTAGGACTCCCATGCGATCGGCCGGTCCAGGCTCAGGTGGATGCGCGCCACTTCGTTCATCGCAAGGCGCGTGGCGGGCAGCGGCTCCTGCGTATCGACGTCGACCTTGTGGCGGATCGCGGTGATGCGCGCCACCGCACCGGCGGTGCCCAGTTGCAGGGCGTACAGGCGCCCCGGCAGGAGCGGCGCTTCGGCCAGCCAGAGCAGGTGGGCGGAAAACTGGTCGGCGCAGTCGGGCGGCGCCTCGACGGCGGCGAGCACGTCGCCGCGCGCTACGTCGATGTGGTCCGCCAGCGTGACCGTCACCGCCTGGCCCTGGCGCGCTTCCTCGGCGGATTCACCAGCCACATACAGCGATTCGACGCGGGAGCGCTGGCCCGAGGGCAGCACCGTGACCGCATCGCCCGGTCGCAGCCGGCCGGCGGCAAGCGTGCCGTCGTAGCCGCGGAAATCCTGTCCGTCGCGATGCACCCGCTGCACCGGCAGGCGCAGCGGGCGATCGAGGTGCTCCGTTCCCACCGGTACGGCTTCCAGCCAGTCGAGCACGGTCGGCCCAGTGTGCCAGGGCGTGCGCGCGGAACGGTGGACGACGTTGTCGCCGACCGCCGCCGAAACCGGCACGGCGGCCACCTCCGCGATGCCGACCGCGGCGGCCAGCGCGCGGTATTCGGCCTCGATCGTGGCAAAGCGCGCGCAGTCGTACTCCACCAGATCCATCTTGTTGACCACCAGCAGCACGCGGCGGATGCCGAACAGGGCGCAGATCCAGCTGTGCCGTCGGGTCTGGGTGAGCACGCCCTTGCGCGCGTCCACCAGCACCAGGGCGACATCGGCGGTCGAGGCGCCGGTTGCCATGTTGCGGGTGTATTCGGCGTGGCCCGGACAGTCGGCGAGGATGAAGTCGCGTCGCGCCGTGGCCACGTAGCGGTAGGCCACGTCGATGGTGATGCCCTGCTCGCGCTCGATCGCAAGCCCGTCGAGCAGGCTGGAAAAGTCCGGCGGATCGCCCAGCCGCGCGCGGTCGTCGTCGTGCAGCAGGTCGGCGTCGTACAGGAGCCGCCCGAGCAGGGTGCTCTTGCCGTCGTCCACGCTGCCGCAGGTGAGCAGGCGCAGCAGTTCGCGCGGTGTCGTTGCGTCCATCAGAAATAGCCCTCGCGCTTCTTGTCTTCCATGCTGGCGTTGGGGGCGAAGTCGATCACCCGGCCCTGGCGCTCGGAGGCGCGCGAGGCGCGCATCTCCGCGATGATCTCGGACACGCTGGCGGCCTGCGAGCGGATCGCGCCGGTCAGCGGCCAGCAGCCCAGGGTGCGGAAGCGCACCCGATCCTCGCGCACGACTTCGCCCGGCGCCAGCGCCATGCGGTCGTCATCGCGCATCAGCAGCGCGCCGTCGCGCTCGACCACCGGGCGCGGCGCGGCGAAGTACAGCGGCACCACCTCGATGCCCTCGCGCTCGATGTAGCGCCACACGTCCAGCTCGGTCCAGTTGGAGATCGGAAACACCCGCACCGACTCGCCGGGCTGCATTCGCGCGTTGTAGAGGTCCCACAGTTCCGGGCGCTGGCGGCGCGGCTCCCAGCGGTGGGCGGAATCGCGGAAGGAAAACACGCGCTCCTTGGCGCGGGATCGCTCCTCGTCGCGGCGCGCGCCGCCGATCGCGGCATCGAAGCCGTAATGGTCCAGGGCCTGCTTGAGCGCCTCGGTCTTCATGATCCGGGTGTGTTCGGCGGCGCCGTGGGTGAAGGGCCCGACGCCCTCGCGCACGCCGTCCGGATTGACGTGCACGATCAGCTCCACGCCCGCCTCGCGCGTGGCGCGGTCGCGGAACTCGATCATCTCGCGGAACTTCCAGGTGGTGTCCACGTGCAGCAGTGGGATCGGCGGCTTGCCGGGCGCGAACGCCTTGAGCAGCAGGTGCAGCAGCACCGAGGAATCCTTGCCGATGGAATACAGCAGCACGGGATTGCGGCAGGTGGCGGCCACTTCGCGAAGGATGTGGATGCTCTCGGCTTCGAGGCGGTCGAGGGTGGTGAGGGCGGTCATCGGGGATCAGGGGAACGATGGATCAGATGGTCGGAAAATCGGAAAGATGCGGCGAGGGAGAAGTTTTCGGAACGCTACCACCGCAGCTTGGGCAGTCGCGGGAAAGGCGAATTTGCCGCGAAATCGCGGGGCGGGCGCAGGAAGCCCCCTCACCCCTACCCTCTCCCCCGGCCATGACGGGGGAGAGGGAGTCAGAGCGCATTGTTTAGCTCCCTCTCCCCCATCGCGAGCGATGGGGGAGAGGGCTGGGGTGAGGGGCAAACGCGCACAGCAGCGGTGATAGCCCCCAGGGCGAACGGCCAGCCTTCCGCACCATCGCCCATCTCATGCCACCTGCGCCAGCGGTTCGTGTGCGGAAATGCACTCGCCGAACCAGGCAAGCTTGCGCGCAAGGCCGGCAACCTCGCCCACGAACAGCAGCGCCGGGGCGCGGATGCCGTGCGCTCGTGCCAGCGCGGGGAGCTGGTCGAGGCGACCGGTCAGCACGCGCTGGGACGGATCGGTGCCATTTTCCACCAGCGCGAACGGCGTTTCCGGCGCGCGGCCGTGGCGCATCAGCTCGCGCGGCACCGATTCGAGCTGCGAGACGCCCATGTACAGCGCCAGCGTCTGGCGTTCCAGCGCCAGCGCGCGCCAGTCGCGCGCGCTCAGGCCGCGGTTGCGGTGGGTGGTGGTGAGGACCAGCGAGGCGGAGTGGTCGCGGTGGGTCAGCGGCACGCCGGCATAAGCGGCGCAGGCCAGCGCCGCGGTCACGCCGGGGATCACCTCGTAGGCGATGCCGTGCGCGGCGAGGTGCTCGAGCTCCTCGCCGCCGCGCCCGAACACGAACGGATCGCCGCCCTTGAGCCGCACCACGCGCCGCCCGGCGCGGGCGTGCTCGACCAGCAGGTCGTGGATGCGATTCTGCGTGGCCTCGTGGTCCTGGCCCACGGCCTTGCCCAAGTCGATGAGGAGCGCGTCGCGGCGCGCACGATCGAGCACCTTCGGCCCGATCAGGCGGTCGTGCACGATCACGTCGGCACGCTGCAGCGCGCGCTGCGCGCGCACGGTGAGCAGGTCCGCATCGCCGGGGCCTGCGCCTACCACGGCCACGCTGCCGGCCTGCGCCGCACCCGGATTCTTCAGCCCTTCTAGCAGCAGCGCCTCGGCGCGCTGCGGCTGCGCCTGGCGGATCGCCAATCCGACCGGGCCGTCGACCAGGTCGTCGTGAAAGCGGCGGCGCGCGTCTGGATCGGGAAGCGCGGCGGCAATCGCGGCGCGGTGGCGTCCCGCGAGCTCGGCCAGTTCGCCCAATGCGGTGTCGAGGTGGGTTTCCAGCTCGGCGCGCAGGCGCCGCGCCAGCACCGGCGCCCTGCCGCCGGAGGAAATGGCGACCGTCAGCGCGCCGCGTCGCAGCCGCGCGGGCACGTGGAAGGCCGAGCGTTCGGCATCGTCCACCACGTTGACGAAGATCCGCCGCGCCTCGGCCTCGCGCGCCACCGCGGCGTTCACGTCCTCCTCGTCGGTGGCGGCGATGGCCAGCCAGACGCCGTCGAGCCAGTCCGGCTCGAACCGGCCGGAGAAATGGGTGATGGCGCCTTCGTGCGCCAGGCGGGCAAGGCCTTCGTCGAGCTGCGGCGCGCCGACGCGCACCAGCGCGCCGGCCTCGCGCAGGCCCGCGACCTTGCGCGCGGCCACGGCGCCGCCGCCGACCACGAGCACGGGGCGGCCCTTGAGGTTGGCAAACAGGGGATAGAGGGACATCGCGGGTTCCGTCTTGGTGGTGTGTGATCAGGGGAGTGGTGGAAGTGGGGAGACGTTCGGAGTGGAAGAGCGCCCCCTCACCCCGACCCTCTCCCCCATCCACCCGTGGATGGGGGAGAGGGTCGGGGTGAGGGGGCGTTTTTGTCCTTCCAAACGCTGCAAAACGCCAACAAGTCGTGAAGCCCCCTACACCTCCAGATGCAGCCCGCACTCGCGCTTGAGGCCGAAAAAGCGCGTGTCTTCCTCGCGCATGCCGGGTTCCCAGCGTCGCGTGGTGTGGGTATCTCCGATGGAGACGTAGCCCTGTTCCCACAGCGGATGCCAGGGCAGGTCGTGCTCGCGCAGGTAGCGGCCCACGTCGCGGTCGCTCCAGTCGGCGATGGGGTGCAGCTTCCAGCGCCCGTGGCGGCGCTGCGCGAACGGGGTGTCTCCGCGGCTCTCGGACTGGCCGCGGCGCAGGCCGGAGAACCAGAGGCCCGCATCCAGCGCATCGAGGGTGCGCCGCATCGGCTCCACCTTCACCAATCGGTTGTACTGCTCCAGCCCGCTCAGCCCCTGCTCCCACAGCCGGCCGCGGCGCGCTTCCAGCCAGCCGGGGCTGAGTTCCGGCTGGGCGATGTGGAGATTGAGCCCGAGTCGTTCGGTGAGTTCGTCGATGAATCGGTAGGTTTCCGGGAACAGGTAGCCGGTATCGACCACGATCACCGGAATGTCCGGCTGCACGCGGGTCATCAGGTGCAGCATCACCGCCGCCTGCGCGCCGAAGCTCGACGACAGCACGGCGCGGCCGGGGAGATTGGCCAGCGCCCATCGCACCCGCGCCTCGGCGGAGCGGCCTGCCAGCGCGCGATTGATGTCCAGCTCGTCGCCGACCTGCGAAAGCGCGGCGCTCATCGCGGATACTCCAGCGCCGGACGGCGTTGCGGAGCCGCCACTTCGCCGACGCGAACGGTGAAGTCGCCGAAGCGTTCGCCGGGCTCGCGCTCGGCGGCGAAGCGGGCCAACAGCGCGTCGAGGGCCTCAAGGATTTGCGCCTCGTTGACGTTCTCGCGGTACAGCGCGTTGAGCCGCTCGCCGCGGTGGTCGGCACCGATGCGCAGGTCGTAGCGCCCCACCGCGCGGCCCACGAGCGCGATTTCGCCGATGTAGGGGCGCGAGCAACCGTTGGGGCAGCCGGAGATGCGCACGTGGATCGGCTCCTCGGCCAGCCCGTGCCGAGCCAGCAGGGTTTCGAGCCGGTCCAGAAGGGTCGGCAGGTAGCGTTCGGCCTCGGCCATGGCCAGTCCGCAGGTGGGCAAGGCCACGCAGGAAATGGCGTTGAGCCGGATCGGGCGGTCGGTCAGGTAGTCGTCCAGCCCGTACTCGCGCACCAGCGCGTCGATGCGTTCGCGCGCTTCGGGCGCCACGCCTGCGAGGATCGCGTTCTGGTTGCAGGTGAGGCGGACCGTGCCCTCGTGCACCCGGACGATTTCCCGCAGGCCGGTCTGGCGGCGGCGCTGGCCGACGTCGAGCACGCGCCCGGAGGGAATGCGCAGGGTGAGGTGCCAGCGCCCGCCCTCGCCTTCCAGCCAGCCGAAGCGGTCGCCGTTGTGCTCGAATCGGTACGGGCGCGGTGCCTCGATGGGAAAGTCCAGGCGCGACTGCAGTTCGTCGCGGTACCAGGCCAGGCCGCGGTCGTCGATGGTGTACTTCAGGCGCGCGTGCTTGCGCTCGCTGCGGTCGCCGAAGTCGCGCTGCACCGCCACCGCGTGCCAGCTGGCCTCCAGCACGCGCTCCTTGGGCACATAGCCGATCAGGTCGCCCAGCTTCGGGTAGGTTTCGGCATCGCCCGAGGTCGCCCCCAGGCCGCCGCCGGGGGCGAGGTTGAAGCCGGCGAGCGCGCCGTGCTCGTCGAAGATGGCGACGAGGCCCAGATCCTGGGCGAACACGTCGATGTCGTTGTACGGCGGGACCGCGATGCCGATCTTGAACTTGCGCGGCAGGTAGGTCGGCCCGAGCAGCGGTTCGGAATCCTCGCGCCCCTCGCCGGTGCGCTCGCGTTTTTCCACCCACAGCTCGCGGTAGGCGCCCGTCTGCGGCTCCAGGTGCCGCATCAGGCGGATCGACCAGTCATGCACCTCGGCGTGCGCGGCGGAAACTTCCGGATTCACCGAGCACACCACGTTGCGCACCACGTCGCCGCAGGCGGCGAGCGTGGACAGGCCGATGTCGTGGATGCCGCCGATCAGCGTGCGCAGGTTTTCCTTGACCACGCCGTGGTACTGGAAGGTCTGGCGCGTGGTGATGCGCAGCCCGCCGGTGGCGTAGCGGTTCGCCAGATCGTCCAGCGCCAGCCACTGCGCCGGCGTCAGCACCCCGCCGGGCAGCCGCACGCGCACCATGAAGCTGAAGTCCGGTTCGAGCTTCTGGCGGCGGCGTTCGTCGCGCAGGTCGCGATTGTCCTGCTGGTAGCTGCCGTGGAACTTCAGCAGCTTGGTGTCCGGCTCGCTGATCGCGCCGGTGCCGGGGTCGGCCAGGCCCAGATCGATGGTGCCGCGCAGGAATCGGCTGTTCGCCTTGTTGTGTTCCAGCGGGGAAAGGGGCTTGTTGCTCATGTCGGGCGTGCTCGGGAGGAATCGGATCAGTAGACGTCGCGGGCGTAGCGGCCCTGCGCCATCAGGTCGTCGAGCCAGGCGGCCGCGTCTTCGCGCGACTTGCCGCCGTGCTCGACCGCGATGTCGAGCAGCGCCCGGTGCACGTCGGGCGCCATGCGGCTGGCGTCTCCGCAGACGTACAGGTGCGCGCCGCCTTCCAGCCAGCGCCAGAGCTCGGCGCCCTGTTCGCGCAGGCGGTCCTGCACATAGACCTTGTGCGCCTGGTCGCGCGAGAACGCCACGTCGAGCCGGTGCAGGTGGCCGTCCTTGCGCGCCTGCAGCCATTCGAGCTGGTAGAGGAAATCGCTGCGGCGGTGCGGGTTGCCGAAGAACAGCCAGTTGCGCCCGGCCGCGCCGCGCGCCGCGCGCTCCTGCACGAAGGCGCGAAACGGCGCCACGCCGGTGCCCGGTCCGATCAGGATCACGTCGCGCGCGGGATCGGCCGGCAGGCGGAAGCGTTCATTGGGCTCGATGAAGACCGGCGCGCGCTCGCCCTCGGCCAGATCGAACAGGTAGCGCGTGGCCGCGCCGTAGCGGTCTTCTCCATCGCGGCGGTAGTGGACGAGTGCCACCGTGAGGTGGACTTCCTCGCCCACCCGCTCCTGGCTGGAGGCGATGGAGTAGCTGCGCGGGGCCAGCGGGCGCAGCGCGGCAACCAGCGCCCCGGCATCCCATTCCGCCGGGTGCTCGCGCAGGAAGTCGAGCAGCTGCACGCCGCCCAGGAGCGCGGCCAGCGCCTCGCGCCCTTCCGGCGCGAGCAGGGCGCGCAGGGCCGGGCTTGCGGCGCGCTCTGCGTGCGCGGCCAGGAACGGGCGGGTGAGCTGGGTCAGCTCGCGACGATGGGTGAGCCAGTCGCGCAGCGGCAGGGTTTCGTTCTGCAACGAAACCGGCACCGCGCCGTCCAGTCCCAGCGTTTCCAGCACCGCATCCACCAGCGTGACCGACTGCGTGGGCCACACGCCCAGCGCGTCGCCCGGCTGGTAGCGGATGCCGCTGCCTTCCAGCGACAGTTCGATGTGACGCACGTTCTTGCCGCTGTCGCCAGCCACGATGCGCTGGTTGAGCAGCACCTCGGCCTGGAACGGATGCTGGCGGGTCCAGGCGCTGCGCGCAGGGTGCAGCGGAACCACCGCACCGCCGGCGGAACGCGCCGATTCCCCGCCCCCCGCGCTGCGTTCGCGCGCCCGGACGAGCGCAGTGTCGAGCCACGGACCGGCCACGGCATCGATGTCCACGTCGGCCTCGCCGCGCTCGAACAGGCGGGTGCCGCCCAGCTCGGCCAGACGCGCGTCGATGCTGCGGCCCACGCCGCAGAAGTCCGGATAGCTGCTGTCGCCCAGCGCCAGAACCGCGAACGAAAGCTCGGGCAGGCGCGGCGCGCGGCGGCCGGCGAGAAACTCGAAAAAGGCGCGCGAATCGTCCGGCGGCTCGGCCTTGTCCTCGCTGCTGTGGGTGCTGATGACCACGTACAGCAGGCGCTCGTTCTTCAGCTCGTGCTGCGGATAGGCGTCGGCGCGCAGCAGCCGCACCTCCAGCCCCTCGGCGCGGGCGCGTTCGGCCAGGCCTTCGGCGACGCGCTTGGCGTTGCCGGTCTGGCTGCCGTAGAGCACCGTGAGCCGGACGGCCGCCGCCGGCGCAGCCACCGCCGCCAGCGCACCGGCCGACACGCTGCGCGCCGCGGCGCCAGCCATGTAGCCGGAAAGCCAGTGCAGCGCCTGCGCGTCCAGCCCTTCGATCAGGCGCGCGGCAAGCAGGGTCTTTTCCGCCGGGAGCGGGGGAACGGGAAGTGAGGCTACGGCCAGTGCTGACATCGCGCGGCTCTGCTGGGGTGTCCAATGAGGCGGCGAGAATAGGCAGGCGTCATGCGCCTTCGGAAAGGCGCGCTGCTCATGGCCTCATAACCGGATCGTCAAATCCGGCACGCGCCGGCCGTTCCGGGCCGGCCCGCGCGCCATAATGACGAAAAGGCATGACGACAAGGCACGGCGTTGCACTCCCCGATCCGACCCGACCAGAACGCAAGCTCCCGCCAACCGGCGTGCCTGGCGCCCGGCCTGGCGCTGGCGCTGGTCCTGGCGCTGGCGGCCTCCTGGATCGGCCGCGCGTTTCCGCTGGTCGGCGGCGCGGTGTCCGGAATCGTGCTGGGGCTGCTGGTGCGACAGGCGTTTTCACCCGGACCGCGCTTTGCGCCGGGCATCGCCTTCGCAGGCTCGAAGGTGCTCCAGTGGTCGGTCATGACGCTGGGTTTCGGCCTGAGCCTTGCGCAGGTGGCGAAGGTCGGCCTGGAGTCGCTGTCGGTGACGCTCGTGACCCTGACCACGGCCTTCGCCACGGCCTGGCTCCTGGGACGCTGGCTGAAGGTGCGCGGGCACCTGACCCTGCTGGTGGGGGTGGGCACCGCCATCTGCGGCGGCTCGGCGATCGCCGCGGTCACCCCGATCCTGCGCGCGCCCGAGCACGACACCGCGTTCGCGATCTCCACGGTGTTCCTGTTCAACGTGGTCGCGGTGCTGGTGTTCCCCGCGCTCGGCCACGCGCTCGGGCTTTCCGACCTGGGCTTCGGTCTGTGGGCCGGCACCGCGATCAACGATACCTCCTCGGTGGTGGCTGCGGGCTATGCCTACAGTCCGGCCGCCGGCGACTACGCCACCATCGTCAAACTCACCCGCGCCACCCTGATCGTGCCGATCTGCCTGGTGCTGGCGGTTGCGGTGGCCTGGCGCGAAAGGCGGCGGGGCGCGGATGCCGGCGCCGGCGGATTCCGTTTCACTCACGTCTTCCCGTGGTTCATCCTGGGCTTCCTGCTCGCTTCCGGGCTGCGCAGCTTCGGGCTGATTCCCGCGCCCGCCCTGCCCTGGCTGCAGTCGCTGGCGCATTTCCTGATCGTGCTGGCGCTCACCGGCGTGGGGCTGGGCGCCGAGCTGCGCCAGATGCTCGCCACCGGCCCGCGCCCGATCCTGCTGGGGCTGGGCGTGTGGGTCGCGGTGGCGGCGAGCAGCCTCCTCGTGCAGCAGGTGGTCGGGAAGCTGTAGTCGCGTCGCGATCCCTCAGCCGAACGGCTGCTCGATCGAGGGGCTCTGCGGGGTGAACCAGCGCCCGCCCTCCGGGCCGGTGACCATGCATTCCTCCAGCCGCACGCCGAACTTGCCGGGCAGGTAGATGCCCGGCTCGTCGCTGAGGGTCATGCGGTCGAGGATCGGCTGCTCGCTGCCGCCCACGGCGTAGTACCACTCGTGCATGTCCAGGCCAATGCCGTGGCCGAGGCGATGGGTGAAGTACGTGTAGCCGGGCCCATAGCCGGCATCGACGATGACGCGGCGCGCGGCTGCATCGATATCGCCCATTTTCCCGCCGGTGCGCGCCGCCTCGCGCGCGGCCACCTGCGCCTCCTGCACGATGGCGAAGACGCGCTTCATCTCGTCGCTGGCCCGCCCCAGCACGAAGCTGCGGGTGATGTCGCTGGTGTAGCCGTGCACCCGGCAGCCGCCGTCGATCATCACCACGGTGCCTTCGTCGATGCGCTGCGGCTCGCGCGAACCGTGCGGCAGGGCGCTGTAGGGGCCGACGTTGACGCTGGCGCTGCCGCGCACGCCCAGCCGGCCGTAGGCCAGCGCCAGGAGGCGCTGCACGTCGTCCCGGGTCATGCCAGGCTCCATCGCGCCCCACACCGCACGGTAGGCGGAGAGCGTGGCGTCGTTGGCAGCCTGCAGGATCGCGATTTCGGCCTCGGATTTGACCGCGCGGCAGCCGGCCGTGACCGGCGTGGCGCTGACCAGCGCAAGGTTCGGCGCCGCCCCGGCGATGCCGTTGGCCATGAAGAAGGGCACCTGCTCCTCGATGCCCAGCGTCCCGGTCGCGACCCCGCGCTCGCGCAGGGTCTGCGCGATCAGGCGGTAGGGATCCTCGTCCTCCTGCCAGGTGCGGATGTCCGAGCCGAAGCCGATCTGCTCCATCGCCCGGTCGCGTTCGAAGGCGGGCGTGACGTAGACCGGCTCGCCCGAGCGCGTGAGCAGCAGCCCCGCGGTGCGCTCGCCCGCCCACCAGTCGAGGTCCACGAAGTAGCGCAGCGAGCTGCCGGCCGAAACGAAGATCGCATCGATTCCGCGCTCGGCCATCAGCCGCTGCGCGCGGGCCAGGCGCGCGCGGTATTCGGCATCGCCGATCGGCGCGACCTTGCCGGCTGTCGGCGACAGCGCGGCGATGGAGGGCGGCAGCGCGTCCTCGGCCGCAGCCGCGGAATCCGCCCCGTGCGGATCGCGCACGGCGCGGGCGCAGCCAGCAGCCAGCGGCAGCACCGCGGCCCCCAGGGCAGCGGACTGGAGAAATCGGCGGCGGCCGGAAAAAAACTGCGTGCGCTGATCCATGGGTTTCCTCGCGTTCTCGATGGAAGGCTGCGTTGCCGCAAGCAGAAGAACATAAACGCAACCCGAGCGGGGAAGAAGCCTGCGCGCTACCGCCTCGGGCAAAAGAAACGGGCCTGCGGATTGCCCCGCAGGCCCGTCGGGTCACGCAATGCTCGCGCCGCATCGGGATGCGGCGCGCCTGCCTCAGCCGCCGCGACGCAGCGCGATGAAGGCGCCGCCCAGCAGCAGGCCCATCATCAGCAGCAGCATCTGCCAGCCGTTCACCGGCACCAGGGCCGGCGGCGGGCCGCCCAG
>CAUJIN010000040.1 GCA_963205495.1 Pseudomonadota bacterium
CAGCGCCTCGGGCTGGCCACCACGACCGCGCATGATGTCGATGCGCAACGGATAGGCCGCGTGTTCGATGGCCGTGTCGACGTGATAGGTGAGCTCGATGGTGGCACCGCCCGCAACATGGACCATGCTGTCGATGACCGCACGGTTCTGGTAGCGGTTGCCTCGATACAACCATTGCGGATCGCTCCCTTCGGTGCCGTCCGCATCATCCGCATCGTTGGGTGTCAGGCCATCGAAATTGCTGCTGCCGGCCAGGTCAATCGGTATCCCGCGATTCTTCACGAAGGCGTTGCCGAGGAGCGATGCGCCGTGACAGCCGCCGACCGCAACCCCCGCCTGCCCGCCGTGCGCGATCAGATTGCCCTCGCCGGGCGCATCACCACCGATCGAGGCGCCACAGCGATACAGTCGACCCACCAGGACGCTGGGATACGGCTGCGATGGCGAAGCGGGATTGAGGCCATTGCCACGCGGCAGCTCACCGCTCCAGTCGGTGCCGATGAAGTTGCCCAGGATGCGCGTGGGCGGTGGTGCCACGGGGGGATTGAGCGGATTGCCGGTGATCGTGATCGCACTGAAGCCATGGCCGCCGAAAAGGTTGCGCTCCGCGATGGAGGTGCCGCCGATCAGCGATCCCTGCGGCGCATCGCTCGCGTAGATGCCGAAATCCTGACGCCCCGCTATCAGGCTGCTGCCGTCGGCCGCCAAACCAAGGATGTTGCCCTGATAGGTGTTGGGCGGGGAACTGGTGCCGCCGGAATCCGATATCCCGATGTAGCTGTTTCCGGAGATCACATTGCGCGCGCCCGGGGTATCGCCGCCCACCACGACATTGCCGGAGGACACCCTGATGCCGATATTGCTCGCATTGTCTCCCGGCGCCGTCATGCCGGTGATGCCGGTTCCGATGAAGCAGCCTTCGATGCGGTGCGGACCCGGACCGGCCAGATTCAGATTGCCGCCGCGGAAGCGGTTGATCGCCAAGCCGCGCACCGTCATTTGCGAGCCATGCAATCCATTGCTCCAGGCATTGGCGCCGGAGAATTCGATCTTGAGCACCGCATTGCTGCCGCCCTCGTCCGGCGCCTGCGTGTTGGCGGTGGCGCCCGCCTGGGTGTACCCGTCGATGGTGAGCGGGTACTGGATGAATGGAAATGCGCCGCTGGACACCTCGATGCGCCAGTGCGCGGTGGCGCTGATGTAGCCCGGATCGGAGGACGGAATGTCGAATGCGACGGTGTCCGCATCGGGGTTGGCGCTGGCAAGGGCGATGGCACCCCGCAGCGAACAATCCGCGGCGACGCCATCGTCGCAGTCGGCAAGCATTGCATCGGACGTGGTGTCGACGATGAACGTGGCCGCCTGCGCACTGGCAGCCAGCGTCAGCGTGGCGAGGACGAGAAGACACGAACGAAACATGGGGAAGCCTCCTTGACGTGGCGATCCGATGCCACTGCTTCCCCATTCAATACGTCGTCTGCGCGGAGACCTGACACGGATCAGGTTCTCAGGCCGGATCGAAACCCCATCCATCCTTCGGATGCCAGCCCCTGCTTGCACCGAGCAGGCGCTACGGTCCTTCAAACCCATCCTTGAACAGGGGCGTTTCTCCAGCGTGAATGGGAAGGGAGGCGGTGACCTCGGTGTACTGACCAAGGCCATTGGTGATGCGGAACGTCACGCCATAGGTGCCCTCGCTGCCCAGGGGTGGCGTACCGGAAAGGACGGCCGTGTCGGGATCAAGGCTCAATCCGGGCGGCAGCCCGGTGGCGGTGAACACCACCGCGCCGCCCTGCCCGTTGGATTGCAGGACATAGTCGGGATAGGGCACGCCGACATGGCCATCCGGCGGGTTCACATCGTAGAGGACGGGTGCGGCGACGGGGGTTTCCAGGGCGCCGGCGTCCTGGATGCCGAAGGTGTTGGGCACGGCGGGGATGTCGATGTTGCGGTTGCCGCGATCGCGGGTCGGGTCGCTGGCGGTATAGGGCGCGAAGTCACGGCCTGCGCCGCCGGCAAGGTAGTACTTGCCATTGTTCGCATCGGCGAACACCGGCGTGCCGACGATGTTCACCGGCAGGCCGCCCTCGGTCACCGTGTTGATGCCGCTGAGATCGTTGACGACGCTGTAGCGCACCACATCGCCCAGGGTGTTTCCCATTACCACGCGCTTGCCGGGCTGATGCACGAGGCTGCGCTTGAGAGAGAAACTCCCCAGGGTTCCGTTGCTGCCCCACAGTACGGCAGTGGCTCCGATGAGGTTGTCGGCAATGGTGACGGCGGCGAAGTGGCAGGTCGAGCGGAAGTGGCAGCCATCAAACAGCATGCCGGTGAGGTCGTTGTGATCAAACAGAACGCCCTCCGACAGGACATACGACAGGCCCGGAGTTATATCGTCTACAAACTGGAACAGCGTGGCGCCGGCATTGCCCGTCAGGCGCGTGCCGCGCAGGAAGACGGAAAGATCGCCACCATCGTCGTCGCGCGACGCGCGGATCGCGGCGCCGGGCTTGACCTGGCTGCCGTCGTAGGCAAGGTTGTTGGCAATGAGGTTGCATTCGATCGTGCGCGAGCAGCGTTTGCGTCCTTCCTGTTCGGCGAAGTCGGAGGTGGCGGTGAAACGGCCTTCATCGCTCTCCACGTACAGGGCCACCGCGCCGCCGCCCTGTCTGGCGGAATTGTCCGCAACGATGCTGTCGTAGAGCGTTGCTTGCGCGGCCTTCTCCAGCGTCATGCCGCCGCCGAATCGATCCGTGCTGTTGCCCGTGATGCGCGTGGGCATGGTGGGCGTGAGATTGCCCACGGCAAGGCGCGAGGTGCCATAGATCATGGCAAGACCGCCGCCCGGGCCACTGGCGATGTTGCCAAAAACGGCTGGCAGCGGGCCTGCCGCCAGGGTGGCGTCACAATGCCACCCGAGCACACCACCGCCGTAGGCGCCACCGGCAGGGGGCGTGCTTCCGCTTTCCACCGCGCCGCCGGCCTGGTTCTGCCAGAACGTGCTGCCGGTGCCCTGCACGGTCAGGAACGCCGCGTGGCAAAACAAGCCGCCGCCGCCGTAGGCACCGCGATTGTCGGAAACCACCACGTTGTCGAGCAGGTACAACGAACTGGTGGGCCCACCGCTGCCATCGGGCAGCTGCGGGCCACGCACGCTGATGGCGCCGCCGTAACCTGCGGAATTGTTGACGAAACGGACGTTCTGGATCACGACCAGATGCGGACCTGCGCTGATATCCAGCGCGCCGCCGTAGCTTTCGTTGTCGAGCAGCTCGTCGCCGTTGCGGAACTCCAGGTTCTCCAGCCGGATATCGGCCGTGCTGCCGTTGACATTGAGGATGCTGCGCCGCGCGCCGCCCGCACCGTTCAGTACCGGAACCGTCCACGGGATGCCGATGCTGTCGCATGGCAACGCTCCCACCAGGCGGACGATCTTGTTGGAGATGTCCAGGTTTTCGGTGTAGGTGGCGTTGCCGGAAATCAGGATGGTGGTGATGTCGCCCGGCGACGAAGACGCAGCGGCCAGTGCGGCTTGAATGGTGGCATGCGTGCAGCTTCCGATCGGCCCGACCGGGCCGACGCGCAGGGTGATCTCGGCGGCATGAAGGGCCGGTGCCGCGATCAATGCCAGGACAGCGAGAAGTCGGGTGAGGTGAGAATGCATGACACGGCTCGCGGCAATGACCAGCGAAAGACTGGCCTTCGCGAGGTTTGACGTGTTTTCGCGAGCCGACCCGACATGCCATCCGATGGGCGGGCTCTTCGCCGCGCAACCCCGCGCAACAGCAACGCCCTTGCACCCCGAAGGCCGGGTCAATTCCCGCAGCGTCGAGGCGTTCTGCCCGCCCCGACGGCGCTTCAGGCGCTGGCCTCAAGGCTCAAGCGGGTTTCGGCTTTGCCGACCCGGTTCTCGACTCCGTTTTGGCGCGCTCAAGCAATTCCTTGGTCTGTTTGCACTGCGTGCCGGCGGTGCCGTCGGTGATGGCGGCGCAGGTTTCGCGCATCGACTGCAGGCGCGCCACGGCCGCATCGAGGTGGTGTTGCTCCAGATCCAGCTCGGCCAAAGCCTTGTTGGTTTCCAGCGTTTCATGGTGGGCCGGGCCGAAGACGGCATCGAGCTGCGCGTAGGCCTCTTGCAGGATGGGTTCGGCTTCGCTGAACTTGCCGCGTCCGACGAGGACCTGACCGAGCACCCTCGACAGGATGGCGATGTTGGGATGACCGGGCTTGTGCAGACCGTGTTCCAGTTCGACCGCTTCGCGCAGGAGGGTTTCTGCCGCATCCAGTTCGCCGAGGTCGAAGTCGATGGCGCCCAGATTGGCGAGCGAGATGGCGTAGTCGCGCTGCTTCGGAAGGCCCGCCGCGCGCCAGCGCTGCAGCATGTCGGTGTAATTGTCGGCGGCCTGACGCGAGTCGCCCGTCGCGTACAGCGCAATGGCATAGGAGGATTGCAGCGCCAGGGTTTCCTCCGCATCGACGCCATGCACCTGCACGGCGAGGTTGTAGGCTTCCTTCAACCCCTGCACGTACTCATCCATCCGCCCGATTTCGCCCAGGGCATCGGCGTAGGTCCATAGCCCGACGACGGCCGTGGCGTCGGCTTCGGCACGGATCGCAGCCATGCGCGGCGCCAGCACCTTCACTGCCTCGGCGCCACGCCCCAATCGGGAAAGGGTCTGGGCGCGCAAGGCTTCGTCCCGCAGGCTCTGGCGCGTGGGCGGTTGATCGGCGCGCAGCGCGAAGGCGCGCTCGAACAGGGCCAGGGCACTGTCCGGGTCGCTGCCGTGGCGAGCCACGTTCGCCAGCGTGACAATGAATTCCGCGCGTGTGGCGGGGGGAAGTTTCGTGTCCTGTTCCAGCTTCTTCGCCGCGACCTGGACCAGCACGTCCACCGTGGGTTTCTCATCCTCCGCCAAGCCATCCTGAGCGGTGCGAAACAGGCCGATCAGGAATTCGGAGGTGGCGCGTGCGCGACGGGCTTCGGCCGTGGCGCGTGCGCTTTCCTGATTCGCCACGTGCGTCTGCCACAAGCTCAGGCCAAAACCGACCAGCGTGGTGAGCAGCAGCAGGGCGGTGAGGGTGACGCCGCCGCGATGCCGCGCAACGAACTTGCGCGCGCGATACCAGTTCGAAGGCGGATGCGCGCGCAGCGGACGCAGGGCGCGGTAGTTCTCGATGTCTTCGAGCAGCTCGGCGGCGTCGCGATAGCGTTCGACCGCTTCCTCCACGCAGCAGCGGTCGAACACCCAGCGCAATTCGTTCGGCACGTCGTCTGGCCAGGGTGGCCAGGTGTCGCCTGGCTTGCAGGGTGGCGATTGGGCGGCGATGAGCTCGCGCAGCAGCACACCCAGCGCGAATACGTCGCTGGCCGGCGTGGGCATGTCGCCTCTGCGCTGTTCCGGCGCGCCATAGCCGGGCGTGAGCATCAGCGCATCGGTGCGGTTTGCGGCGTCGTCGTCGATGAGTCGCGCGATGCCGAAATCCAGCACCTTGACGTTGCCTTCGTGGTCCACGAGCACGTTCGATGGCTTGATGTCCCGATGCACGATCAATTGACGATGCGCGGCGGCGATCACTTCGCAAAGTTGCGCGAACAGCTTGAGGCGCAGCGCACGGTTTGCATTGCGCTGCGTGCACCAGCAATCCAGTGTCTGCCCGTCGACGTATTCCATCGCCAGATACGGCAGGCCCAGCTCACCCAGCCCGGCATCGATCAGACGCGCGACTCCCGCGTGAGCGAAGCGCCCGAGAATGTCGCGCTCGCGCCGGAAGCGGCGCAGGTCGGCCGCATCCAGGATCGCCTCGCGCAGCAGTTTCACCGCGGCCTGCTGCACGAACTCCCCATCGTCGCGCTCGCCCAGATACACCGCGCCCTGTCCGCCGCTGCCGATCAGTCGCATGAGCCTGAACGGCCCGCAATGGCTGCCGATGAGATCGGGCAAGGCGGCGATGCCATCGTCCATGAGCTCGCCGAGCTTCTGCAGCGGCGCGGTGGCGAAAGGGTTGGCGGGACTTTCGTCCTGCGCCAGCATCAATGCCAATTCCACGCGCATCGCTTCGTCGGTGACGTTGCGCTCGATGAAGGCCAGGCGATCACCTTCAGGCAGGTCGACGCAGGAATCGAACAGATCGCGCAGGCGCGAATAGTTCGCGGAACGGCCGGCGGGCTGGCGCGCGGGGTTGGCATCCTGGCTATTCGAAACCATTGGCAAAAACCCCCTGTGAAGATGCCTGCAATTCGAACGCGCCGATGTCGTACGGGCCATCCTGATCGGGGACATCCAGCAAGTCCACCCCGCGCGGCTGGGCATGGGCATCGAGTTCCCGCTCCACGATGTCGGCGCAGGCATCCACGGCAGGGCTCGCGGGTTGCAAGGTGTAGTCACCCAGAGCGGGGTTGACGAATGCAGGATCGCCCACGCGCACGTCGCCAGCGGAGGGGAACACCTCATGCGCGAGCACGCAGGCCGCCGTCACGGTGGAGGCCGCGTCCTTGAACAGCACCGAGTAACCGGGCTGGTAGAGGATGGAATACAGCAGGCTCGCCGTGCTGGCACCGCCCATCTGCATCAGTGAATTGCCGCCCACGCTGGCGGCGAGGGTGAGGCCGCTGGCAAAGAAATGCGAGCCCTGACCCAGATAGACGGTGCCGAAGTTGCCGCGATCGTGGGAATCGGCGATCAGCACCGAATCCAGCTCCACCCGCTCCGCCGCATAGCCGTACACGGCCGCGCCGACCTGTGCGGCATTGCCTTTGGCCTGGGTTCCTAGCAGCAGCACCTTGGCACCGAACGTCGCGCACATGCCGCCGCCCTGCGTGGCATCGTTGTCGTCGAGCCGCGAGCAGGCTTCCGTCGGCGAGCAGACGGGCGCGGGGAGATCACCGAACATCGTGATGGCCGCTCCGCTGTCGGCGTACACGCCACCGCCGCAGCCGACCGTGTTGCCATCGCTGTCGGCGCGATTGCCGTGCACCTTCGTCGCGAACAGGTACACCTGTGCCGTAGCGCCATAGGCCGCGATGCCGCCGCCATCGGCCGACGCCTGATTGTCGGCGATGGTGTAACCCGGATCCACGGACAGAAATCCGCCGTTGTCCACGAAAACGCCGCCGCCCATAACGGCCCGATTGCGTTCCAGCCCTGGCGCCGGTGGCAAGACCGTGCCCGTGCTCACGTTCAGCTGTGCCTGGCCCGAACCGGCGACGTAGAGTCCACCGCCGGAATTGGCCTGGTTGTCGGCAATCGCGACCGCATTGCGACCGAACAGCGCCTGGGCGTTGCCGCCAACGAACACGCCGCCGCCTGCGCCAGTCGGCGCATGGTTCTGATCGATGACGCTGATGCGATTCGCGCTCGCGCCCACGCGCAACAGCGCAGGATGGTTCGAGTCGTACCCGAACACGGAAATCCCGCCGCCCTGGGCGGCCTGATTCTGGCGGACTCGCACCCCCGCCAACTCGATCTGCACATGGCCCTGCACCCGCATTCCGCCACCCGTGGAGTCGGTGCTGCCGCCGAAGGCGAGCACCAGATTGCTGAGCTTCACCACGCGGGGTGGGTCGGTGGAGAAGTTCTGCACCACCAGGACCGGAAATCCGCCGTTGCCCGCACCCAGGATTTCCGTGGGTGGCGCATTCGGCGACGGGGCGCTGCAATCGGCAAAGCCGCCTTCGATGGAAAGGCTCACGCCATCGGCCACCAGGGCCTGCCCGGTGTAGCTGGCATTGTTCGCCACGATGATGGTGTGGATGGCCGTGTCACCCAATGCCTTGGCGGCATCGATCGCGGCCTGGATGGAGGTGTGGGTACAGGCGGCATCGTTGCCGACGCTGAACGCATCGGCGGCGGCGCTGGCGAAAAGGCAGATGGCGCAGGCGAAAGCCCGCCGGGTGGAGAAGGACATGCGTGCAACCTCATGGGTGGGTTGCAGGGTTTGACGAGGAATCAGGGACAGACCCGACATGGACGCGGAAAGATGGCGTCAGTCGCTCTCCAGTTCCCGCTTCAACCACGCCTTCGCCGCACGCCAGTCGCGCTGCACGGTGCGATCGGAGAGCGACAACTGCCGTGCGATATCAACGAGTTCCATTCCCGCAAAATAGTGCAGCTCGACCACGCGCGCCGCGCGCGGATCGACTTTCGCCAGCGCAGTGAGGGCTTCGTCCAGATCGAGCGTGCGCCGGGATTCGCGCACCTGAGCCTCATCCAGCGCCGAGTCCAAATCGTCCCGTTGCCAGTCCCCGCCGTGCTTGGGGCGGGCACGCTTGCGCGCTTCGTCCACCAGCAGGTTGCGCATCGCCCGAGCCGCATAGGCGTGGAAGTCGCGCGGCTCGGCATGACCCTGCTGACGCAGGTTCAGATACGTCTCGTGCACCAGGGCAGTGGTATTGAGCGTGGGGGAGGCACCGTTGCGTCGACGCTCGCGGTGGGCGAGCGTGCGCAGCTGCTCGTAGAGTCTTTGGTACAGGGCTGGATCTGAAAGCTCGTCCATGGCCTCAGTATCGCCGCAAACCGCATGCAGGTGCGAAGCGTCTGCTCAGCGCCGCTCGTTTCGCCACCTTGCGCAGGGAAACGCCGGAACCTGCTCCGCCAGAACAATGGCAGCTTTCAGCGTGAACCGCGTATGTGTCGGGAAAGCCACCACATCCACCGGAGCGATTCCATGAAAACTCGGGCTTTCCTCGGCCTGTTCACTGCCTTCACCGTGTCCGCAACACTGGCCCATGCTTCCGACCCTTCCTGCCATGCCATCGAAGCCGCAGCGGCCAAAGCCCAGCAGCAACGGGCCTTTCACTCAATCACGGAACTTGAGGACGGCACCCGCCTGGAACTGATCGCCATCGGCGAAACCACCTACATGAACCAGGGAGGTGACTGGATGAAGATACCCGCCAACGCGGGCAAGCTCGGGCAGGCAGCGGCTACAGCCTTCGGTGCAGGCGAAACGCAGTTCCACGATTGCCGCAAGCTCGGCAGCGAAAGCATCGCGGGCATGGCAACCACGGCTTGGACCTACTCGATGGATGCACCGGAGATCAAATTGTTCGGCAAGGCCGCCAGAGCGGCGATGACCACCTCGGGCACCTATTACATCGGAGCCGACGGCCTGCCCTATGCGCATGTCGTCGAAGGCACCCGCCAGCACTGGAAATACACCGGCGTTTCCGCGCCGATTCCGTGAGGGCTGCCGACATGAATCGGCTCGCATGACGCCTCGCTCCGCAGCAGGCGTTCAGCGTATGCAGCAAATCCGATGAGGCCGCATCGGCGTCCGCGCAGGCCCGGACTTCTTTCGATGCACCTGCGAAGACTCGCCCCATCACGCACCTGCGCAGCTCCCGTCTGCGCAGGTGCCCGAGGTGCTGCAAATGGATGCTTCACCCATGGAAAACGACCCGGGAGCCTGCGTCCGGTCGACCATGCCCGGCGTTGGCTACAGGGTGATGTCCGGTTTGCCGATCCAGCAGGCAGGCATCGAAAAGGAAGCCCGCGCACCTTGCACCGGAATCGCCCGAAGGCAGGGCAGCCTCGCCCGGATCCAGAAAGATCAATGGCTATCTTTCAGGGCAAGCTCTCGAACCCATCGAGGAACAGCGTGCCATCGCCCGCTTCGTCCGCACCGATGTCCAGTGGCGCAGTGCGCGGCTGGCGATCGATGTCGTCGCTGACCTGCGCGAGTGCGGTGCCTGCATCGATGGCGGCACTGCCGGGGAGCAGGTGGCCGTCCGCCTGAACGGTGATGGGTGTCTCGAAGCTGTGCGCGTCCGAGCCAACACCGGCCTGCCACTCGGAAAAGCCGCCGCTTCCCAATGCGCTGCCCGGCCGCGAATCGAAGAACACGCATGCGCCAGCGCGGTTGTGGAAGGCGTTGAAGTCCATGCCGGCGGGTCCGATCAAGCCATGCAGGCCACCGGGTTCGATCTCGTCGGCCCAGCGGATGCCTGCGCAGTCGCCACCGTCCTGCACGACGAGGTTGTTGACGATGCGCGGGTTGGTGTTGGGCGGGCGTCCGGCGTTCGGGTCATGGTCCTGCAGGGTCACGCCGAAGTAGATGCCGGCCTGGATCGCGCGTGCGGTGTCGACTACCGTGTTGTTGGCGACCAATGCATCCTTCGATGCGTACAGGCCGATGCCGGCCCAGTTCGCGCCGATCACGATGTTGTTCTTGACCGTGGCATTGAGTGCTTCGTACCAGCCGGGGTTGTCATCCAGGTCGAAGAACTCCGGGCTGGTGTCGAAACCGACCAGGATTCCCGCCGCGCCTGCGCTCTCGATCCGGTTGCGCTGGATCAGCACGTTGGCCGCGCCACCCTTGAAGTACAGTCCGGTGGTCGCGGTGTCGCGTATGGTGCTGTCCTCGACCACCATGCCGGAGCCGTTGACGTTGTCGATGCCTTCGGCGTTCTTCTCGTCCGTCGGCGTGCCGGGTGGGTAGATCGCGCCGCTGCGTTCGATCAGGCTGCGGCGGATGATGGCGCGATCACTGTGCGGCGTGATCTTGATTGCGTCGCGTCCCGTATCGTGGATGTGCAGGTCTTCCAGCACGACATCCAGCGGTCCGTGACCGGCCTCGTTGCCGCCTTGCTCCCAATCGGTCTGAAGGAACACGCCGTAGTAGTAGCCGCCGCTGATCTCCAGGTTGGACAAGCGCGATCCGGACGCCTCCGGATCGATCTGCACCGCCACCGTATCGACGTTGGCGATATCGCAATGGATGTGGGCACGCTCGCCGGGAGGCGAGCGCAGGGTCAGGCGAACGCGCAACCGCACTTCGCATTCTTCGTAGAGGTTGCTTCCGGCAGGACCGCGGATGGTGACCGTGTCGCCTGCCGCGACGATGCCGTTGGCCGGATCGAGCGTGTGCGCGAGGGTGCGATACGGCGCTGCGGCACTGCCGTTGCCGGTGGTGTCGCTACCGGCTCTGGAAACGAAGATATCCGTTGCGTGGACAGGCGCGACCGCAATGGCGGCACACGAAAGCAGGAATCGGACAGTGGCGATCATGGCTGGCCCCGCGGATTCGGCAAAGGAGTTCTCCATGCACATACGCTGTCACCGCCCGAACCTGACAGGTCACTGTTGGCGAAAGCGAACCGACC
>CAUJIN010000041.1 GCA_963205495.1 Pseudomonadota bacterium
ACACGCTCGGACGGTCCTGCGCGAAGGGCGGTGCCACATCGTCTATCCGGGCAACCTGCAGGGTCGCCACGCCCGCGAAACCGGCCCGAAGGGGGCGATGTTCGTGGAATACGACCGGGACGCGATTCTCACCGTTGAGCATCAGGCCTTCGACGACGTTCGCTGGTATCGGATCGAGGTGGATGCGGCCGGTCTGGATCAGGATGCGGATTTGCTCCCTCAGGTGGCAATGCGCGTGCTGGCGGAGACGGAAGAATCCCGGAGCGCTGGGCGCTTGGCTGCGGTGCGGATCCGTCTGTACGGAACCGCGCCCGCGACGCTTGTGGATTTGGGTGATGACGAGATCCGCGACTCGCTGCGCGCCGGGCTCGCGTCGCGGGACAATCTTTTTCTGGAAAAGATCGAGCTGGACCTGCGCCTGATGGCACAGGATGTGCGCGAGGTGGATCGCCACCTGACGAGCCTGGTGGGCAGGCTCGCGAACTCGCCGGAGGCTGAGCAGGCCTTGACGAAGGCCTGGAAGGATCTGTGCAGCGGCCTGCGTGAGGTGGGCGGGCCGGAGCTGGAAGCCGCGTTCAAGACGTGGCGCGGGACCGAGCCTCCTTCCAAACGAGTCGGAGAGGAACTTGCCGCTGCGCTGCCGCGCGTGCGCGCGGCGCTGCTGTCCTCCGGCAAGGGAGGACGATGATGCGCCTGCTTTCGCTGGATGGCCGCCAGGTGGGCCATTGGATCGGGTCGACGCGGCTTCAGCTGCAACTGTCCTCACGCCTGACCGTGGTGCTGGGCGACAACGAGGCCGGCAAGTCCACCTTGCGCCGGGCGATCCAGGCGCTGCTTTTCGGGCCGGACCCGACGCTTGTGGCGCCGATCAATGTGGCCCAATTCAATCTGGCGGCCGAGGTGGCGCACGATGGCGTAACGGCAACGCTCCATCGTCGCGGTCGCAAACTGCAGGAATCGATCCCGGACACACTCGCCACCCTGCTGTCCGAGGCTCATGCAGGGCGATTCAGCAGTCTGTTTGATCTGACCCACGACAACCTGCTGCCGCCCAATACCGCGGGCTTCCTCAAGGCCGACGGGGTTCTTGGCAGCCTGATGTTCGGCGCGGCGACCGGCGTTTCGCCGAGCCAACTGCAGCAAACCCGGCAGGAAGTTGGCAACGCGCTGAAAGCGATCGTATCCAGCCGTGCCGGACGACAGGAGCTTCCTTACTGGCAAACGCGCTATCGCGAGGCTGCGGCGCGCAATGGTGATCTGGTGCGATTCGAGCACCGTGCCACCGCGCGTGGGGACCACGCCAGGCTGGAGGAGGAGGTCAAGCAGCTGGACCAGAAGCTTCGGCGTCTGGACGCCGAGCGTCACCGTCTGGAAGCCCTGCTTGCCAGCGTCGGTGACGTGGACCAGCTGTCCCTCCACCGCCTGCGGCTGGTAGGGCTTGCCGAGGCGGGCGAGCCGCCGACGCCTGCGGTGGTGGCGGAGCTGTCGCAGCACCATCAGCGCGTCCGGGATCGAGCGAGCGCGGTGGAAGATGCACAGGAAGCCTTCAATGCGGCTGTGGACCAGTGCGAGGCCGCCGAGGAGCCGGGTGCGCTGCATGCCCTGGTCGCTCGCTGCGAAGCGCTGCGCGAGGACGTGGCCGCCTGCGTGGCCGACAGACAGCAGCTGGAAAAACTGCGGCATCAGCGTGTGCAAAAGCACAGCGCCCTGGCGCAAGTGCTGGAGCGTCTGGGGGCGGCCCCCGGTGACGATCCCGAAAACACCGGTCGCGCCCTGCTGCGCCCGGAGCCGCTGGCGGCGGAGCTTTCCGCACTGATCCGGGAGGGAGGGGCGCTGCGCGTTGATGTCCAGCAAAAGCAGACGCTGTTGGCCGCGGCCAGGCAGTCGCTGGAGCAGGTTGGCAGTGTTCCGGAGAGCGATGCCGACACCGCCATTGAACTGCTGGATGCGGTCCGGAACCGGCTCGATCAGGCCTGTGAGGCGGAAGCGCGGATCGACCAGCTGCTCGCCGAGCAGGCCGATGCGACACCGCTGCTGCAGCGCCATCTGGCGGCGCTGAGGCTGTCGGTGCAGGCCGGTGCGGCTGCCGACCTGCCGTTGCCGCCGGTAGATGCCGTCAAGACCGCGGAAGCGCAGGCAGCCGCGGCGCGGGCGCTCCTGGAATCGCGCAGGACGCAGTGGCTGGCGCTGCAGAGCGAGGCCCAGGCGCTGGAGCAGGCGCTGGCTGCGGCTCGCCAGCGGATCGGCAGCGTTGCTTCCGCCAGCGATGTGGCCGCGGCGAGGGCGCTGCGCGACGCGCGCTTGCAGGCGCTGCGTGAAAGCTTGAATGCCGGCAGCGTGCCGGTGCCGGAAATGGTGAAACAGGCGGATGAGCTTCGGCAGCTGGTTCGCCAGAGCGACCTGCTGGTGGACCGTCGAATGGAGGCGGGGGAAGCGCTGGGCCGGCTGCAGGCGGAAGAGCAACGCGCCCAGGCCTTGGCGCTGAAGGTGGATGCGGCGCAGTCCGAAATGGAAAATGCGGACCGCGCCGTCGCCGAGCGGGAGCGCGCCTTGGTGGAGCTGTGGCCGTTCCTGCGCGAGCCGCCGAACTCTGCGGCGGAGTGGTTCCGGTGCTACGAGGACTGGCGAGCCGCTTCGGAGGCCGCGCAGCGGCGGGAGTCTGAACTTGTCCGTGCCGAAAGCCAGCGTGACTCGCTGCGCCAGGACGTACTGGCAACGCTGGTACCCACGCTGCCCCGGCTGCGCGAGCTGGCCTCGATGCAGGCGGTGCGCGATGCGGTGCAGCGGGAGCGGGAGCTGCGCGTGGGGCGCGCCGCGCGCGTCGAAGCGCTGCGCCGGCAAAAGAGCGACGCGGAAACCGCCGTGCGCAGCGCGCAGGTGGCCGCCGTGGCCGCCGACGCGGTGCTCGCCGACTGGCAGGTCCGCTGGGAGGAGACAGCCGGTGGCTTGCCGGACGGACTGGAGCGCCAGCCCGAAGGCGTCCAGCGCTGGCTGGAGCTGCAGGACGCACTGCGCCGCGCGCTGGCGGAAGTGGCGCAGCTGCAATCGGAATTGAAGGATTGCTCGGCTTCCATTGTCGAGCGTGAAGCGCGCATCGACGCGCTATTGCAGGAAGCGCGCACGCTGGATCCCAATCTCGCCCTGCCGGCCGGTCTGGATCCGGTTGCGGCGTATCGGCTGGTGGATGAGGCGTGCAAGAGTTCCGCCTCCCGGCTTCGCAGCCAGGAGATCGTGTCCAAGGAGCGCGATCGGGCGGAGCGTGATCTGGGGCGGGCCACGCAGGCGGCGGCTGCCGCGCGAGCCATCTTGGCGCAGGCGTGGGGTGCGGCTGGAATGCAGGCCGATTGCACGAGCGAGGCGCTCGCCGAGGTGAAGCGGCGTGCGGAGGAGGCACAGGAATTGCGGGAGCAGATCGGTCGCGGCGAAAGCGCCCTTCGCGCGCGCTGGGGTGCGGCGGTGCCGGAGGCCATCGAAGAGGTGCAGCGGTGCGGGCAAGCCGCGCTGGAGGGCCGCCTGGAGGACGTCGAGGCGCAGCTGCAGCAGGCAAGGTCGGATCGGGATGCAGCTGCGGATCGCCGTCGCGACGCGCAGTCGGCCATTGACGCCATGATGCAGGAGCACAGCGTTACGCAGGTTGCCCAGGAACTGGCCGACGCGCGTGAAGGCCTGTTCGCAAAGCTGGAAGAGCGGTACCAGCTGCAGGTCGCCGCGTTTTTGCTGGACTGCGCGCACCGCGAGGCTACCGACGGCGGTCAGGCCATTGAAGAACTGGGCAGCGAGTACTTCCGGGCGCTGACGGGAGGTGCCTACGGTGGTCTGTTGATCGACCACGACGCGCCCGGCGATCCGAAGCTGTGCGCGGTCGAGT
This sequence comes from Pseudomonadota bacterium, assembly GCA_963205495.1. GTDB lineage: Bacteria > Pseudomonadota > Gammaproteobacteria > Xanthomonadales > Xanthomonadaceae > Denitratimonas. The sequence goes on from CAUJIN010000041.1 coordinate 3,869, forward strand.
CAGCGCCCGACAAGAAAGACCTGGATGCGCTCTCCACCGGTACCCGCGATCAGGTCTGGCTGGCCCTGCGCCTGGCCGGCATTGTGCAGGCAGCGAAGGAAACCCCGTTCCCGCTGCTGCTCGACGATTCCCTGGTGCAGTTTGATGACGTTCGTGCCGAGGCCGCGCTGCGGCTGCTGCACAGGATTTCCGAGCATGTGCAGGTGATCCTGTTCACCCACCACGATCACCTTGCCGCCCTGGCGCAGTCCGCGCTGCCGCCGGAAGACCTCGCGATCGTGCCACTGCCGGAAGTGAGCGGCGCCATGCGCATCCGCGCCGCGCGCCGGGAGCCGGCCGCACGCATCCCGCGCCCGGTGCTGGAAGGTGCCGCGGACCCGGAATCGTATGAAGAATCTGCCCCGCAGGAACGGCGGGGGCGGCGTGATGCCAGTGGCGGTCTGGAGGAGGCTAAGCAGCAGATTCTGGACGTGCTGCATGGTGCCGACGCACCCATGGGCAAGGCGGAAATTTTGGCGGCGGCTACGGACGCGGGGTTGGATCTGGAGGCGGGCTGGACCGCTGCAATCCGGGCGCTGGTCGACGAAGGCGTGGTGATTCAGGAAGGACAAAAAAGGGGTGCGAGGTATCAGCTGCGGTGAGTTGTTTCCTGCTGTTGCGGGCTTCTCGATGGATATGGAGAGAGTCGAGCCATGAGTCAGATGTTTTATAAGGATGAAGGTCTCGGGACCACCGAGGCTCTTGCGGCATTGGATGGGCTTTGGAGAGCATGGGATCCGATTGGCGTGCTCCTGGACCCGAACCTGCCGGATGACGAGTACGCGACGTATTCCAGAGCAAGCTGGTTCTTCCTCAAGGCGCAGGCTGGGGAAGATGTGGTTCTCCGGTTTCTTGATCACATCGAAACCGAGTGGATTGGCATGACTGAAACCCCGGGTCGACGCGCAAGACGCAAGGTTTTTGCGCAGGTCCTGATCGAGTGGTTCGAGCGGTTCCAGGCATGTGATCCGCAGGCTCGGACGGAAGCGGCTATCGCCCGCTGTATCGAAAGGCTCCCGGAACGAGGCGACCCGAGGCGCGAGTTCTTTTCCGTGTGAATCCAGGCCAAGGGTTGTTCAGACGCCAGGTTTCATGCAAAGCCAACTTTTTGCATGACACGCTTCCGGAGGCTGCACTTTGAGTAGTTTTTCGTCCCCCACCGGTATCACCCTCCTGCGCGCCAGCCGACTGGAAGCGCTGCTCGACCCGCTGGAGCTGCTGCTCGCGCAGACCCGTCCGGACAATCCGCTGCAGCCGCAGACGCTGATTGCCGCGCACCCGGGCATGAAGCAGTGGCTGACCGGGGCGCTGGCCGAGAAGCGCGGCGCGGGCCGCATCGTCGCCAACTTCGACGTGCTCTTGCCCAGCGCCTGGCTGGACGGGCTTTCCAAGGTGATTCTGGGCGAACGCGCGGTGGCGCTGCCGCAGTACCGGCGCGGGCATCTGCGCTGGACGCTGCACGCGATGCTGGGTGAACCCGCGCGCCACGGTGTCGATGATCCCCGCGTGCTGGCCTATCTGGCCGGCGGCAACAGCAGGGACGAGCGCGCACTGCGCCGTTTCCAGCTCGCCGATCGTCTCGCGCGGGTCTTGTCGCAATATCTGGTGTATCGCGGCGACTGGCTGGCGGCTTGGGAGTCGGGCCTTGTGACCTTTGCCACGGCGCGTTGTGATGACCGCGCCTTGGGCCAGCTCGAGTCGCGCTGCCTGGCGCCGCTGTGGAAGGCGCTGGTGGGGGCGCTGGGTGCGCATCGCGGGCGGCTGGTGGGTGAGCTGGTTGAAGCCTTGCGCGCACCGGAAACCGAACTGGAGCCGCTGCATGTTTTCGGCCTCTCGCATCTGCCTCCGGCCGAGTTGGCCGTGCTGCAGGCCTATGCGCGACAGGCGCCGGTGTTCCTGTACGTGCCCGATCCCTGCCGTGAATACTGGGGCGGTTTGCACCGGGCCGATGCGGCATCCGGTTGGGGCGTGCCTGACTCGGCGCAGTGGCAGGATTGGCGCGAGGAAGAAGCCGCGCGTCTGGCCGATCCCGATGCGCTGAGCTGGCGCGATCAGGGTCATCCGCTGCTGGCGAACTGGGGGCGAATGGGCCAGCACTTCTTCGCAGCGCTCGCGGAAGGCGAGGTGCGCGAGGACATCCGCCACTGGCAGGACGAGGCCACCGAGGAACCGAACAATCGCCTGCAACGCTTGCAGGAAAGCATCCGTCGGCTCGAACCGGAGTTGATGCGGGAAGACGCCACGGCAGCGGATGCCGCCGCCGACGCCAGCCTGCGCATCCACGCCTGCCACACCGCCCAGCGCGAGCTGGAGGTGTTGCGCGATGCCCTGCTCGATGCGATCGAGCGCGAGGGCGCGCGTGCCGGCGACATCGTGGTGATGGCGCCCGATATCCAGACCTATCTGCCGCTGATTCCGGCGGTGTTCGGCGCGCCCGGCTCTGCGCGCGAGCGGCTACTCCCCTATCACCTGGCCGATGTGCCGGTGGCGCGCAGCCATCCGCTGTTCACGGTGTTCACGACCTTGCTGGGTATCGGTGCCTCGCGCATCACCGCGCCTGAAGTGGTCGATCTTCTGGGCGTGGCCGAGGTGCATCGTGCCTTGGGTTTGGATGAGGACGCGGTCGATACCCTCACCGAGTGGCTTCGCAACAGCCGCGTGGCCTGGGCGCTGGATGGTGCGCATAAACAGACCCTGCAGCTGCCCGTGCGCAGCGAGAACAGCTTTGCCTGGGCGATGGATCGCATGCTCGCCGGCTATCTGATGGCCGATGTGCCCGGTGCCGAAGACCCGGACACCGTGCGCCTGCCCGACGGCACCGAGCTGTTGCCGCTGGCCGGCATCGAAGGCCCGACCAGCGCGGCCCTGGGTGCACTGGATCGGCTGCTGCGCGAATTGCAGATCTGGCGTGATCTGGCGCAGCAGGAACTGCCCGCCAGCCGTTGGGCCGAGGTGCTGCGCGAGCGCGTGGACGCGCTGATGCGGGTCGACTACGGCGACCCGGATGCGCGCGCCGCGCTCTCGGTGGTGCATCGGGCCATTGCCGGCGTCGCGACCGAGCCGGGCCACAACGGTGAAGACCCGCCGCTGCGCCTTTCCGTGGTGCGCGAACTGCTGCAGGACGCCCTGGCCGCGGCACCCGAGCGCCAGCGCTTTTTGATGGGCGGCATCACCTTCTGCGGCATGGTGCCGCAGCGCGCGATTCCCTTCGAGGTGGTCTGCGTGCTGGGGCTCAACGAGGGCGCGTTCCCGCGAAATCCGTCCGACGGCGGCATCGACCTCATGGCGCGCCTGCGGCGCGTGGGCGATCGCGACGTGCCGGGCGACGACCGTTACCTGTTCCTGGAAACCCTGATGTCGGCGCGCCGCCGCCTGCACCTTTCCTATATCGGCCAGGGCGTGCGCGATGCCAAACCGCGCAATCCGGCGGCACCGCTGGCCGAGCTGATGGCCGAATTGGAGCGCTGCGCCGGGATCGCCCCCGATGATGAAAAGACACCGCGGCCATGGCATGTGCGCCACCCGCTCCAGCCCTTCGACGCGCGCTATTTCGACGGCTCGCATCCGGCGCTGTTTTCCTATTCGAAGGCCTTTGCCGACATGCGTGGCGACGGTCGAAACCCCATGCCCGCGTTGCGTGATGCCGACCTCCCGGAGCCCGAGCCGTTGCCCGAGGTGCTGCCCCTGTCGTCGCTGGAGGGCTACTTCAAGGATCCCGCGCGCTCGCTGCTGCGCGATCACCTGCAGATCGGCCTGGACGCGCTGGACGACGACGCACGATTGGCCGAGGAGGAGCCGATGAGCGAGATCGGGCGACTGCACGCGGTGGCGCGAAACGTGTTCCTGCACCACGTATTGCCGCGCAAAAGCGTCGATCCAAACTGGCAATGGGATCGCGAGCCGCCGGCCTGGGTGGCGCACGGTGGTCTGTTGCCGGTGGGTGAGGTCGGGCGGGAGGCTTGGCGGCTGGAAGCCGAGGCCGTCGAAGCGCTGTGGGCGATGGCCGATGCCAGCGGACGATTCGATGCGCGCGGCGTGCAGGCGGTGCGCGTGGACGTGGCGCTTGGCGATTCCGGAACCACGGATGCCGCGCCGCGTATCACCGGCGTTGTGCGTAATGTGTACGGCCTGCGGGATTTTGAACAGGGCGTGCAGGTGGTTTTTGCTTTCCCCCACAGCGGCAGAGACAAGGGGCCCCCGCTCAAGGCGCCGGACAACGTGGGCTTTAGCTATCTGGTGCCGGCCTTCCTGCACTGGGCGCTGCTGCGCCTGCAGCGCGCGGATCGCCCCGATCCGGTGCGCCTGACCCTGCTGGCCGAGGGCGAACCGGAGCTGGCCCTGCGCGCCAACGCCTGGGACGAAGCCTGGTGCGCGGTGGATTACGCCGTTCGCGCCGCGATGGCCGATGAGCTGCGCCGGCGTCTGCGTGCACTGATCGAATTGTGGCGCATGGGCCGCGACGGCCTGTCGCGCTTTTATCCCGATACCGGCTGGGCGGCGGTCCAGGCAGGATCGGAGCGGCCTGCGATCGTCAAGGGAGTGGGCAAGGCGTGGGTGCGGGATTTTGGCGATACGCCGGGCGAACGCGACCGCGAACCGGGCTATGCCTGGCTGCTGGAGGGTGACTTGCTGTTCGGCGACCCGGAAACCGATCCCGATGACCGTGCTCTGAACGCGCTGCTGGAAGATTCCCGGCAGGTCCAGGCGCTGATCCTGATGGGGAGCGAGCCGGCGCCTGATGCACCGCAAACCGAAGCACAGGAGGGCAGGGTATGAGCGCTCCCAACGACTGGACCCAAATCAATCTGTCCGAAAACGGGCGCAGCCTGATCGAAGCCAGCGCCGGCACCGGCAAAACCTGGACCATTGGCGTGCTCTACCTGCGCCTCTTGCTGGAGCGCGGCCTGTCGCCGCGGCGCATCATCGTCAGCACCTTCACCAACGCCGCCGCCGCCGAACTCGCCGAACGCCTGCGCGCCCGCCTCCTCTGGGCGCTGGGTGAGGCGCGGGCTTTTGGAGTAGCCGCCAGCGCCTCACCCCCCTGTAGGAGCGAGCTTGCTCGCGATGAATCCCGCGACGCCCGCGACGCCCCCGACCGCGCCTGGCTTCACGCCCGCTGGCAGGCTGATTCCTCGCAGTGTGCGCTGGACATGCAGTGCCTCCATGCCGCGCTGGCCGAATTCGATGCGGCGCCGATTTCCACCCTGCACGCACTGTGCTCGCGCATCCTGGCGGATCATCCGTTCGCTGCCGGCGCGCTGTTTCGCGGCCGCGAGATGATCGACGGCAAGACGCTTGAATCGGCGCTGGCCGATGACCTGTGGCGCGTGGTTTCTCAGGGTGACGAGGGCGATGAGCTGGTCCGCCTGGCGCGTGAGGTCAATGCGGCGGATCCCAAGAACCCCCTGAAGCGGAGCACGCTGTCGAAATACCTCCCCGTGCTGCTGCAGCCGAATGTGGTGGTGGATGCCGCGGACGGAGATGAGGTCCGTCGGATCGTCGAATCTTCGATCGGTGATGTCCCAGGCTGGGTCGACGCGGTGCGTACGGTCGCCTCGACTTCGGGGTTGGTGAATCTCACCCGCCGTGTGCCCAAAGCCTGGATTGCGTTGGCGAATGCCTTGGAGGTGCCAAACGGGGAGGTTTCCCCTGTGCTCAACGAGTACCTCAACGACCTGAAAGGTGCCGCGGAAGGCGGATATATCAGCAAGAACGGTCGCGGGCATCGGCTGGTGGAGCGGTTGCAATCCTCTTCCGTGGAAATTGCGGGCAGCGTTTCTGCGCTGGACGTGGATATGGCATGCAATTCCGCGCTGCGCCACTTCCTCGCCGCCGCCCATCGCTGGTGCCAATCCGCCATGCAGGCGCGGCTGGAAGCGGCCAACCAGTCCACCTTCGACCAGCTTCTGTATGCGGTGCGCGATGCCTTGGAGCCGCGCGATGGCCAGCGCGCGCTGGCCGATGCCCTGCACGCCGCCTGGCCCGTGGCGCTGGTGGACGAGTTCCAGGATACCGACCCGGTGCAGTTCGGCATCCTCGATGCGATCTATCGCGATGCCGACCACCAGCCGCGCGGTCGGCTGGTGATGATCGGCGATCCCAAGCAGGCGATCTATCGCTTCCGCGGCGGTGACGTGGAGGCCTACGAGCGCGCCCGCGCCGCCGTGCAGGAGGAGGACCGCCTCACGCTCGACACCAACCATCGCTCCAGCCGCGCCTACGTGGAAGCGGTCAACGCCTTTTATGCCGCGACCGGTACGCGGCTGGGCCCGGAAGGATCGATGTCGCCCATCGCGTACCAGCCCGTGAAATCCAGCGCGCGGCGCGATGGTGAGCCGCTGCGCGATGCCGCCAGCGATGACCAGGTTTTACAACCGCTGGTGATCCACGAGCTGCCGGAAGAAAGCGCCGATGACACGCTGGAAGCGATGGCGCTGCGCGCCTGCGCGGGGCAGATCGTGCGGGCACTGTCGGAAGACGGTTACCGCATCGGCACGCGCGCCCTGCGGCCCGGGGATATCGCGGTACTGCTGCCAAGCCATGCGCAGATCGCCAAACTTGCGTCCCTGCTCAAGGCGCGCGGTGTGCCCTGTGTGGCGGTGTCACAAGCCAGCGTGTTCGATTCCGGCACCGCGCGCGAGCTGCGCCTGCTGCTGCACGCGGCGATTCATCCCGAAGATCCGCGCGCGCTGCGCGCCGCGCTGGTGACGCGCCTGTGGGGTGGCAGCCTGGCCAGGGTGCAGGCGCTGGGTCGCGATGCCGCGGCCTGGGATGCCGAAGCCAGCCGATTCCATCGCCTGCACGAACTGCTCACCGCAGGCGGGCCGCTGGCGGTGGTGAATCAGATCCTCATTCAACGCGCTGCCCACCTGCTCGATACCGTGGAGGGCGAGCGCATGCTCACCGACCTGCGTCACCTGGGCGAGCTGTTGCAGGAGGCGTGGGAAAGCTGCGGCGGTGGCGAGCGGTTGATGGCGTGGTTCGCCGACCAGATGCAGGGCGGCGCTGAGGGAGCCGATGCCGCCGACAGCCGCGCCCTGCGGCTGGAATCCGACGCCGAGCGGGTCAAATTGATGACCCTGCACGTCAGCAAGGGACTGGAGTTCGGTGTGGTGTTTTTGCCGCTGATGTGGAAGCACGCACGCCCGCAAGTGGCCAAGACGTCCGCGCATCTGTTGGCCGCCCCCGACGGCAAGACCAGGCATCTGGTGGAGGGCGTGGCGAAGGAACAGGTGAAGCAGCAGGAGTTCGAGGAGCGCTTCCGCATTCTCTATGTTGCCCTGACCCGCGCCATCTACGCCTGCCACGTGTTCGCGCTGGCGTCCGGGGTGAAGGGCAGCCCCAAGGATGCGCCGCTCAATATGCTGAACCTTGCTGCGCTGTGGCCCGAGGGCTCCGACGCCCAGTCGCTGGTGGCCCGCCGTTCGGGGTGGGAGTGCTACGCGAATGCCGTCTGGCATCCGGGCGGTGAAGATTCGCAAACGCGGCAAGCGCGCGAGCGTCCCGCCGCGCCATCCGGCCCGTTGCCGCGCCGCCACAGTTTCAGTTCGCTGATCGGCGGCGGACGCTCGCAGTTGGCCGAAGAGGACCGGCCGGCCGAGGACGAGGAACTGATCGCGCCCGACGCGCCTTCAGGTCTTGACGAGGACGGCGCGGATCATTCGCCTGCGCTCTTGCAAGGAGCCACCTTCCATGCAGGGCTCGATGCTCTGGCGGCGGTGGCCGGCGCTGACTTCGGCAACGCCGTACACGATCTCTTCGAACACCGGCCGCCGGGCCTGCCGTTCACCGCGCAGCGCGAATCCGTGCGGGCGGCGCTGAAGGCGCACGGCGTGCGCCCGCGCGAAGGAGATCTCGACGCCTTGGTCGAACCCCTAGCCGCCCGTTTGCAGGGCGTGCTGGAAGCCCGGCTGGGCGGAGCCGATGGCCCGCGCCTGATCGACCTCTCCGCCGCCGACATGCGCGCGGAAATGGAGTTCAACTATCGCCTCGACGGCACCTCGCTGCGCGAACTGCGGCGCGCCTGCGAAGCCCACGGCGAGCGTGACCTGGTGCCGCGCCGCGAGCAGACTCTGGCCGGGCTGATGAACGGCAAGATCGATTTGATCTTTTCCCACGACGGCCGTTTCCACGTGCTCGACTACAAGGGCAACGACCTGTCCCAGGGCACGCGACCCCGCCTGGAACACTACGCGCCGGAACCGCTGGAAGTGGCCATGCACCACGCCAACTACCGCTTTCAGGCACTGCTGTATGCGGTGGCGCTGGAGCGCTACCTGCGCGAACGCCTGGGTGCCGGCTACCTCCGCGCGCGGCATCTGGGCGACGCCTGGTATCTGTTCATTCGCGCGACGGGACTGTCGCTGCCCGACGGCACGCCCTGCGGCGTATGGCGGCACCGTTTCGATGATGCCCTGCTGGATGCCGTGCAGTCGGTTCTGGGTGCCGACCTCCGGGAGGCCGCATGAACGCGTTGATTGCCGGAGAACGCTTTGATTTTCGCGGGCGCACGCCCGCCGCGCCGCTGCCCGAGGTCTGGCGCGAGTTGGATCAGGCCATCTGGCGCTGGATGCTGGCCCACGGCGCGGACGACATCACCGCACGCGTCGCCGCTTGGACGAGCCATGCCGAAGGGCAGGGCCACAGCGCGCTGCCGCTGGATCGCCTGCAGGAAGACGCGGCATTGCCGAGGGGCGAGGCCCTGCGTGCTGCGCTTGCGCAGAGCGCCCTTGTCGCCGATGCGCGGCAGGTAAGCGCCCACGCTCAGCCGCTGGTGCTCGATGGCGAACACGTCTATCTGCAGCGCAACCATCGCGCCGAATGCGCCGTCGCGGACGCGCTGCGCCGACGCCGCCAGGGTGCGATCGAACCCGCGCGCCCGCTGACCGACGACGACCTGTGCGCCCTGTTCAACGGCAGCTGGAGCGAGCCCGAGGCGCGTCAGCGCGACGCCGTGCGCCAGGTGCTTGGCAAGCGCCTGATGGTGCTCACCGGCGGCCCCGGTACCGGCAAGACCACCACCGTGCTGCGCATGCTGCTGGGCCTGTCGCGCGAACACGAGGCGACCTCGGAGCGCCTGCCGCAGCTGCATATCGCCGCGCCCACCGGCAAGGCCGCGCAGCGCCTGAGCGAATCCCTGCGCAGCGGCGCGGACCGGCTTTGCGCCGCAAGCCAGCCCCTCGATGCGGCCTGGATGCCGCACCTGCGCGCGGTGCTGGCGGCGGAGTCCGGCACCGTGCATCGCCTCCTCGGCAACCGCGGCCGCCACGGCGGCTACCGCTACCGCGCCGACGAGCCATTGCCGGCCGATATCGTGGTGGTGGACGAAGCCTCGATGCTCGATCTGGGTCTCTTGCGCGCCCTGCTCGATGCCCTGCGCGAGGATGCCGTGCTGGTGCTGGTCGGCGATGCCGACCAGCTCACTTCGGTCGGCACCGGTTCGGTGATGATGGATATCGTGCAGGCGCTGGAAACCGATCCGCGCGGCGACCTGGTGCGGCTCTCCCACTGCTTCCGCGCCGACGTCACCCTGGTGCCGATCAACGAAGCCGTGCGCGCGGGGGATTCCCCCGCGTTCGGGCACGCCATGGCCGCGGCTGCGGCAAAAACCGCCGCCAACGGGCGGCGCGCTGCGACGTATCACGCGGTGCCGGACACCGCCGCCCTGCGCCGCCGCCTCGTCGCGTGGGCGCGCAGCCTGCAAAGCGCGCTGGCCGAGGTGGATGTCGTGCGCCCCCTCGCCCCCGCATCCGCCGAACTTGCCGCAGTTCTGGATGCCCTGCGCCGGCAGCAGCTCCTGTGCGCGCTGCGCGAAGGCCCCTTCGGTGCAACGCAGGTCGCCGCCACCATCGCCGCGCGCCTGCGCGCCTGGGATGCCCTCGCGCCATGGGCCGGGCGTGCCTGGTATCCCGGCCGCGCCGTCATCGTCACCCGCAACGACCCCGCCGCGCGCCTCTACAACGGCGACGTCGGCCTGTGCGTCCTGGTGCAGGGCGAACACGGCGAACCGGTGCTCCAGGTCGCCTTCGACCCGGCCCCGGACACGGCGGGGGAGAACGCATCCGCCGCCGTTCGCCTCTTCGACCCCAACACCCTTCCCGCGCACGAGGATGCCTTCGCCCTGACCGTACACAAGAGCCAGGGCTCCGAATACGACCACGTCGCCGTCCTGCTGCCCCCCGACGCCGACTCACCGCTGCTGGTGCGCCAGACCCTCTATACCGGCCTCTCCCGCGCCCGGCAGTCGGTCGAGCTATGGAGCGTCGATGCCTCCACCGACAGGGCCATCGGTACCGCGCTGAGCCGGTTTGGGCGCTTGGCGGAGCGGGTGGTGGGGGGTGTTTGAGGATGGTCGGTGCCAAAGTGTGATTTGCCGGTTTCTGGTCTTTTGTCCTGCGGTGGAATGTCTCGCGAACCTCTGGTCGTAGGTGTCGGAGCGTCACGCCGGCTTCTGGTCATTTGGCGCGAACGCGCCTGCAGGATCTGTCACAGAAACCGTCACACGGCCGATTTCACGGGCGTGCTGCAGTGCGGCATTTTATCGAATTGCCTTTTGGATCAAAGGCTTGAGATGGCGCGCCTGGAGGGATTCGAACCCCCGACCAATGGCTTCGGAAGCCACTACTCTATCCGGCTGAGCTACAGGCGCGTGGTGCGGAACTTCCCGCTGCGGGCCACGGTGTTGCGCGGTGGCCGTGCTGCACGCCTGCGGGAGGCGCGCGGGGCGGGGCCGCACATTGTGCCATGGATGGGCGCTTTCGCGCGATGTCCGGGGCGCGGTCGCTCGATGCGGGGTGTCCGGGTGCGGGCCGGCGGGGCTGGCCCGCACCCAAGGCGCGGCTCAGCGCCGGTAGAGGGCGGCGTTGAGGCAGGAGAACACGCTCACGACGAACCATCCGAACGGCAGGAGGCTCAGGGTCAAAAGCCAGGTGATGGCGAATCCGACGCAGGCGGTGAGAAACCACAGGATCGCCGAGACGAGGCGGCCCTGGACGAGCTGGCCGAGGCCCGGGATGAACAGGCTGCAGATCGCGGCGATGACGTTGCCGGCGCTGCCTTGGCCGTTGGAACTCATGGGCGGACTCCTTCGAAGAATGCGGTGGATGGGTGCGATCCGGACGGCGGCGAGGGCCGGACGTGACGCATGCGGCTGTCATATCGGGGCGGATGGGGGAAAATGCCAGCCCGTCATTCCTCCGGGCGATACCTGCATGGCGACTCGTCCCACTCGCGCTCGTTCAACTGCGGCTCCGGCAGAGGTCGTCGCGCGCACGACGGACGCGGTTCCCTGGCTGGGCGGAGTCTGGCGCGCGCTGTGCGGGCCGCATCCGCTGCGTGCCCTGCTGGCGCTGTGGCCGGCGTGGTGGGCGCTGTGGCTGGCGGCGGAGCGGTTTCCTCCCTGGCCGCAGTTTCTGCTGGTCACGCTGGCCGTGTGGCTGGCGCAGCCGCTCGGAGCGTTCCTCGGCGAACGGATCGGCGGCTGGCTCGATGCCGGAACGCGGAAGTCTTCGCCTTCGGCCCCTGCGGGCGAGGTGCTCCGAGGGCGCGATGCGCTGCTGTTCGCCGTGGCGCTGACGCTGGTCCTGGCGGGCGTGCTGCTGCTGGGCGGCGTGCTGGCGTTCTGGATGGGGCTGGGGGCGCTGGGGTTTGCGCTGGCGCATCCTTTCGTCCGGCGCTACAGCTATCTGGCGCAGGCGTTTCTGGGCGTGGCCTGTGGCTGGGCGGCGGCGGTGGCGTTTGCGGCGGTGCAGGGCGGCGTGTCTGCGCTGGGCTGGCTGCTGGCGTGCGCGGGCAGCCTGTGGATGATCGGGTGCCTGCTCTGGCAGGCGATGGCCGATCGCGCCGAGGACCTTCGCTGCGGGCGCCGCTCCACGGCGATCCTTCTGGGGGAGATGGATCTTCCGGCGCTGGCGCTGGTGTCCGGTGGCGCGCTGGTGGCGCTGGTGCTGGTGGGGCACCGTGCGCCGTTGGCAATGGGCTACCTGGCCGGTCTGGTGCTGGCTGCGCTGCTGGCGGGCGTGCAGTTCTGGCTGGCGCGCGGGCGCGGGCGGGAGGACTGCCTGCGCGCGCTGGCGCTGGGGAATGCGTCCGGGGCGGCGGTGCTCGCCGGCATCGTTCTGGCCAAGGTGCTCGGGGGCGCGCAAGGGCTCGCGTAGATAGCGCGATCGGCGCATCCGAAACGCGAGCCGTCGGCCGCGCAGGGCCGAACGGCGCCCGACTCAGGCGGCGCCGGCAGTGGCCTGGCTGCGGTGGCGCTTGAGGAAGACCAGCAGCAGCGAAATCGCGGCGGGGGTGACGCCGGAAACGCGCATGGCCTGGCCGATGGTTTCCGGGCGCGCGCGCTCCAGGCGGGTGCGTACTTCCACCGACAGGCCGGAAATGCCGTCGTAGGAGAAGTCCGGCGGGATCGGGGTTTCCTCGCTGCGGCGCTGGCGCTCGATTTCCTCGCTCTGGCGGTCGAGATAGCCGGAATACTTGGCCTGCACCTCGACCTGTTCGGCCACGCGCGCATCGTCCACGCCAGGGCCGATGGAGGGGGCGCGCATCAGGCGGTTGTAGTCCAGTTCCGGGCGGCGCAGCAGGTCGTGCGCGGAGGTTTCGCGGCTGACCGCGACGCCGAGGTGTTCTTCCACCTCGCGCCCCAGGGCGTTGCCGGGTGCGGCCCACAGCGCCCGCAGCCGCGCGCTCTCGCGTTCGATGGATTCGCGCTTGTCGCAGAATCGCTGCCAGCGGTGGTCGTCCACCAGCCCGAGTTCGCGGCCGCGTTCGGTCAGGCGCAGGTCGGCGTTGTCCTCGCGCAGTTGCAGGCGGTATTCGGCGCGCGAGGTGAACATGCGGTAGGGCTCGAGCACGCCGTTGGTGATGAGGTCGTCGATCAGCACGCCGAGGTAGGCCTCGTCGCGGCGCGGCGTCCAGGGCGCTTCGCCGCGCGTGGCGCGGGCGGCGTTGATGCCGGCGATCAGCCCCTGCGCGGCGGCTTCCTCGTAGCCGGTGGTGCCGTTGATCTGGCCGGCGAAGTAGAGGCCGGCGATGGCGCGGGTTTCCAGCGAGGACTTCAGGCCGCGCGGATCGAAATAGTCGTACTCGATGGCATAGCCCGGCCGCGTGATGAATGCGTTTTCGAAGCCGCGGATGCTGCGCACGAGCGCGAGCTGCGCATCGAAGGGCAGCGAGGTGGAAATGCCGTTGGGGTAGATCTCGTGGGTGGACAGGCCTTCGGGTTCGATGAAGATCTGGTGCGAGCTCTTTTCGGCGAAGCGCACCACCTTGTCCTCGATCGAAGGGCAGTAGCGCGGGCCGGTGCCTTCGATGACGCCGGTGAACAGCGGGGATCGGTCGAGTGCGCTGCGGATGATGTCGTGGGTGCGTTCGCTGGTGTGGGTGATCCAGCAGCTCACCTGGCGCGGATGGTCGGCTTGCGATCCCAGACTGGAGAACACCGGGCGCGGCGAGTCGCCGGGCTGCTCTTTCACCAGGGACCAGTCGATGCTGCGCCCGTCGATGCGCGGCGGGGTGCCGGTCTTGAGGCGGTCCGCGCCCAGCGGCAGCTCGCGCAGGCGCAGGGCGAGAGGGGTCGCGGGCGGATCGCCGGCGCGGCCGCCGGAATAATTGGAAAGACCGATGTGGATCTTGCCGGCGAGGAAGGTGCCGACGGTGAGCACCACGCAGGGCGCCTGGAAGCGCAGGCCCATCTGCGTCACCACGCCGCGCACCTGATCGCCCTCCAGCACCAGGTCCTCGACCGCCTGCTGGAACAGGCTGAGGTTGGGCTGGTTTTCCACGAAGCTGCGGATCGCGGCGCGGTAGAGCTGGCGGTCGGCCTGGCAGCGCGTGGCGCGCACGGCCGGACCCTTGGAGGCGTTGAGCGTGCGCCACTGGATGCCGGCGCGGTCGGCGGCGCGTGCCATGGCACCGCCCAGCGCGTCGATTTCCTTGACCAGGTGGCCCTTGCCGATGCCGCCGATGGCCGGGTTGCAGCTCATCTGGCCGATGGTGTCGATGTTGTGGGAGAGCAGCAGGGTGCGCGCGCCGCTGCGTGCCGAGGCCAGCGCGGCCTCGGTGCCGGCGTGGCCGCCGCCGACCACGATCACGTCGAATGATTCGGTGTAATGCATGACAGATTCTGACGCAATGCGTCGCAAATGACTGATTTTCGTGGTTGGAACGATTCCTGCAACAGCAAGGCTGCACCCGTGCCGGCAGGCACTCGGTGGATCGCAAGGCTAGCAGCGCAAAGCGCGTACCGGAACGATCCATCGCCGTGCTGATCGAGTTGGACAGGGATCGATCGGCGCGTCACGGGGACGCAGCCGGCGTCAGCACATCGGCGACCGGCAAATCCATCCACTTTTCCGATTCCGGAAAAGCCGAACCCCCGCTTGCGGCAGCACCGCAAGCGGGGGTTCTTTTCAAGTCGGCGCCCGACGGTCTTGGTGGAACAGGGGGAATCCAGGACAGACCATTGTCGGGCGCCGAACAGGCGGTGAAGCTTTCGGTGGCTTCCAGACGACGTCGCAAACGGACGCTGGAGGTCACTTGCGGCAAATCATGCCGAGGCTTTGGGGGGCACGCAAGACGCTTCTGGCCATGAATCGATCGGGATTGTGACTGTGTTCACGATCATGAAGACGAACGGCCGCGCATCCGGGATTCGCGGCCGGCTGCTCGTCATTCTTCCCGGTCCGAACCCACGCGGCGGACGCCTTCGCTGCGGCTCTCGCTCGGTGCCGGGCGTGCTGTTGGCATCGAAGGCGGTGCCGAGTAGCGCGGCGCTTCGACCTGGGGCATCGCGCTGCGCGCGGGTGCTTCGAAACGTTGCGAGGGCATCGGTGCGGCGCGCATCGGGGCGGGTTCTGAGCGTTCGACGTTGGAGTTGTATCCGCGCGATGGAGCCTGCTGCTGCCAGCCTCCGCGCGATGGGTAGTCCCGGTCCGGTGTCGAGTCGAGCCCGCGTGCAGGCATCGTGCGTTGCACGGGTTCGCTGTCGCGCGAGAATCGGTAGCTGCTGTCCGTCTCGCGCTGGACCGGTGCGCTGCGCTGGTAGGGGCGCATGCCGCGGATCGGGATGCCTTCGTCGGGGGCGGTGTGCACGGGGGCCGGGTTCATGCCGCGTACCGGCACGGCCGGACGCACCGGGGCGCCGATGCCTTCACGCACGGGAGCGCTGCGGTCGATGGGATTGCGGCTGCGGATCGGGGTTTCCGCGTTGGGTGCCGTGCGTGCGGGAGGCAGGTTCATGCCGCGCACCGGCACGGCCGGGCGCACGGGGGCACCGATGCCCTCGCGACGGTCGGCGGGCGCGTAGCCCTGCGACATCCGGTCCTGGCTGCCGTAGCGGTTGGAAAGTTCGCGGCGACTGTCGTTGATCGGACGGCCTCCGTTGAAACGATCGCGCGGCATCGGGTTCGTGCTCCGGACCGGGTTGCCGAACAGGCCCGTGGAAGGCTCCACCCGAGGCGCGTTGGCACCGACCCGGCGGACGTTTTCCACCGGGGCGTTCTTGCCATAGCCGCCGTACCCGTTGTTGCGCCCGATCGCGGCCCGGTTGCCGCTGTAGGACGGCGCCACGCCTTCGCCGTAGCGGCTGACGGGGCGATCCTGATACGAATCGCGCGGATAGTGGGTGCTCGGATAGGGGCGACGGATATCCGCCAGGCGCGAGGCCTCCACGCGCGCGTCGCCGTAGCGCGGGGTCGGGTAATAGTGGCGGTAGCTGGGGTAGTGGTCATACCAGTGGCCCCAGTCGTAGTAGTGGTCGACCCACGAATAGCGGTAGGGCGAATAGGAAAGCCAGCCGTGCGAGTGCCAGCCGGAGCTGTAGCTCAGGCTGAAGTAGCTGCGCGGGAACCAGGTGACGCCGTAGTAGTAGCCCGGATAGGCGAACGGGTCGTAGTACCAGCGGTTGATCGGCCAGAACACCGAGTAGTAGAAGGGATAGTCGAAGTAGCTGACCCCGAAGCTGCCGTAGCCGTAGCTGTCGGCGCCGAAATAGTAGTCGCCGCGGTTGCCGTAGGACGGCGAGTAGTAGCTGCCGCCTTCGCGGGAGTAGGCCGGTGCCGGCGCGCGCTCGTCGGGGTAATACTCCGAACCGTCGGCGTAATAGCCGTCCGAGCGGTAGGGTTCGCGATAGACCACTTCGCGGGTGGTGATGCAGCCGCTGAGCGTGGCGGCGGCAAGCAGGACGGTGATCCATCGTTTCATTGCGGTCGGCCCCTTGTCTCTCGACGTGTGCAGTGAGTCTCCGGCGTGCGGCGTAAATCCGTGCTGAACTTGGTGCAGGCGCCGCGCGGCGCCTGCCGTGGGTTCAGCCGGTGATGGCGCGGGTTCAGACTGGAGGGTTGGCGAGCAGCCGTTCCAGGGTTTCACGGCTGTCGCGGGAAACCAGTTGCGGCTGGAGCTGCTCCAGATGATTCGCCAGGCGGTCGCGGCGGGGCTCGTCCAGGCGGCGCCAGTTTTCCAGCAGCGCCAGGTGGCGCGAGGCCACCTGCGGGTTGATGGCATCCAGCGCGGGTAGGAGATCGAACAGCAGCGAGTAGCCGGCGCCGTCGGCGCGGTGGAAGGCCGGCACGTTGGCTCGCACGAAGCTGCCGAGCACCGCGCGCACGCGGTTGGGGTTGGTGGGCTGCCAGAGCGCGCCGCGCAGGATCGCCGCGACGGTGTCGAGGGTGCCGGCGCGCGGCGCGGTGACGAGGACGCCCAGCCAGCGGTCGACCATCAAAGGATCGCCGCGATGGCGCGCGGCGAACTCGCGCAGCACCGTGTCGGCCGGTTCCCGTCCTGCGTGCAGCAAAACGCGCAGGGCGGCGAGGCGATCGGTCAGGGTGGTGGCGTCGCGGTACTGCGCCAGCGCGCGCGTGCCGTCGCCTTCGACGCGCGACAGCCGCGCAAGGCAGAGGTTGCGCAGCCGTCGCGCCGCAGCGCCTTCGGCGCCAAGACCGCCGCGCGCGGCCGCCGTCAGGCGGAGGTGGCGGTCACGCAGGCGCTCGGCCTGCGCCTGGGCGAGCGCGTCGAGGGTGGCTTCGCGCGCGGCCCACAGCGCGTCGATGTCGATGCGGGGGAGTTCGGAGGCGAGGTCCCAGAAGTCGGGCAGGGCCAGGCACTCGGCCACGAAGGCGGCGTCGGCGCGCGGGTCGTCGAGCAGGGCGGCCTGCGCGTGGCGCAGCGCGGCCAAGGACTCGGCGCGCCGCTCGCCGGGCAAGATCGCGGCGCGCGCGAGCTGCTGCATCGATTGCCAGCGCGTCAGCGGGTCGGTTTCCACCTGCACCAGCCGCGCCAATTCCCCGGGCGTGTAGCCGTAGTCCAGCCGCACCGGCGCGGAAAGCCCCTGCAGGAAGGCCGGCAGCGGCGGATGCTCCAGCCCGCGCAGGCGCAGGGTGTGTTCGCGCTGGCGAAGCTCGATCAGGCCGGGGCGGTGCTCGGCGTCGGATTCCGGCGCAGTCTCCAGCCGCGCGCCGCGCGCGTCGTAGAAGGCCAGCGCCAGCGGGATGTGCAGCGGGTGTTCGGGATCGCTGCCGTGCTGGCGCAGGGTGAGCGCGTACTCGCCGGAGGCTGCGTCGAAGCGCGAGATCACCTCGATGCGCGGCGTGCCCGGCTGTTCCCACCAGTGCAGGAACTGGGTCAGATCGCGTCCGGAAGTTTCGTCCATCGCGGCCACCAGGTCTTCCACCGTGGCGGCACCGCCGTCGTGGCGTTCGAAATACAGGTCCAGTCCGCGACGGAAGTCGGCTTCGCCCAGCAGGGTGTGCAGCATGCGCACCAGCTCGGCGCCCTTCTCGTACACGGTGGCGGTGTAGAAGTTGTTGATCTCGCGGTAGCTCGCCGGTCGCACCGGGTGCGAGAGCGGGCCGGCGTCCTCGACGAACTGGCGGCTCTTGAGCAGGCGCACGTCCTCGATGCGCTTGAGCCCGCGCGAGTGCAGGTCCGCGGTGAACTCCTGGTCGCGGAACACGGTGAGCCCTTCCTTGAGCGAGAGCTGGAACCAGTCGCGCAGGGTCACGCGGTTGCCGCTCCAGTTGTGGAAGTACTCGTGGCCGATCACCGATTCGATGGCGAGGAAATCCTCGTCGGTGGCGGTGTCGGCGTCGGCCAGGATGTAGCGCGCGTTGAAGATGTTGAGGCCCTTGTTCTCCATCGCGCCCATGGTGAAGTCCTGCGCCGCCACGACGTTGAACACGGACAGGTCGTAGGCGCGGCCGAAGCGGCGTTCGTCCCAGTCCATCGCGCGCAGCACCGCGCCCAGCGCGAATTCGCAGCGCGGCACGTCGGCCGGTTCGGCCCATACGTTTACCTCGACCGTGCATCCTTCCATCGTGGTGAAGTGGGCCGTTGTCCGGTCCAGGTCGCCGGCCACCAGCGCGAACAGGTAGCTGGGCTTGGGGTGCGGGTCGCGCCAGCGCGCGAAGTGGTGGCCGTCTTCCAGTTCGCCGGTTTCCATCCGGTCGCCGTTGGCGAGCAGCACCGGGAATCGGGTGCGGTCGGCGGCCAGGGTGACGTCGTAGACGGCGGAAACGTCCGGCCGGTCGATGAACCAGGTGATGCGGCGGAAGCCTTCCGCCTCGCACTGGGTGAACAGCGCGCCGCGGCTCAGGTACAGGCCTTCCAGCCGGGTGTTGCGGTCGGGATGGATGCGCACCACGGTGCGCAGGGTACAGGCGGGCGGCGCATCCGGAATCGTCAGGCCGACCGCGTCGATGCGGAATTCATCGGCGGCCAGCGTGCGGCCGTCCAGCTGGATTTCCAGCAGTTCCAGGTCTTCACCGTCCAGCCGCAGCGGCTGCGCCGGAGACTTGCCATCGGCCTGGATCCGCAGCGTGGAGGTGACGAGGGTGGCGTGAGGATCCAGATCGAAGCGCAGCGTGGCTTCGTTCACGCGCCATGCGGGGGGCTGGTAGTCGGAGAGGCGGACGACCGGATCGGAGTCTGTGGTCATGGACTTTGCGGAGTCGGGCGGCGGATGCCGGCGGGGAGAAGATGCGCCCGGGAACAAGGCGCCGCGAGCCGCAAATGGTACCTATTTGGGGAGTGGATCGGTCATCCAATCGTGTCGAACTCCCGGCGCGGCGGCCGGAAGGTGCGCCGCGCGGGTGCCGCGGGTTTACTCGTCGGTCTCGGCCTGGCAGCCCAGCAGGTCGTCGTCGCGGATGTCCCAGCTGGCGTCGTGGTTGCACAGTGCCACCGCTTCGAGGACGCAGGCGTCGCCGTCTTCGTCCACCAGCCGCACGTCGTAGACCTCGCACGGCACGTCGGTCAGGAGGAACTCGCCATTGGTGTCGATCACTTCGCTGCCGAGCTGGTCCGGGCCCCATTCCTCCTCGTCCACGGGCGACAGGTACAGCTCGTGCAGCACCCAGGACGAGTGGTTGCGGAGGGTGATCTGCGAATCGCCGGCGGCGGAGGCGACCGAGGCGGTGAGGGTCAGCGCAAGGACTGCGGTGCGGCGAAGCAGTGGAAGCATGGAGAGGACGCCTTGGTGAGGGAAGGAATGCCGAGCGCGTCGGCAGGGCATTCTGTCGCAAGGCTCGCGGGGGAACCGTGAGGCTGGTCCGGACATTCAGGGGGCGGAAGGTTTGCGCGATCGCGGACGAAGCGAGGCGCTATGCTGGATCGCCTGATTTTCCGGAGAACGCCGCGTGTCCCAGGAAGCCCGATCGCAGTGCACGCTGGAGGCGGTGCGCGAGGCCGCGGTGCGCATTGCGCCCTTTGCGCACCTCACGCCGGTGTTGCGCAGCGCCTCGCTGGACCGCATCAGCGGCGCCGATCTGTTCTTCAAGGCCGAGCACCTGCAGCGCGTGGGCGCGTTCAAGTTCCGCGGTGCCTGCAACGCGGTGTTCTCGCTGGACGAAGCGACCTCGGCGCGCGGCGTGGTGACGCAGTCGTCCGGCAATCACGGTGCCGCGATCGCACTGGCCTGCCGTCTGCGCGGCATCCCCGCCACCGTGGTCATGCCGACCAGCGCGCCGGCGGTGAAGCGTGCGGCGATCGCCGACTTCGGCGCGCGCATCGTGGACTGCGAGGTGGCCCAGCACGATCGCGACCGCGTCACCGCGCGCGTGCTGGAGGAAACCGGCGGCGTGCTGATCCATCCCTTCGACGATCCGCGCGTGATCGCGGGGCAGGGCACGGCGGCGCTGGAGCTGCTGCATCAGGTGCCGGATCTGGATGCGGTCATCGCGCCGGTGTCCGGCGGCGGGCTGCTGTCGGGCACGCTGATCGCGGCCAAGGAGCTCGCTCCGCGCGTCGAGGTGTTCGGTGCCGAGCCGGAAGGCGCGGCCGACGCCCACGCCTCGCTGCGCGAGGGCCGACGCATCACCGACCTGCGCGCCGAGACGATCTGCGACGGCCTGCGTGCGCACCTCTCCGAACGCACCTTCGGAATCCTCTCGCGCCGCTGCGACGGCATCCTGCTGACCCGTGACGAGGAGGTGCTCGCGGCGATGCGGCTGATCTTCGAGCGCATGAAGCAGGTGGTCGAGCCGTCCGGGGCGGTGGCGCTGGCGGCGCTGCTGCGCGAGCGCGGGCGCTTTTCGGGAAAGCGCGTGGGACTGGTGCTCTCGGGAGGAAATCTCGATCTGGATGCGCTGTTCGCGCCGCCGCGCGGGGGCTGAAGGCGGCGCGACGCTCAGTCGATCCCTTCCTGCGGAACCGTGCGATCGGCCGACGCTGGCAGCAGCGGCATGCCCATGTCCGAGCGCAGTTCGGGCACGGCGGATTCGGCGATCTGCTCGCGCAGGGTGCGCTCGATGCGCAGATGGGCGCGCTCGCCGCGCTGTGCCGCCAGTGCTTTTGCAAAGGCGTCGGCGGCGGCCGTGCCGCGGTGCTGATCGGCGTGGACGTGGCCCAGTTCCTCCCAGGCCTCGGCGCCGGCGCCGAGCGCCAGGGCGCGCTGCAGGTAGTCCTCGGCCTTGCCCCAGATCTGCTCGCGGCGGCAGAGCCGGGCCAGGGTGACCAGCAGGGCGGGATCGTCCGGATGCTCGGCAAGCCAGCCTTCGGCCATCTTGAGCGGGGATTTGCCGCCGGAGCGCGGCAAAAGACCGTAGATCGCGGCCAGTTCGGGCGACCAGTGCTTGCGCATGGCGGCTTCCACGGCGGACACCCCGGCCTCGCTTTCGCCCAGATCCATCGCGCGGCGCGCGTAGGCGGCGACCACGGGCGCATGGTGCCTGTGCTGGCGCGAAAGTCCGTCCCAGATCGACGCCAGCGCGCGGGCATCGGTGGATTGCTGCAGGGCCAAGGCGATGATCCGTGCCTCTTCGGAGGCCAGCGCCTCGCCTTCGAGCACGCGGCTGGCGCGCAGCGCCGGTAGCAGGGCCAGTGCCTCGGCGGCGCGCCCGGTGGCGGCCAGCGCCTTGAGGTACAGCTCCAGCGCGCGCGGCGGCAAGGCTGCGACCGGCTGGGCATCGAACAGGGCCGTGATGGCGGCCTGGTTGCCGCTGCGGTGGTGCTGGCGGGCAGCCAGCAGCGCGGCCACCAGCGTGTCGCCGCGTTCGCCGGCCTGCGCCAGCAGCGCATCGGCGCGCGGGGTGTCGCCGCGCGACTGGGCGGCGCGCGCGGCGCCGAGCAGGGCGGGAAGGCGATGCTGGGGCTCGATCGCGGCGCGGGTGAGCAGGCGTTCGGCCTTGTGCCAACGGCCTTCGTGGAGTGCCACCAGCCCGCCCGCCAGCCGCTCGCGTGCCACGTGGCGGCGGCGGCGGGCGAGATAGCGCCAGGGCAGGCGCAGCAGCGCCACCGCAAGCCACAGCGCAGACATCGCGAGCAGCAGAGCGCCCAGCGCGACCACGGCGGTGGTTTCGATGACCCAGCCGCGCATGGCGATCATGACGTGGCCGGGGTCGGCGGCGACGATGCGCCACAGCCAGGCGCCCAGCAGCGCCAGCGCCAGCAGCGCGAGCAGGCCGGCCAGCCGTCTCACTGCGGCACTCCTTCGCGGTGCGGCGCAGCCGCTTCGACCTCCGGCGAGGATTCGACCTCGGGAGGAACGCTGTCGGAAGCCGGGTGCGCGGGCGCGTGCGGCAGCGGGGCCAGGCGCAGCGGCGTGCCGCCTCGCAGGCTGCGGGCGGCGCGAAGCGCGCGCAGTTCGCGCAGGGTGGCGCCCAGCACCGGCGGGGTTGGCAGCAGCGCCGTTTCCCGCGCGTGGGTCAGGCGCTGGAGCCATTGCGTGAGGGCGGGCGAGGAGGAGTCGAACAGGGTGCGGGCGGCCTGTTCGATTCGGTCGAGCACGGCGCGGAAGGCGTCCGCGTCCGGTCGCGCCAGCGCGGCCTGCGCCAGTTCGAACTGGAGCGCGATGGCGGCCAGCGCCGCCTGGCGCTGCGCCGGTCCGAGCGGGGTCGTCGCGGGATCGACCCGGCGCACGGTCACGATCTGGCCCAGGAGCCGCGCCAGTCGGGAGCCGTCCGGCGCGTTGCGCGCGACTTCGCCGCGGTTCGCGTCCGGCAGCTGCGGCAGCGCCTGCGCCAACGCGGTGAGTTCGGCGCGCAGCGGCGGGCGCGGGTCGGGCGGCATGTCGCGCAGCTGGATCAGCTCCTGGGTCAGGGTCTGGCGCAGCGTGGCCAGCGCCGGATCATCCAGTTCGGCCAGCGCGTCCTCGGCCAGCGAATAGGCCTGGATGGCGGTGCCGGCATCGCCGTAGAGCGCCAGCCGTTCGGCGCCCATGGCGAGCAGGAATTCGGCCTCGTTGAGGCGCATCAGGCTTTCGCCGCTCATCCGGCTCTGCGCCAGCCGCGCCACCGCATCCTCGAGCAGGCCGGCGCGTTCGCCCATGCCCAGCAGTTCCTCGCGCAGCACCTGGTTGGTGCCGTTGGCGGCGTCGAGGCGCTGGGAGAATCGCTGCTGTGCTTCGCGGATCTGCTCCAGGCTGCGGTCGATGTCGGTCAGCCGGGCACGCAGGGTTTCGAGTTCTACCTTCGCCTGCGCGCGATCGGCGTCCTCGGCGCGCAGGCTGAGGTAGCCCCAGCGCGCGCCGACGGCGAACAGGGCGAGCAGCAGCACAAGCCACGGCCAGCGGCGCGGACCGGTGGTGCCGGTCGGATCGGGAGCGGGAGTGTCGGTGGTGTCGATGTCGGCCACGGCAAGGCAAATCGGACGGGTCTTGCGATCATGCTACCGGAAGCCTGCTGCACCGACATGCGCTGCGAGCGCATCGAGCATGGCGATTGCCGTGGGTGACGGTGCGCGCAGGGCGTGGGCGAAGCCGCAGTCGCGCGCCAGATCGACGAGTCGCTGGCTGCTGGCCACGGCGGTGGCGTCGAGCAGCCGCACGCGCGCGGTGTCGGGCAGCGCGGCCAGCACCGCTTCCAGCGCTTCGCCGCTGGATACCAGCACCGCGCGCGGCGCCGGGGCCTGGATCAGGGCGCGAATCCGGCGCGCATGCGGACGCGGCGGCAGGCGGCGGTAGACCTCGGCGCGCCGCAGCTCCAGACCGCGCGCGGCGAGTCCTGCGGCGATCACGCCGCGCCCGCCAGGTGCCGTGACCAGCCCGATCGGGCCTGCGGCTTCGCGCCACTGCGGCAGCGCCAGCACGCCGTCCGAGTGCATCGCTTCGGGCGGCGGCATCAGCGCGTGCAGGCCGTGGCGCGCCAGCGCGCGCGCGGTACCTTCGCCCACCGCGATGGCGGATTGTTCCGCGCGCAATCGAAGCGGCGCGAGCCGGGCCGCGAAATCCACGGCGGCCGGGCTGGTGAACACCACGGCAGGGCAGGCCAGCGCCTCGCGCAGCGCGGCGCGCGCGGGAGCTTCCTCGGGCATGGACGCCAGCCGCAGGCCGGGCAGCGCAACGTGCATGCCGCCCCGCGCGCGCACGGCGCGGCGCACCTCCGGCTGCTGCGCGCCCGGGCGCAGGCAGATCACCGACCAGCCGGTGAGAGGTTTCAAGACAGGCTCAGGCATCATCGGGCAAGCTTACGCGCCCTTTTGCAGCAAACCCATCCGTGGATACGACCCCGCCCCTCCATCCGGCCATCACCCGCCTCCTGTCCATGCCGCCGGTGCAGGCCATGCAGCTTCGCCTTTCCGGTTTCGACGGCGAAATGCTGGGCCTGTCCGCGCCGCTTGCGCCCAACGTCAACGACAAGGGCAGCGCCTTCGGCGGCAGCCTCGCCAGCGTGATGACCCTGGCTGCCTGGGCGCTGATGTCGATCCGGCTCGAAGACGCCGGGAATTGCGCCGAGGTCTATGTGCAGGATTCCAGCGTGCGCTATCTGACCCCGCTGTACGGCGACCTTCACGCCATCGCCCGGCTGGCGGAAGGACAGACGTGGAGCGAAGTGCTGGCGGCCTTCGCGGCGCGCGGCAAGGCGCGCGCCCTGATGGAGGTCGAAATGCGCGACGCCGCCGGCACGCTGTGCTGCACGCTGGCCGGACGCTTCGTGGCGCTGGCGCCGCGCCGCTGAACTCACTTTTCCACGAAGGCGCGTTCGAACACGTATTCGCCCGGGGATCCGATGCGCGGGGCGGCCTTGAAGCCGCGCCGGTCGAGGATGGCGCGGAAGTCCGCCAGCATCTGCGGGCTGCCGCAGATCATGGCGCGGTCCCGTGCGGCGTCGAGCGGCTCGATGCCGAGGTCGGCGCTGATGCGGCCGGCGTCGAGCAGGTCGGTGAGGCGGCCGCGGTGCATGAAGTCCTCGCGCGTGACCGCCGGGTAGTAGAGCAGCTGGCGCGAGATCATTTCCCCCAGATATTCATGCTGCGGCAGTTCGCGGGCGATGTGGTCGCGGTAGGCCAGATCGCCGATGTTGCGCACGCCGTGTGTGAGGATGACCCGCTCGAAGCGCTCGTAGGTTCCCGGGTCCTTGATGATCGAAAGGAAAGGCGCGAGCCCGGTGCCGGTGGAAAGCAGGTACAGGTTGCGCCCCGGGTGCAGGTCCGAGATCAGCAGGGTGCCGGTGGGCTTGCGCCCGAGCAGGATCTCGTCGCCGGGCTGGAGGTGCTGCAGGCGCGAGGTGAGCGGGCCGTGCTGGACCTTGATGGAGAAGAACTCCATTTCCTCTTCCCAGTTGGCGCTGGCGACCGAATAGGCGCGCATCAGCGGCTTGCCGTCCACCGGCAGGCCGATCATCACGAACTGGCCGTTCTCGAAGCGCAGTCCGGCACCGCGCGTGGTGCGGAAGCTGAAGTAGTCGGGCGTCCAGTGGCGGACGTGCAGCACGCGTTCGACATCGAACGTGGACATGGGGCGCTCCATCAACGAAAAAGGCCCGGCAGCGCTGCCGGGCCTTGCATTTTAGCTGCACCGCAGCACGAGGTTTGAGCGCAATCAAACCGGCCCGCGGTCGAGGCGGAAGATTCAGTCGCCCACCTGCGCCTGAAGATAGACCTCCAGGCCGAGGCGTTCGATCAGGTCGGCCTGGGTTTCCAGCCAGTCCAGGTGCTCCTCGCCATCGCGCAGGAGAGAAGCGAGCAGGTCGCGCGAGACGTAGTCGCCGGCCGATTCGCAGTACGCGATGCCCTCGCGCAGGTCGGCCAGCTCCTGGCGAACCTGCGTCTGGTCGCATTCGAGGCATTCCTTCGGCGCTTCGCCGATGAGGATCTTGCCGAGGTTCTGCAGGTTCGGCAGTCCTTCCAGAAACAGGATGCGTCCGATCAGGCGGTCGGCCTGCTTCATCTGGCGGATCGACGCCTTGTAGTCGCGTTCGTTGAGTTCCTCCAGCCCCCAGTTGCCGAACATGCGGGCGTGCAGGAAGAACTGGTTGATGGCGGTGAGCGCGTTGAACAGCGCCTTGTTGAGGTGCGCGATGGCCTGGCGGTCGCCCTTCATCGGAAGGCACTCCGTGGTGGAAAGACGGGCTAGGGTAGCGGCAACGCGGATCGGCGTGTGCGCCGGATGCGGAATCAGGCGGCCAGCAGGGCCAGGCCGAAGGTCTGCTGGCGGCGGGTGCTTTCGAGGATTTCCAGCGCCAGCTCGCCGCAGCTTCCGCACACGGTGGAGCAGCCGGTCATGGCGGACAGGTCGGAAAGATCGCTCGCGCCGGCCTGTGCGGCCTCGCGGATCTGGCGATCGGTGATTCCGTTGCAGATGCACACGTACATGGAAGGCGTCCACGCTGCGGTAGGGGCATCTTCCTGCGGATGCGAATGGATGTCAATAACATTCGTATTCCACGATTCACGCTCCGCAATCCGCGCGCTTTGCATCAGGGGCGGTACGCGGTGCGGGTGTCCTGCACCGATCCCGCCGGCGCGGTGGCGCGCAGCCGCGGGCGCAGCCAGTCGGCGAATTCGAGTTCGCTCATCGTGCCTTCGGCGAGGGAGAGCATGGCCAGGTATTTTTCTTCTTCCTTGGCAATGAGATCCGTGCCGTTGAGGCGGAGAAAGGTGCGATAGCAGACGTGCGCCGTGCGCTTGTTGCCGTCGACGAAGGGGTGGTTGCGGGCCAGACCGAAGGCCAGGCTGGCGGCCAGGTCGGCCAAGTCGGGCGGCGGGTCACCGTAGGGGAGGCGCTGCTGCGGGCGCGCCAGCGCCGAATCGAGCATGCCCTCGTCGCGCACGCCGTCGCCGCCGCCGTGCTGGGCGAGCTGGCGGTCGTGGATGGCAAGCGCCAGCGCCCTTTCGATCCAGACGATCATGCGCGGCTACTGCGCCAGTTTGTGGAGTACAAGCCGGTCCTCCCGCATGACCTGCTCGGCCACTTCCATCTGTCGGGCCAGGGTCGGGTCGTAGGCGGTCAGGCGGATGCCGTCGGGGGTTTCCAGCACGAGCAGCTCGTCGCCCTTGTCCAGACGCAGGCGGGCCAGCAGCTCCTTGGGCAGGATGACGCCGGCGGAATTGCCGATGGAGGTGATGCGCAGTTTCATGGCGGCAGGTTGCGACAGGGTGTTGCAACGAATGTTACAACACTGCTTGCGGCGACCGCCACTGCTGCCGGTCTCCGTCAGATCGGCGCGAACAGTTCCGCCAGATCGGATTCGTCGAAGCGCAGGGCCGCGCTGCTGCCTCCGCCCTCCAGCACCGCGCGCGCCAGTTCCGCCTTGCGCTCCTGCATGGCCTGGATCTTTTCTTCCACGGTGCCCGAGCAGATCAGCTTGTAGACGAAGACGGGCTTGTCCTGCCCGATGCGGTGGGCGCGGTCGGTGGCCTGCGATTCCACCGCCGGATTCCACCAGGGGTCGTAGTGGATGACCGCATCGGCGGCGGTGAGGTTGAGCCCGACGCCGCCGGCCTTGAGGCTGATGAGGAAAACCGGGATTTCTCCTTCCTGGAAGCGCCGCACCAGATCCGAGCGCGACGTCGAAGGCGTGTCGCCGGTGAGGCACAGGTAGGGCGTCTTGCGCTTGTCCAGCGCCTGCGCGATGAGCGCGAGCATCTGGGTGAACTGGGAGAACACCAGCACCCGCCGGCCTTCGCCGATCAGCCCTTCGAGCAGGTCGAGCAGGGCTTCGAGCTTGGCCGATTCGCGCACCTTGCGGGCGGCGTCGAGTTTGACCAGTCGCGGATCGCAGCAGGCCTGGCGCAGCTTGAGCAGGGCATCGATCACCACGATGCCGGACTGGCCCAGGCCGCGCTCGGCGATGGATTCACGCACCCGCTCGTGCTGGGCCAGGCGCAGGGTTTCGTAAAGCTGGCGCTGCGCTCCGGCCAGTTCCAGCGAGCGCAGGATCTCGGTCTTGGGCGGCAGTTCGGAAAGGACATCCTCCTTGCGCCGGCGCAACAGCAGCATCGAAACGCGACGGTTCAGTCGCGCCTGACGATCGAGGTCGCCGTGTTTTTCGATCGGGGTGCGGTAGCTGCGGGTGAAGCGCGTCTCGCTGCCCAGCAGGCCCGGCTCCACGGCATCGAACTGCGCCCAGAGCTCGCCGAGATGGTTTTCCAGCGGCGTGCCGGTCATGGCCAGACGACGACGCGCGGGGATTTCCCGCACCACTTGCGCGGCCTGGCTGCGTGCGTTCTTGATCGCCTGCGCCTCGTCCAGGATGAGGAGTGAGAATCGCTGCTGGCACAGGCTTTCGCGGTCGCGCGGCAGGAGCGGATAGGTGGTGATGACCAGGTCCGATTCGCCGATGGACTCGTAGCGCGCGGCGCGGCCGGCACCGTGCAGCACCAGCACGCGCAGGTCGGGCGCGAAGCGAGCGGCCTCGTCGCGCCAGTTCCCCACGAGGCTGGTCGGCGCGACCACCAGCGCAGGCAGGTCGAGCCGCCCGCGCCGCTTTTCCGACAGCAGGTGGGCGAGCACCTGCACGGTCTTGCCCAGGCCCATGTCGTCGGCCAGCACGCCGCCCATCCGCGCATCGGAGAGGAAGTCGAGCCAGGCCAGTCCTTCGCGCTGATAGGGGCGCAGCGAGGCGCGGAAGCCTTCCGGCTCGACGGCGGTGCGAGGTATGTCGCGCAGCTGCTCCATCTGCTCGCGCAGCCGTTCGGCACCGCGCCAGGGCAGGCCGGTGTCCTCGGCGATCTTGCGCAGCGTCGCGGTCTGGCTGCGGTGCAGCCGCAGGCCCTGTTCGCTGGCCGTGAGCCACTCCAGCAGCGGTTCGAGCATGGCTCGCAGCCGCGCCATCGGCAGCC
The DNA here is from genome assembly GCA_963205495.1 of Pseudomonadota bacterium. Lineage (GTDB taxonomy): Bacteria > Pseudomonadota > Gammaproteobacteria > Xanthomonadales > Xanthomonadaceae > Denitratimonas. The sequence goes on from CAUJIN010000041.1 coordinate 32,396, forward strand.
GCACGCTGCGGTTTTCGTCGATGCGCACCTGCCAGGCGGCGTCGGCCGGCTCGTGCTCCGGGCGGTGCAGGGAAAAGTCCGGATCGGCCAGCACGCGGCGCAGGATCGGCAAAAGGTCGATGCGCTGGCCGTCGACGTCGATGCCCAGCGAGACGTCGAACCAGCGGCTGCCGAATTCGTCGGCCTCGGCCAGTTCGGCGTGCCAGTCCTCGATCTCCACGACATCGTCGCGCGGGAAGTCGGGCGAATACTCGATCCGGAAGCCCGCGGCTTCCAGTTCGGCCAGGGTCGCGGCCCAGGCTTCGGGAGCGGCGGGCGTGCGGTAGCTGCCGAGCTGCAAAACCAGCTGGTCGGGCTCGAAAGGGTTGTGCCTCAGGGCCATGTCGTGGGCCCAGAGCATGGCGTCGCGCAGGCCGGCTTCGGCGATGCGGTGCTCCGTGCGGCGCTCGCGCGCGGCGTCGCGGAGGATTTCCGTCACCTCCTGGCTCGCCGAGTCCTGCACCCGCTCGTTGAATACGCCCGGCGCGAGGCGATGACCGCCATAGTCGAAGTCCAGCGTCGCCACGCCAAGGCGCATGGGCGTGCGTTGCGCGTGGCGAGCCTCCATCTCGACCTCGAAGATCCGCATGCTGAGCACGGGGATCGCGGTCGGCTTGATCTGGCGGATCTGGCGTGGCCGAGGCAGCGACAGCGGCAGCGATCCGGCGCGCTTGAGGCGCTGGCGGACTTCGGCGACATCTTCGGGCAGCAGCAGCGGGGCATCCGCCACGGCGTTGAGCAGCGCGGGATCGCCGTCGATCCGGCCGTAGCGGCGCGTTTCCGGCTGCACGTACCACAGCCGATGCCCGAGGAGGATGTGGACAGGCGCATCGTCTTCCAGCGCCAGGCCAAGCATCTGCGAGCCGTCGGCGCGGTCGATCCAGCGAAGACGGATCGATCGCGCGGGGCCGGCTTCGAGCGGCTGGCTTCCGCGCTCCCAGTACACCGGGTGGCGCTCCATCAGCATCGCCAGGCTGGCTTCTGCGTGGGCCGAGTCGATCGCGACGGGATCGGCCCGACGAGCGCCAAAACCTGCGCTGCCAAGAATCGCTGCCAGCGCCATGGATTCCTCGTTGCTCCAGCCGCCCGGCGGCGTCGGGACGGGACCGTCCGGGCTCAGCTCCAGCGGCTTGGGATCAACCCAGCCGCCGCTGCGACCGCGCCCGGCGCGCAGGAACGCAGGCAGCACGCCCAATCGACCGGAAAGATCGCGCAGCACCAGGCCGAAGCGGCGCTCCGATGCCTCCGGCGGGCCGGGCCTGGGGCCGAGTTCGCCAAGGCGGCTGATCCATCGATCCCAGTCCGGGAGGCTGCTTCCGGGCGTTGCGCCCATCTGCCCGGCCAGCGCGGTGCGCAGCCAGTCGGGCAGGGCTTCCAGTGCATCGGAGGAAGGCGAGGTGCTGGTGGCGACCGGTGCCGGCTCGTCCTTGGGCCATCGCTCGGAGGGAAATCGCTGGGCGTAGAGCAGCAGCAGCGCCTGGTGCTTGCAGGGGCCGCTGACGGGGCAGTCGCAGGAACCCAGCAGCGCCAGCTTGCCGCGCGCCTGTTCGCGCAGTTCGATCCACGGCTCGTAGATTGCCTCGCCGCTGCCGCGCACCAGCGCGCGCAGGCGCATCACGCCGCGCCGGTCACGCTCGAACGTCAGGCTCTGGAGGTGGTCGTTCGCCAAGTAGGCATTGGCGCGGCGCAAGGTGCCCGGATCGAACTCTCGCGTCCAGTCGATCCCTGCCAGGTAATTGCGAACTGCTTCGGCGTCCACGCACACGCTCCGGAGTCTGCACGGCAAACCGCTGATTGTGGAGCATCCTTGCGATTGCGGCCAGACGGAGGGAGTGTGATGGGCGAAAAAAAACCGGCGCGGTTGCCCGCGCCGGTGAATGGAAATCGCATTGCGGTGTTCGATCAGTGCGTGACCGGCTCCAGCGAGATCGGGCGCCCGCCACCGTTGGTGCCGGTGGCACGGATCAGCCAATTGCGGTCGAATCCGGAAATCGCCTGGTCGTTGGGGAGCAGGCCGATTGCCGGAGCGGACAGGTCCGGCGCAACGCCGGTCGCCGTGTCCGCATAGTCGCCGATCCATCCGTGCCCATTGAAGGGGCCGGGATCTGCCGAGACGGGGCGTGTGCCGGTGTTTCCGGTCGGGTTGGTCATGGCGATGAGGATGTGACCCGGGCCGTTGACCACGACAGGAGTCGAGAGCGCGATGTTGCGCCAAGCATTGGCGGGTGTCGGCTGGGTGTAGGTGTGCTGGCCCAGCAGGGTTGCGCCGTTGGTCGGATCCGCGTCGTTATCCAGGTAGATGTAGATGTGGATCTTGTCGCCGGCGGCGTTCCAGCCGGCGGGGTTGCCGAAAATGGACTGCACGGTGGTGATGGTGATCGGATATTCCGCGGCCGGCGGGGAGAACTGGTTCAGCCACACGAGTCCGCAATAGGACGCGCATCCCACCCCTGAGAAGCTTCCGCCGTCGGGCATGGTGTCGATCTTCAGCACGCAGGCGCCGCCATCGCAGTAACCCGGCGGGGCTACAGGCGTTTCGCCCTTGATCGCCACGGTGAGGTGCTGGTCTGGCGCAGCGTTTCCGGTTTCCTGCAGCAGTACCGCGCCGAAGGAAATCGACTGGGTCGGTGCGGCGTTCGCGGTGGCAGTGACCGTGATCGTCTGCGTCGCATCCGGGGCCAGTGTGAAGTTCGTCGGCGAGGCCGAGAGCGTGTAGCCCGCGGGGTTCTCGAAGGCGACGTTCCAGGTGCCGGAAGCGTCCAGGCGGTTGGTCACGGTGCGCGTCCAGCTGCACGAGGCGCCGCAGGCCACGTTGCGCAGCGAGGCCAGGTTGAGCTGGGTCTGGCTGATGCTGCCGCCGGTCGGATTGGCGGCGAGATAGTTCGCCTTGGTCTCGTCCAGGGTCAGGCCGGCCAGCGCCGCGAGGGAAAGGTCGACGCGACCGCTGCCCACCACGTCGGGCGTCCAGGGCGTGGTGCCGTCTTCCATGAAGCCGGAGCGCTTGGCGGTGGTCTGGAGCGCGGATTTGACTTCTTGCGGCGACCAGGTCGGGTGGATGGCGCGCACCAGCGCCGCCGCGCCCGCGAGGTGCGGCGAAGACATCGAGGTTCCGGTCATCAGGCCGTAATTGCCTTCGGCGGCCATGTAGGCGGCGTAGATGTCGGTGCCGGGGCCGGTGATGTCGGGCTTGGTCAGGTTCTCGTAGGCACCCTGCGTCGGGCCGCGCAGGCTGCCGCCGTTGATCACGTCGCCCTGACGGCTCAGGGTTTCCAGCGGCAGGTAGTCGCCGAACACGGGGAGGGCGGATCCTGCGCCATCCTCGAAGCCGTCCTTGAAGATCGGCTCACCGGGCGGTGCCGCGATGAAGGCGAACAGCGCGTCGCCGATGGCCTGCGAGCCGATGCTGAACGCAGCCACGTCGCCGGGCGCGCCGGAGGTGTTCATCGAAATCGTGCCGGCCTGGTTGTTGGCGACGATCACGGTGCGCGCGCCGGCGTTGTAGGCGTTGGTGATCTTCTCGGCGAAGCCGCACGAGCCGCGGCGGACGAGGGCGATGTCGGCATTGGTGAAGGAAGCCGCCGGGATGCCGCCGCCGGCGTTGCAGGCTTCGCGGTTGGCCGGAACCTTGATCCGTGCGCCAGCCATCGGCAGGGTGACCGAGGGGCTGAGCGTGGTGCTGCCGGGGGTGAGAGGAATCTGCTCGAGCGTTGCAGGCACGGGACCTGGCGAGACGACGGTGAGCGTCGGGGTGACGATTTCGTCCTGGGTCGAGTTGGCGACCGTCAGGATCCACGGACCGTTGTTGCCGACCAGTCCGTCCGGATTGGTGCAGGTGTCCCGGGTGTTGCCGGCAGACGCTGCGATGAAGACGTCGGCATCGCTGGCGTCGAGGAATGAAAGCATCCTCTGATCGGCCCAGGGATTTCCGGTGCCGCAGGTGCGGCCGATCGAGTAGTTCACCACATCGACCTGATCGACGATCGCGTGCTGGATTGCCGCCTCGAGGGCATCATTGGCCAGCGAGCCGTCGCTGTGGTTGGCGACGTTGTAGGAATAGATCGATGCGCAGGGGGCCACGCCAGACATCGTCACGCCGTTGGGCAGGGGCGGCGCGGGCGGCGCGGAGGCGTTGCTCAGCGTGTTGCCGGCGGCGGTGCTGGAAGTGTGCACGCCGTGGCTGCTCATGTCGGCGTCGGGCAGGGTGCCGGTGCACTGGGTTCCGCTGTTGGTGGTGCAGTCGCGCGGGAACAGCTTGGGGCTGGCCGCGCTGAAGCCGCAGGCCGGATCGTTGGTGAACGAGGGGTGGCCGATGAAGGTGCCGGTATCGATGATGCCGACCTTCACGCCCTGGCCGCGGCTGGCGGAGGCCCAGCTCGGGATGGCGCTGCCGTCCCAGATGGTGTTGGCGCCGATGAAGGTCGGGCCGCGCGTGGTCTGGGTTTCGTATCGCTGCACCGGGGTCACCGACAGGACGCCGGGCAGTGCGGCCACGCGCAGGGCTTCCTCGTGGCGGAGGCTCACGGAGATGCCGCTGCGGGTGACGTCATAGGTGTAGTGGATGTCCAGCGCGTGACCCAGCGCGCGCTGCATGGTGTCCAGATGGTGCTTGCGCTGCTCCTGGAGATAGAGCTGGTACTGCTGCGCCGCCGCCGAGTCCATCACGAACTTCTTCGAACTGTTGAGGGACACGCCGTCCACGCCCGGCGCGGTACGCGCCAGCCCGGCGATGCCGCCGCGGTACTGGACCAGACCCTGCTCGACGAACGTGACGATGTAGCGCCCGGTTTCGCTTTCACCGATGCCGGCGACGGACTCCAGGCCGACTTGCGCGCCGAGGGTTGGGTGGGCTGCATGGAGCGCACCCGATGTGCCCATGCCGATCAGGGCGAGGCTGATGGCCGATGCCACCATCGTGGGTTTGATGAAGCTCATTGACTACTCCGGTGTTCTTGCATGTCACAAGGGGTGCGCCCGCCCTCTTGCGAGGATCGGGAACGGGGCCGTCTTCCGACGGAAGGCGGTGGGTAACAGGCAGTGCCGCGGATTCCCTGAAACCGGTTGGGGCTGCCTGCGACCGCAAAAACTCGACGCGTGCACCGGCACCCTGGCTCGGGATGCTTGTCCGGAATTGCCATGTGCCGCACTCGACATCCGAGTATCACAGCACCGCCATGGGGTGGCAATGCGCGGCGCAGCAAGGCGACTCTGCTGTTCCGATGCCGCTTCGTCGGGGGATCGACCTCAGGTGTCTCGGATGGCGCCCGGTGCCCCTGCATTCCTCGTCGGATCGAACCAGCGGAACAGCGGCACTTGCTGCGGCGCGCGCTCGGCGAGGAGGAAGGCTTGCCGAACGCGCCCGATCGCGGCGGCGGCAGCGGTTTCGCTGCGCGCGTGGACCTGCGCCAGCGCCGTGCCGGCCTCGATCCGTTCGCCGCGCCCGCGCACCTGCGACAGGCCCACGGCGTGGTCGATGGCCGCGCCGGGCACGCGCCGGCCGCCGCCCAGGTCCACCACGCATTCGCCCAGGGCGCGCACGTCGATGGCCGTGACGTAGCCTTCGCCCTCGGCGAATACCGGGCGCAACACGGGCGCTGCGGGCAGGTGGCGCGCCGGGTGCTCGAGCAGATCGGCGGGGCCGCCCAGTGCGGCCACCATGCGCGCAAATCGTTCGGCGGCCTGGCCAGAATCGATCGCCTGCTGCAGGCGGTCGAGCGCGGACGTGCGGTCCGATGCGAGCTGTCCCAGACACAGCAGCCGTGCGGAAAGCTCCAGCGTCAGCTCGCGCAGGCGCGGGCAGCCGGGACCGCCGGTCAGCAGGTCGAGGATGGCGCGCAGCTCCAGCGCGTTGCCGGCCTCGCGCCCGAGCACCTGGCCCATGTCGGTGAGCGCGGCATCCAGCGCAAGGCCGCTGCCTTGGGTCACCGCAAGCATGCCTTGCGCCAGCGCTTCGGCTTCCGCCTCGTCCGGCGTCTGCGCACCGCTGCCGGTCTTGATGTCGAGCACCAGCGCCTGCGCGCCGCCGGCGAGCTTCTTGGAAAGGATCGAAGCCACGATGAGTTCGGGCACGTCCACCGTGGCGGTCACATCGCGCACCGCGTAAAGGCGTCGATCGGCCGGCACCAGGTCCGCGCTCTGGCCGACGATGGCGCAGCCGACCTCGCGCACGATCCGGCGCAGGCGCTCCGGGGCGGGATTCACGTCATAACCGGCCAGGCTTTCGAGCTTGTCCAGGGTTCCGCCGGTGTGGCCCAGGCCGCGCCCGGAGATCATCGGCACAAAGCCCCCGCAGGCCGCCACCAGCGGCGCCAGCGCCAGGCTCACGGCGTCGCCCACCCCGCCGGTGGAGTGCTTGTCCAGAACCGGGCCGGGCAGGTCGCTCCAGTCCAGGCAGCGGCCCGAATCGCGCAGCGCGAGGGTGAAGTCGCGGCATTCCGCCGGCGTCATCCCCCGCCAGGCCACCGCCATGCAGTAGGCGGCGATCTGGCCTTCGCTCCAGCTCCCGTCGGCCACGCCGCGAGCCAAGGACGCGCACTGCCGCGCGTCCAGCGTTTCGCCACGGCGCTTGGCGCGGATGAGGCTTGCTGCGGGCCAGGTCTGCATCGAAGGGTCTCGGTCAAGGGCGTGCCAAAGCGCATGCTACGCCAGAGGACGAATGCCGCGGACCAATCCTTTCACGGCGCGAGGGCGTACAGTGCGCAGGGCCGCGGCCGGCTGAACTTCCGGTGCGGGAGATCGGCCCGCTCGGGCTTGGCTCATCCCGGGCCCTGGTGCGATCCGTTCTCCAGTGGCGCGCGCTTCACCCGGGAAACCGCGTCCCCGAATCCGCGCAGCCACCACTCCAGCATCGCGCTGTCGGTGACGGTGGCGGCGATGTCGAGGGTGTCGTCGTCGCGTTCGACGGCGGTCTGGTCGGTGGAGAGCGGGGATTCCAGCAGATGCAGGCCGGCCTCGCGCTCGATGCGGAAGCTCAGGCGCACGTTCTGGCCTTCGCCGAAGGCGAACCGGCCCTCGTCGTCGTACCGCTTGAGGTCGAAGCCGGCGGGGCGCTCGAAGCGCAGCGTGGAGGCTTCGGCACCGAGGATGCGGTGCAGGGCGAGGTTGCGCTCGTTGTCGAAGCCTTTGTAGCGGCACACCAGGTACAGGCGCGGCCCCTGCTGGACCAGGCCCAGGGGCATGACGTCGGCTTTGCCGCGCCGGCCGGCGGCGTTGCGGTAATCGAGCTTCAGCCAGAAGTTGCCGTAGAGCGCCTCGCTCACCGTTTCGAACACGCCGGAGGCGATGCGCGGCGGCAGCAGCGGCTGGGTAGTCGCCACCACGCGCACCTTGCCGGGCCACTCGCGTTCGAGCCGGGCATTGCGGTCGTTTCCGAGGGTGCGACGGGCCTGCTGGAAGAAGCCTTCCATCGACTTCATCAGCCGCGCCGGCAAGAGGTGCCGCAGGTGCTCTTCGGCGAGGAGCAACAGCAGGGATTCCTGCGGCGTGAGATTCGGGATCGAAAGCCCGGTCGCATGGTCCAGCCAGCGGTAGCCGTAGGGTTTGTTGCGGTCGTCGCGCTCGATGTCGAATTTCTGGCTGAGCATGTCGAGCTGGCGCTGGATGGTGCGAAGGTCGCGCTCGATCCCGGCCTCGCGGAGCTGCTCGTGCAGCTCGCTTGCGGTCACCTTGCGTCCGCGCGGGATGCGGCGCAGGAGTTCCAGGGCCAGGCGCGCGGTTTCCAGGGCGTCGGGTCGTCGGGTCATGTCGGTCACACCTCCATCGGGCTGCCGGAAAAGATGCGCCCCGGACGAATCGGGGCGCAGGAGCTCAAGTTTGCGTGATTGTCGCGGACTCCGCCGAACGGCGGGCCGGGCGCCCTCGATGGACTGCTCCAGGGCGGTCCCGCGCGCCGCACTTCACACGAACCCGATGGCGCGCTTCGCGCCTTCCTTCATCGCGCACTCGGCTTCCAATCGGGACACGAAGTCCACGGCATCGGAAATCGGCCGGAATCGGTGCTGGCGAACCACCGTGGCGAAGTCGCCGGGGGTCAGGCGCGAAAGACGGTCGACGCGGGCGCGCAGTCCGCGCGGCGGCGCCTCCAGCCCGAGCTGCGCGCACTGGCGGGCCAGCAGATCCCAGGCCTGGTCCGCGCGCAGGAAGTCGAATCTGGCCTTCAGGTCGAAGCGGCGCAGCGCGGCCGGGTCCAGCCCTTCCACCAGGTTGGTGGAGGCGATGAACACGCCGGGAAACGATTCCATCTGGGTCAGCATCTCGTTGACCGCGGTCACTTCCCAGGTGCTGCGGGCGCGGCGGCGGTCCTGCAGAAAACTGTCCACTTCGTCGATCAACAGCACGGCGCCCTCGGTCTGCGCCTCGCGGAAGGCCCTGGCGATGTTCACCTCGGTTTCGCCGACCCACATGGAGATGAGGTCGGAGGCGCGCTGCACCAGGAGCGGGGCGTCCAGGCGCTCGGCGATCCAGCGCCCGCAGGCGGTCTTGCCGGTGCCGGGCGGGCCGTACAGGCAGAGCCGCCCGCTGCGCGCCCGCGCCAGCCCGTCGGCCAGCGCCTCCAGGTCCGCGTCGGCGTGCAGGAAACGCGGATCGTAGGTTTCCGGAAGGCGGTTCGGGTCGTGGCGCAGGATCGCGCGGTGGCCCTGCGCCTCCAGGGTGCAGGTGATCAGGTGCTCCAGCGCGTCGGCGGTCTTTTCCGGGCCAAGCTCGTCGCGGATCGAACGCACGACCGAGCCGGCACGGGACACCACGGCCGGGGCCAGCTCGCGCGCCTCGGCGATGCAGGCCAGGCGTCCCTCGTCCACGAGATCTGCACAGTGCTCGCGCAGGATGCGCACGCGCTGCTTCTTCGGCGGCACGGGCAGCTCGAACACCAGGTCGAAGCGGCGCACGAAGGCCGGGTCCAGTCCGCGAATGGTGTTGGACAGCCACAGCGTGGGTGCGATGTTGGACTCCAGCATGCGGTTGATCCACGCCTTGTGGGTCTGCGCGGTGCTCCTGCGCCCGAAGGGGCCGAAGTCGTCGTTGAACACGTCCTCGGCCTCGTCGAAGGCCAGCAGAACCGGGCGCTGGCTGAAGAAGCCCTGCGCCGCGCGCAGGGCGCGCAGGCGGCGCTCGCCGTGCACCGGGTTGCCCTCGTCGTCCTCGCTCGATACCTCGTAAAGCGCGCAGCCCAGCGCATCGGCCAGGGTGCGCGCCAGCTCGCTCTTGCCGGTGCCGGCCGTGCCGTACACGAAGACGTTGACCCCGCTCCGGCGGCTGGCCAGCGACTGGCGCAGGTGCGGCAGGAGGACGTCGATCGAGCGCTGCACGTGGCTGAAATCGTCCAGACCCAGCGCGCCCGGAGCGCCCGGGGAAACGATGCCCCGCAGCAGGCGCGCCGGGTCCACGTCGGGCACCGTCATCTGTGCGGCGAACTCCCCTGAAATGAGGTCCAGCTTGGAGCGCAGGGGAAAGCTGCCGCTGCCGTCCACCGACACCAGGCCAGACTGGATCAGGGGTCCGCGCGAGCCGAGCGCGGCGCGCACTGCGGCTTCGGGCAGATTCAGAATGGTGGCAATGCTGCTGCACGCCTTGCTGACCGACAGGCCGCCGAGCTGGTCCGCCGCATCATCCAGCAGCCGCTCGGTATGGAGCAGCACGATGAACCCCAGGATCCGGCCGTCGGCTTCCTCCAGTCCCAGCATCCGCGAGAGCTCTTCGACGTTGCCGCCCAGTGGCTCGGGCAGCCGCAGGCCGGCCGTCCTGGCTTCCGCCTGCCGATGGAGCTGGCGCAGTTCCCTGAGCACGACGGCGCGGTCGAACGACCAGTCCGGCGGGTCGATCCGGTGCTCCAGCCCGACCGCGGCGGCGACCGCGTCGTTGCGGAAGCCGATCTGCGACAACAGCTCCCGATGCCCGCCCAGCGGCACCAGGATGCGCAGCATCCACAGTCGAACGAGCGGGTGGAGGTCTACCGCCGCTGCCGTTCCATCCGCCTTCCGCACTCTGCGCCTTGCCATGGCCCGCTCCCTGGTTGGATGGGAGCATCGTCCGCGGTGATGCGACGGAAGGTGACGCAGGGATTTGGGGCGTGGTGCGACGGCCGTGCCCAGGCTTGGGTCTCAGCCTGGCGAGCCGAGCGTTCGCTGTGACATGAGTTTCAGCGCCAAGGCGAGGTCGCGTTCGCAGTTGCCCGAAGGGAACATGCGGGGCGCTGCGGGACGCACGGAGTATTCGCCTCGGTCATCACCGAGGCGGGCCAAACCTTGCGAAACCGCCCAAACCAGAGGCGAAAGCAGCCGCCCCCGAACCGCTACTGGGCCAATTCCGGCAAGTCCCGATACAGCTCCAGCGCCTGCGGATTGGCCAGCGCATCGGTGTTCTTCACCGGACGCCCGTGCACCACGTTGCGCACCGCCAGCTCCACGATCTTGCCGGAAAGGGTGCGCGGGATGTCGGCCACCTGCACGATCCTTGCCGGCACATGCCGCGGGGTGGTGTTGGCGCGGATCTGCTTGCGGATGCGCTCGCGCAGCGCGTCGTCCAGAGTGATGCCCTCGCGCAGGCGCACGAACAGCACCACGCGCACGTCCGATTCCCAGTCCTGCCCGATGCACAGGCTTTCCAGGATTTCCGGGAGCTGCTCGACCTGACGGTAGATTTCGGCCGTGCCGATGCGAACCCCGCCGGGATTGAGGGTGGCATCGGAACGGCCGTAGATGACGATGCCCTCGTGCTCGGTGAGCTTGGCGTAGTCGCCGTGGCACCAGACGCCGGGCTGGTTCTCGAAGTAGGCGGCGCGGTATTTGCTTCCGTCCGGATCGTTCCAGAAGCCGATCGGCATCACCGGGAACGGCGCGCTGCAGGACAGTTCGCCGGTCTGCTCGATCACCGGACGGCCGTCGTCGTCGAGGATTTCCACCTTGAGCCCGAGGCCGCGGCACTGCAGCTCTCCGCGCCATACCGGAAGGATGGGGGCGCCCAGCGCGAAGCAGCTGATGATGTCGGTGCCGCCGGAGATCGAGGAGAGCATCACGCGCTCCTTCACGTCGCGGTAGACGTAGTCGAAGCTTTCCGGCGCCAGCGGCGAGCCGGTCGAGAGGATCGTCTTGAGCGCGAGCAGCTTGTGGCTTTCGCGCGGTTTGACGCCGGCCTTCTCGACCGCGCTGATCCACTTGGCGCTGGTGCCGAAGATGCTGATGCCGAATTCGTCGGCCAGGTTCCACAGCGCGCTGGCGTCGGGCCAGGAGGGATTGCCGTCGTACAGCACCACGGTGGCGCCCACGGCCAGCCCGGAAACCAGCCAGTTCCACATCATCCAGCCGCAGGTGGTGTAGTAGAAGAGCTTGTCCTCGCGCTTCACGTCGGCGTGCAGGACGTGTTCCTTGAGGTGCTGGATCAGGGCTCCGCCGGCGCCGTGCACGATGCACTTGGGCACGCCCGTGGTGCCCGAGCTGTACATGATGTAGAGCGGGTGGTCGAAGGGCGTGGGCACGAATTCGAGCGCGGCCTCGGCGAAGGGCGCGATGAATTCTTCCAGGTTCACCGCGCGGGGCACCGCGTCGAGCGATGCGGGGCGATCGAGGTATGGAACCACCACGATGCGTTCGATGGAGTCGATCTCGCGCGCGAAGCCGGCGACCTTTTCCAGACAGTCCAGGCGCTTGCCGCCGTACTGGTAGCTGGCAGCGGTGAACAGCACCTTGGGGCGGATCTGGCCGAAGCGGTCGAGCACGCCGTTGACGCCGAAGTCGGGCGAGCAGGACGACCAGATCGCACCGAGCGAGGCGGTGGCCAGCATGGCCACGACGGTGTCGGGCAGGTTGGGCATGAAGCCGGCGACGCGGTCTCCCATCGTGACGCCCTGCGCCTTGAGCGCGGCGGCGAGCGCGGCGACGCGGCGGCGAAGCTGGGCATAGGTGATGCGCTCGGTGGCACCGTTCTCGCCGCGGAACAGCAGCGCCACGCGATCATCGTCGAAGCGCAGCAGGTTCTGCGCGAAGTTGAGCCGCACGTTCGGGAACCAGCGCGCGCCGGGCATCCTGTCGCCGTCGACAAGCACCGGGGTGCGTTCGCCCTGCGCCTTGATTCCGCAGAAGTCCCACACCAGGCACCAGAACTTTTCCGGCTGGGCGATGGAGAAGCGGTAGAGGCCGGAGTAGTCGACGAGGTTGCCGTCGCCGGTCTCGGCCTGCACGAACTTGATGAACCGGGTGAGGTTGGCGCGCTCGATGCGTTCGGCGCTGGGAATCCAGAGGGGTTGGGACATGGCGCGGACCGGTGACTGACCTGCACGCATTCTAGTGCCGCGTCCGCGGCGCGGCAGTTGTCCTTTGGGGCAAGGCCGAGGTCGGCGGCAGGCTCTCAGCCTTCGGCGTCCGCAAACAGCTTGAGCCGATCGCGGATCGGATCCGCCAGCTTTTCGTAGTGCTTGCCCAGCAGCGCGCGCAGTTCCTCGTCCGTGGCGTAGCCGATGCTCTTGCGGTACTCGCGCTTGCGCTCGTTCGCTGTGCGCCAGCTGTCCTCGATCGCCTCCAGGCTGTCCGCGGGCACCACCGAATGCCCCTGCGCCAGGCGCTCGGCCACGCGCTGGATGTGGCGCTCGGCGACCTGCCGCGGCGTGGCCTTGGGCGGCAGTTTCTCGAAGGAAAAGTCGCGAATGCCGCTGGTATCGAAGGGGTCGGGCCCTGCCGCGCGGCTGTTCATGAGGAAACCGTCCTCGAAGCGGGTGCCGCATTCCAGCATCCGCGCGGTCTTCCACTGGCCGGTCAGCAGCAGGAAGAGGAATCCGAAGAGGCCCGGCCAGCGCGGCCGGGCCGCGAAGGCGGCCGCGCTGCCGTACTCGGGGTGCGTGAACAGCCCCAGCAGGCTGCGCTGGCCCTGCTGCGCGCTGACGCCGCGCGCTTCGGCGCAGGCCAGCCGCGTGTAGCCCAGCGGCGCCAGCGCCTTCTCGCAGGCTTCGGCATGCTTGCGCTGGAAGGCGGGGAATTCGGCCGGGTCCACTTCCGTCAGGTCCGGGTCGGCCTCGTGTGCGATGTTGTAGAGCTGGAAGGCGATCTGGGTGGCCTGCATGCCCTCCGGCGAGTCGTCGCCGGCCAGCGATTCGAGTGCCGTTTGCAGGTCCATGCCCTGGCGCACCAGTTGGGCGGTGGCGTGGCTGAGCGCGTGTTCCATGTCCTCCTTCATGTTGCGCTCGACGCCCTCGGTGGCGGCTGCCGATTCCACCAGTTCGGCCAGTTCCTCGCGCTCGCCTTCCTTGCCGCGCGCGTAGCGGTCGCGCTCCTCCTGGACGAAGCCGCGCGCCGGCGCATCAGCAGGCAGGCGGGCCAGCACGCGATCCATGTGCTCGACCGACAGCTCGTGGCGGTCGAGCAGGGCGGCGATGCGGGCGCAGAGGCGGTCGTACTGGTTGTCCTCCCTGAGGCCGGCGGCGTGGCGGAGATCGGACAGGGCCAGCTCCAGCGACGGCCGGTCATAGCTCATGCCCAGCGCGTCGCGAATCGCAGCCTCGCCTTCGCCGGTGTCGTGGGCGCGCAGGTGGTGGTATTGGCCTCGCCGCGCCCAGGCTTCGGCGCGCTGCGGGTCCAGCTCGATGCTGCGGTCCAGATGCCGCAGGGCTTCGGCCACGGAGTCGGCGCTGTCGGAGACCCGGGTCTGGTCGAGCACGGTGCGGGCGAAGTGGAAGAGCGCGGTGGCATTGTCCGGTTCGCGAGTGATCGCGCGGCGCAGCAGCGGCAGCGTGTCCAGTTCCTCGAAATGCTCCTCGGCCAGCTCCACCCGCGCCAGCAGGGTGGGGACGTGGTCGGGCGCCAGCGCCAGCGCCGCATCCAGCGCATGCGCGGCCTCGCCGGGCCGACCCAGCGCGTTCAGGCAGCGGCTGCGGTGGTAATGCAGCGGCGCGGCCTTGGGGTGGGCGGCGATGAGTTCGTCGAGGATCGCGAGCGCGCCGGCGTAGTCCTTCCGGTGGAACAGTTCTCCGGCAAGCCGGTAGCGTTCGGCGCGCAAATCCTGACTCATGGGGTCGATGCCTGGCTGGTGAAGATGCCGAGCGTAGCGGGAAATGAATCCCTGCGCTGCATTGCGGTATCGGGCGTCAGGTGCCGGTGCGCGGCGCGCGCAGGTCGTGCGAAGGCACGCGCCCCGGGTCGAAGGCCGCGATGGCGGCGTCGAGAAGGCGTGGAAGCGAGGCGACGTTCGCCAGCGTTGCGGGCGGCTGTCCAAGGAAGGCCCAGGCGGCGCGCAGCGCGGGGATCGGATCGGACGGATCCAGCGCCAGCGCCTGCTGCGACTTGCCGAGCTTGCGGCCCTCCGCGTCCAGCGCCAGCGGCAGATGCGCGTAGGCCGGCGTCGGCAGGCCGAGGGTCTGCTGCAGGAAGATCTGGCGCGCGGTGGAGTCGATCAGGTCGGCGCCGCGCACCACTTCGGTGACGCCCTGCGCCGCGTCGTCCACCACCACGGCGAGCTGGTAGGCCACCAGTCCGTCGCCGCGCCAAAGCACCACGTCGCCGACCTCGCGCGCCAGGTTCTGGCGCTGCGGGCCTCGGATCGCATCGGTGAATGCGATCTCGCGGTCAGGCACGCGCAGTCGCCAGGCGGCCGGCCCTTCGTTACGGCTCGTGATGCAGCCGCGGTGCGGCGTGCCGCCCAGCTCGCCGCGGCTGCAGCGGCAGGGAAAGACCGCGCCGCGCTCGCGCAGCGCCTCGAGTGCGGTGCGGTAAGCGGGAATGCGCCGGCTCTGCCACATCACCTCGCCATCCCACTCCAGCCCGAACGCGCGCAGGGCGCCGAGCTGGAGTTCGGCGGCGCCGGGCACCGTGCGCGGGGTGTCGATGTCCTCGATCCGCATTCGCCAGAGGCCACCCTGGGAGCGCGCGCGCAGGAAGCTGCCGAAGGCCGCCACCAGCGAGCCGAAGTGCAGCGGCCCGGTGGGCGAGGGCGCGAAGCGGCCGCAACCGGGAGCGGGCTTGAATTCAGCGGGCGCTGGCGTCATTTCCGGTCCATCCCACTCCCCGCGGTGCCGGAATCGGCCGGTGTCGCTCGAAAAGGCAGGTTTTTTTCATGATGATGATTCGACGCGTCGCGCTGTTTCTGGCCACCAACCTCGCAGTCCTGGTGCTGCTGGGCATCGTGATGAGCGTGCTGGAAAAGGTCTTCGGGATTCAACTGGGCAACAACGGATCGCTGCTGGTGTTTGCCGCCGTGTTCGGTTTCGGCGGGTCGATGGTTTCGCTGCTGCTGTCCAAGACCCTGGCCAAGCGCAGCACCGGCGCGCAGGTCATTTCCCAGCCGCGCAACGAGGTGGAACGCTGGCTGTTCCAGACCGTCGAGCGGCAGGCGCGCGAAGCCGGCATCGCCATGCCGGAGGTGGCGATCTACGACGCACCCGACCTCAATGCCTTCGCCACCGGCGCCAGCCGCAACCGTTCGCTGGTGGCGGTGTCCACCGGCCTGCTTCGCGCGATGGACAAGGACGAGGCGGAAGCCGTGCTGGCGCACGAGGTCAGCCACGTCGCCAACGGCGACATGGTCACGATGGCCCTGATCCAGGGCGTGCTCAACACCTTCGTGCTGTTCCTGGCGCGCGTGGTCGGGCGCGGCATCGACGCGGCGCTTTCGGGCAACCGCGACGAGGACTCCGGGCCGAGCTTCTTCTACTTCCTCCTCGTGATGGTGCTGGACCTGGTGTTCGGCCTGTTCGCCTCGATGATCGCGATGTCTTTCAGCCGCTGGCGCGAGTTCCGCGCCGACGCCGGCGGCGCGCGTCTCGCCGGCCGCGAGAAGATGATCGCCGCGCTCGAACGCCTGGCGAGCAACCAGGGGCCGAGCACCCTGCCGAACCAGATCCGCGCCTTCGGCATCTCCGGCGGCATCGGACACGGAATGCGCCGCCTGCTGTTGTCGCACCCGCCGCTGCAAGATCGCATCGAGGCGCTGCGCCGCGCGGTCTGAGGCGGGTGCGGCGGGTTCACGGCGGAATCATTCCGCCGGAACCTGCGATGGCGGCGATGCGCGCGCGCCGCACGGCGGCGGCGATCGCCTCGCCGCGGAGTCCGCGCAGGTCGAGGTCGCGCGGCTTCACCGCGAGCGCGGCGGCGTGCGCGGCCAGCAGCGCCGCGCGCGCCGGATACGGCTCGTGTTCGCGCCCGCGGCGGCCGCGCTTGTCGGCCTCGCAGGCCAGCGCAAGCCGGGCGATGCGCTCGGGCTTGCGGAAACCGTCGCAGCGCGTGATCAGGTCGTGGATGGTGGTTGGTTTCAACTCCGCGAAACGGTGCACGTTGAGGTGCTCGCGGCAGACGATGCTCGCCAGCGCGGCGTGTTCGGATGGCACCTTCAGCCGTTCGCACAACGCCTGCAATGGCGCCAGCCCGGAATTTTCGTGCGCGTGGTGCGCAGGCAGCAGGCGCGACGGCGTGCGCGCCTTGCCCAGGTCGTGGGTGAGCGCGCAGAAGCCGATCAGGGGGTCGCCCGGAGCCAGCCGCGCGGCGGCGTCGCAGGCCATCTCGGTGTGCACGCCGCAGTCCACTTCGGGGTGGTGGCCGGCGTGCTGGGGCACGCCGTAGAGCGCATCGACCCCGGGCAGCACGCGCGCCAGCGCGCCGCAGGCGCGCAGGGTGCGCAGGAAGGACGAGGGCGAAGGTTCGGCGAGCGCGCGGGACAGCTCCTGGAACACCCGCTCGGGCACCAGATGGTCGACTTCCCCTTCCTGCACCATCGCGCGCATCAGCGCGAGGGTTTCGGGCGCGACACGAAAGCCCAGGTGCGCCCAGCGCGCCATGAAGCGCGCCGCGCGCAGGATGCGCACGGGGTCTTCGGAAAAGGCCGGGGAAACGTGGCGAAGCACGCGCGCCTCGAGGTCGGCGCGGCCGCCCAACGGATCCACCAGCGCGCCGTCGGCATCCTGCGCCATGGCGTTGATGGTGAAGTCGCGCCGGGCGAGGTCCTGTTCGAGGGTGACGTCCGGCGTGGCCAGCACGGTGAAGCCGCGGTAGCCGCGCCCGGATTTGCGCTCGCAGCGCGCCAGCGCGTATTCCTCGCGGGTGCGCGGATGCAGGAATACCGGAAAATCGCGGCCGACCGGGGTGAAGCCGGCCGCCGTCATGGCCTCGGGCGTGCTGCCCACCACCACGAAGTCGCGGTCGCCCGGCGCAAGGCCCAGCAGCGCATCGCGCACCGCGCCGCCGACGAGGTACGCCTTCATGCGCGCCGCGTCCTGCGGTAGCCGTCCAGCCGATGCTGGCGCGGATCGGCGCCGAGCTGGCGCGGCACGATGGCCTGGATCGGGGTGCGCTCGATGCCGAGTCGGTACAGCCCGTCGATGCCGCCGACCGAGTCGCGCCGGAGCGAGAGGAAGTTGTCGGTGGAAAAGGGCTTGCCCGGGACGAAATCGAACAGCGCCGCCTGCGCGCGGCCGAGCGCGTCGGGCAGCGGCACGACGGCGCGCCGCAGGCCGAGGTGTCGCGCGGTGAGGCGCACGATGTCGGCCAGGCTCAGGGTGTCCGGGCCGTAGAGCTCATAGGTCTGGCCGAAGCTGGCGGGATCCTCGAGCGCGCGCGCGAACGCCTGCACCACGTCGCCCGCGTACACCGGTGCAAAGCGCGCCTGCGCCCGCGCCAGCGGCAGCACCGGGGCCAGGCGCAGCAGGCCGGCGAAGCGGTCGAACAGTCCGTCGCCGGGGCCGAAGATCACCGAGGGCTGGAAGATCGTCCAGTCCAGCCCCGAGCCGCGCACCTCGTCCTCGGCCTGGCCGCGGCTGCGCAGGTAGTGGCTTTCCCCGCGCCCGGCGTTGAGCGCACTCATCTGCAGCAGGCGGCGCAGGCCGGACGCGCGGCAGGAGGCGATCAGGATGCGGGTGAACTCGACGTGGGCGCGCTGGAATCCGCGCCCGTCGCGGCCGCGCTCGTTGAGGATGCCGATCAGGTTGATGGCGGCACTTGCGCCTTCCAGCAGCTCGCGCTGCGCCGCTCCGGAATGGACGTCGGCGCAGACCACGCGCGCGCCGGGCAGGGGGAACAGCTCTCGGCGCAGGTCGCGGTTGCGGCTGGGCACGGTGACCTGGAAGCCGCGCCGTACCAGCTCGGCCACGAGGCGGCGGCCGACGAAGCCGGTGCCGCCGAACACGACGATGCGCGGTGCGTTCATGGAGCCTCCGCAGGCAGATGGACCGGGCAGGCGAAACCGCGCCGCCCGGAATCGGGAACCGCCTTGCCGAGGGCGCGCAGTGCGATCGGCGCGCTGTCTTCCCGCAGCCGCCAGTCGTAGATCGTGGCGAAGGCCAGGATGCGCGCGACGTACTCGCGGGTTTCGCGGTAGGGGATGGTCTCGATCCACAGGTCCACGTCCGACACCGGTCGCTGCGTCAGCCAGCGCGCCACCGGCGCGGGACCGGCGTTGTAGGCGGCGGTCGCAAGGAAAGGCTGGCCGCCGTGCTGTTCCAGCATCGTGGCCAGGTGGGCGATGCCCAGGCGAAGGTTGGCCTTGGCGTCGAACAGGCCGGAATCGCCCGGATAGGGAAGCCCGCGCCGCCGGGCTTCCTGCTGCGCGGTGGACGGCAAGAGCTGCATGAGGCCGCGTGCGTCGGCGTGGGAGCGCGCATCCGGCGCCCAGGCGCTTTCGGCGCGGATCAGCGCCAGCACCCAGGCAGGATCGAGCCCGTATTTCCGGGCTTCGCGCCGGATCTGGCGCTTGTGCGGCAGCGGAAAGCGCAGGCGGTAATAGCCGAGGTCTTCGCCGGCGTTCAGGGTGAACGGGCCGCGATCGTGCCAGCCTGCGGCCTCGGCCAGCGCCACCGCGACGCGGCGCTCTTCCGGAGGCAGCGAACCCTTGAGGGCGTCCCATTCGCGCCGCGCCCAGCCCACCCGGCCGATCGCGTACAGCTCCATGGCGCGCACGAAACCAGGACGCGCCTGCAGCGCGCGCGCCAGCGTGGCTTCATCGCCGGTCGCATCGCGCGGGCACAGCGCATTGGGAGTGCCGATGCGTTCGGCGGCGAGGAAACCGTAGTAGCTCGGTTCGGCCGACAGCTCGCCGAACAGGTCGCGCCCGGCGGCATCGCCGGCGCGTTCGCGCAGGCGCGCCTCGAAGTAGCGCCAGCGCGACTGGCTGTGCTGTTCCGCCGGCATCGCCGCGATGGCGGCCAGCGCGGTGGTCTCGTCGCCGCGTGCCAGCGCCTCGCGGAAGTGCCACTCGTGCAGGCGCTCGTCCCAGGCGCCGGGCGGCACCGCGGCAAAGCGGCGCGCGCTCTCGGGCAGATAGGAAGCCGCACTCCACAGCGCGATCTGGTTGCGCGCCTGACCGAGCTGCGCGGCATCGAAGGAAAGCGGCTTCTGCAGCGCCTCCAGCAGGATTTCGGCGGCGCTCGGGTCGGACTTGGCCAGACGGATCACCCCGAGCAGCGCGATCTGGCGGCTTTGCGCGTCGTTCGGCCAGCCGGCGGCGCGCGCGATCGAAGGTGAGGCGAGGAAGTCGGCATGGCCGTTGACCTGCTTCGCCTGTGCCGCCGGCAGGCTGCGGGCGAGATAGCGCATCAGGCCGAGGTTGTGCTCCTGCGCCGCCAGCGCGATGCGCTCCCGCGTGCGCTCGGGCGTGAGCAGGGCGCGCTGGCGCAGCACGTCGAACACCGCGTTGCAGCGATCCGGCTGCGAGCGCCCGCTTTGCCACAGCGCCAGCGCCGCATCGAGCCAGGCGGCATCCGGCGCGGGCGTGCGGCGCGAAAGCAGGTCGGCGCAGCGCAGCTCGGGGTCGGCGCTGCCCGCATACAGCGTGCGGAAGCCGCTCCAGTCCTCGCGCCGCGCCAGCGCGCGCAGCGCCTGATCGCGCAGCGCGGCCGCGACGGGAAGGTCAGGATGCGCGTCGAGGAAATCCTTGATCGTCTGCGCGCTGATCCGGTCGGTCTGACGGCGCAGCGCGGCATAGTCGAGGTAGGGCGCCAGCGGGTGGTCCGCGAACACGCGCGCGGCGGCGGGAAATTCCGCCAGCGGCCGGCGTTCCGCCACCTCCAGCGCATGCCTGAACGCGGCGCGCCGGGCGGTGAGGTCGGCCCCGGTAGGTACGCCGGCGTGGATGGAGGCGATCGGCTGCGCCAGCGCGCAGGAGGCGAAGAGCAGGAGCAGGAAGTTGCGCATCGGCACAGTGTAGCCCGCCGCTGAGAAGTCGCTGCCGCGGCCGGTCGCACCGAACGCTTCCTTGCGTTGGGCCAGGGCACAGCCACGCGGCGCGCGGGGCGGTTACACTTCGGGGTTCTGGCGCAGTTCGCGCCCCTTTGCAAACCTGCGGAGTAGCACGTCCATGATCCTTCGTTCGCTGATTTTCGCCGGCCTGCTGGTGCCGGTGCTTGCCCTGGCCCAGACCCCCGCGACGCCGGCGCCGGCCGCCGAGCCGGCGCCCGCACAGGCCGCTGCGCCCGCGCCGCGCGTGGCGCTGCACACCAACCTGGGCGACATCGTGATCGAGCTGGATCCGGTGAAGGCGCCGGCGTCCTCGGAAAACTTCCTGGCCTACGTCAAGGACGGTTTCTACAACGGCACCGTGTTCCACCGCGTGATCGACAACTTCATGGCCCAGGGCGGCGGTTACACCGCGGACCTGCAGCCCAAGCCGACCCGCGCGCCGATCCAGAACGAGGCCAACAACGGTCTGTCCAACCTGCGCGGCACACTCGCGATGGCGCGCACCGGCGAGCCGCATTCGGCCAACTCGCAGTTCTTCATCAACCTCGTCGACAACCCGCGCCTGGACTATGTCAGCAGTGAAAACGGCATGACCTGGGGCTATGCGGTGTTCGGCAAGGTGGTCGAGGGCATGTCCGTGGTCGACAAGATCCGCGCCATTCCGACCGGCGGTCAGGGCCCGTTCCATTCCGATGTTCCGACCCAGCCGATCGTGATCGAGCGCGCCGAAGTGCTGGCCGCGACGCCTGCGGCGGCACCGGCCGCGGCGGAGTAATTCTCCGCGTGGAACCGGCGCGCACCGCCGCCGACGGCCGTCGCGTGCGCGCGCTGTTCGTCTCCGACCTGCATCTGGACCAGGTTCGGCCGCAGATCACCGAACGCTTCCTCGCCTTCCTGCGCGAGGAGGCGGTCGGCGTCCCGGCGCTCTACATTCCCGGCGACCTGTTCGAGGCCTGGATCGGCGACGATGACGACGCCGAGCTCCCGGCGCAGGTCGCGGGGGCGCTGCGCGCGGTGGCCGACAGCGGCACGCGCGTCGCCTTCCTGCGCGGCAACCGCGATTTCCTCGTCGGGCAGGACTACGCCGCGCGCGCCGGTTTTTCGATCCTTCCCGATCCCTGCATGATCGCGTCCGGCGGCGAGCCGATCCTGCTGCTGCACGGCGATCTGCTGTGCTGGGACGACGAAAAGTACCTCGCCGTGCGCCGCCAGGTGCGTGATCCCGACTGGCAGCGCGCCCTGCTGGCGCGTCCGCTGGCCGAACGTCGCGCCTTCGCCCAGGCCGCGCGCCAGTCCAGCGCCGCGCACCAGCAGTCGATGGCGCTGGACGTGGGCGACGCCGCGCCGCGCGCGGTGGAGGACTTCTTCCGCCGCTACGGCGTCACCCGCATGATCCACGGCCATACCCACCGACCCGCCGTGCACGAACTCGCTGTGGACGGCGTGCCGCGCCAGCGCATCGTGCTGGGCGACTGGTACGAGCAGGGCAGCGTGCTGCGGCTGTACGAGGACGGCGGGATCGAGCTGGCCGGACTGCCGCTTCCGGACTGAGCGCGGTTCAGCCGCGCTTTTTTTCCGGTCTGGGCAGGCGCACCACCGCGGTGCCCGAGGCCAGGTCGTGCCAGGTGCGGCGCTCGGAGTCGAACAGGCTCCACAGATAGCCCAGCCCGAAGGCCGCAAGTGAAACGCCGGCGGCGAAATAGCGCCGCGCAAGGTCGCGCCATGCGGGGCGGGGCTGGCCATCGAGGCGCACCAGCCGCAGTCGCCAGGCGCGCATCCCGAGGGTCTGCCCGCCGCGCCGCCAGCTCAGGCCGAAATAGCCGAACCCGACCGCCAGCATCAGCGCGAATTCGAGCAGGGCGGCCGGGCTGTTGGGCGTCACCGGCACCCCGCCGCGCGCCGCCAGCACCAGCGCCGCGGTGGCGAACCAAAGCGCGCCCAGCGGCAGCAGGTCATAGAGCATCGCCAGCAGGCGGAAGCCCAGTGCGGCGGGCGCGGCGGTGGTGCGGTGGGGTTGGGGCGGGGCGGCTTGGCTCATCGTGCCAGTGTAGCGGCGGGGATCAGCGGTTCTTCATGCCGGCCTGTCCGTTCGTGCGGCTATGCTTGGGGCATGTCTTCCGAGGCCATCACCCGGCGCCGACTGCGCGCCCGCGCCATGCCGCCCGTGCCGGACGCGGCGCGGCAGCGGATCTGCGCCTTCATCGACCGGCTCTGGGCCGAGCGCGGCATATCCGCCCAGACCCAGGCCAGCTACCGGCGCGATCTGGAAGGGCTGGCGCGCTGGCTTGGCGAAGCGGTGCCGCTGGAGGCGCTGGACCGTGCCCGACTGTTCGACTACCTCGCCTGGCGCAGCGCGGCCGGCTACGACCCGCGCAGCAACGCGCGGCTGATGTCGAGCCTGCGCGCCTTCTACGTCCAGCAGCTTCGTCTGGGGGTGGTGCGCGAGGATCCGACCGCGCTGGTGCAGCGCCCGCGGATGCGGCGCGCGCTGCCGCGCACGCTGGCCGAGAGCGAAGTGGAGGCGCTGCTGCGCGCGCCGGATACGGAAACCGCGCAGGGGTTGCGCGATCGCGCCATGCTGGAGCTGATGTACGGCGCCGGCCTGCGCGTTTCCGAATTGACCGGACTCACCCTGGCGCAGATCAACCTGCGCCAGGGTGCGCTGCGTGTGGTGGGCAAGGGCGGGAAGGATCGGGTGCTGCCCATCGGCGAGGAGGCATCCGACTGGCTGGAACGCTATCTGGCGCAGGCTCGCCCGATGCTGACCGGAGGGCGCGTGCGCGAGCCGCTGTTCCTCACCCGGCGCGGCACCGGCGTGAGCCGCCAGCTGTTCTGGCAGGGGCTCAAGCGCCTGGCGGTGGCGGCCGGGATCGATGCGGCGCGCGTCACCCCGCACGGCCTGCGCCACGCCTTCGCCACCCACCTTCTCAACCATGGTGCCGACCTGCGTTCTTTGCAGATGCTGCTCGGCCACGCCAGCCTGTCCACTACCCAGATCTACACCGCCGTGGCCAAGGATCGCCTGCAGCAGCTGCATGCCCGCCACCATCCGCGCGGGTAGGTGCCGCACCGCCTGCGACCTTGCGCCACTGGCCCGGCGCGGGCGGCTCCCGTATCCTTGAACTTTCTGCCCGCGGTCCGGTCGAAGGCGCGTTGCAGTCTCCATTCCGCTTGCCCCCGAGGATTCGCCATGAAACGCTTTCTTGTCGCAGCCGCGCTGAGCGCCGCCGCGTTTTCCTCTTCCGCCGACGATGCCGCGGTCAAGGCGGCCATCGAATCGCTGGTGCCTGCAGCCAAGATCGACAGCATCTCCGAATCGCAGGTGCCCAATTTCTATCAGGTGGTGCTGCAGGGGCAGGTGGTCTACATCAGCGCCGACGGCAAGTACCTGTTCCAGGGCTCGGTGTTCGACATTCCCAACAAGACCGACCTCACCGAAGCGGCCAAGGCCGGGTTGCGCAAGGGCGCGCTGGCTGCGGTCGGGCCGGAGCGGCGCATCATTTTCCCGGCCAAGAACGAGAAGTACGCGGTCACGGTGTTCACAGACATCGATTGCGGCTACTGCCGTCGCATGCACGGCGAAATGGCCGAGTACAACAAACGCGGCATCAGCGTGGAATACCTGTTCTTCCCGCGCGCCGGGGTGGGTTCGGAGTCCTACGACAAGGCGGTGTCGGTCTGGTGCGCGGGCGACCGCAACAAGGCCCTGACCACGGCCAAGACCGGCGGCAACCTGGAATCCAAGACCTGCGACAACCCGATCACGGCCGACTACGAGCTGGGTCAGCAGGTTGGCGTGAACGGAACCCCGGCGGTGTTCACCCGTGACGGCACCCAGTTGGGCGGCTATCTGCCGCCGGAACAGCTGCTCCAGCGTCTGGACGCGCTGGCCGCCAGCGCCGCGCGCTGATTCCATCGGCGGTGAACTCCGCATCGGGCCCGCCAGGCCAAGCCGGCGGGCCCTTTCGTTAGAATTGACTCCCTTCCCACGGAACCGACGACGATCATGCTGGTATTCCAGGCCCGGACCGCCCTGAGCGCACACGCGCGATCACGCCTGGAGTCGCGCCTGCGCGAGCTGGATCCGGACCTCGTCCTGGGAGCCGTGGTCGACCTGTATTTCGTCCAGCCCGAATCCGGGCAGGCGCCCGACGAGGCCGCGCTGGAGCGCGTGCTCGGGGCCGATCGGCTGAATGCGGGACTGCCTCCGGGGCGGCTGGCTTTGCCGCGTCTGGGCACGATCTCGCCCTGGTCGAGCAAGGCCACGGAAATCGTGCGCGGTGCGGGGCTGGCGGTGCGCCGGGTGGAGCGCGGACAGCATTTCGCGCTGCAGGGGCTGGCGCCGGAACACGCGCCCGTCGTGGCGGCGCTGCTGCACGATCCGATGACCCAGTCGCTGCTGGCCGATCTCGAAGCCGCACGCGGCCTGTTCGACGCGCCGGCGCCCGGTGGTGTGGTGCGGGTGCCTCTGGCCGAGCTGGAAACGGCCAACCATTCCCTCGGCCTGGCCTTGTCTGGCGACGAGATCGACTACCTGCGCGAGCGCTACGGCGCGCTGGGGCGCGATCCCACCGATGCCGAACTGATGATGTTCGCGCAGGCCAACTCCGAGCACTGCCGCCACAAGATCTTCAACGCCGGCTGGACCCTCGACGGCCAGCCGCAGCCGCGCAGCCTGTTTGCGATGATCCGCAACACCCACGCCAAGTCGCCGCAGCTCACGCTCAGCGCCTACAAGGACAACGCCGCGGTGATCGAGGGATTCGCCGCGCGGCGCTTCCGGCGCGACCCGGACAGCCGCGTGTACGGCGCGGGCGACCTGCTGCCGGGCGCTTTCGCCATCAAGGTGGAAACCCACAACCATCCGACCGCGATCGCGCCCTTTCCGGGCGCCTCCACCGGCGCGGGCGGGGAAATCCGCGACGAAGGCGCCACCGGGCGCGGCGGCAAGCCCAAGGCCGGCCTGACCGGTTTTTCCGTCTCGAACCTGCGCATTCCCGGCCTGGCGCAGCCCTGGGAAAGCCCGCGCGCGCTCAATCCGCGCATGGCGTCGGCCTTCCAGATCATGCAGGACGGCCCGCTCGGCGCGGCCGCCTTCAACAACGAATTCGGCCGCCCGGCGATCACCGGCTACTTCCGCAGCTTCGAGCTGCTGACGCCCGATGCCGGGCCGCTGCGCGGCTACGACAAGCCCATCATGCTGGCCGGCGGCGTGGGCGCGATCGATCCCGAACAGGTGGAGAAGCTGCCGCTGCGCCCCGGCGATGCGGTGGTGGTGCTGGGCGGCCCGGCCATGCTGATCGGGCTGGGAGGCGGCGCCGCCAGCTCGGTCGCCAGCGGAGACAGTTCCGAAGGACTCGACTTCGCCTCGGTGCAGCGCGACAACCCGGAGATGCAGCGCCGCTGCCAGGAAGTGATCGACGCCTGCTTCGCGCGCGGCGCGGACAATCCGATCCGCAGCGCGCACGACGTGGGTGCGGGCGGCCTTTCCAACGCCATCCCCGAACTGCTGCACGATTCGAACATGGGCGGCAGGATCGACCTTGGCGCCATCCCGCGCGACGATCCCTCGCTCTCGCCCATGCAGCTGTGGTGCAACGAGTCGCAGGAACGCTATGTGCTGGGCATCGCGGCCGAGCACCTCGACACCTTCCGCGCGATCTGCGCCCGCGAACGCTGTCCTTTTGCCGTCGTCGGCCACGCCACCGAAGAAGAGCGCCTCGTCGTTGCGGAAGGCGCAACCCTCGATTCCCGATTCCCGATTCCCGATTCCCCCATCGACATCCCGATGGACCTGCTCTTCGGCAAGGCGCCGAAGATGCACCGCAGCGCCGAGCGTGGCGCCAACGCGCGCTGGCCGCGGCTGGATACCGAGGCGCTGGACCTGTTCGAAGCCGGCCTGCGCGTGCTCTCGCACCCCAGCGTGGCGAGCAAGAACTATCTGGTGACGATCGGCGACCGCACCGTCGGCGGGCTGGTGGCGCGCGACCAGATGGTCGGCCCCTGGCAGCTTCCGCTGGCCGACTGCGGCATCACCCTGGACGACTTCTCCGGCTACACCGGGCAGGCGCTGTCCATTGGCGAACGCGCGCCGCTGGCGCTGCTCGATTCCGCTGCCGCCGCGCGCATGGCGGTGGGCGAGGCCATCACCAACCTCCTTTCCGCCCCGGTCGCCGATCTGTCGGAAATCAAGCTTTCGGCCAACTGGATGGCGGCCTGCGGCCACGGCGACGAGGACGCGCGCCTGTTCGACGCGGTGCGCGCCGTCGGCATGGAGCTGTGCCCGGCGCTGGATATCTCGATTCCGGTAGGAAAGGACTCGCTGTCGATGGCGTCCAGATGGACGGGATTCGGGATTCGGGATTCGGGATTGGCAGGAGCCAAGAGCCCGCCCGATCCTGCCTCCTCGAATCCCCAATCCCCAATCCCCAATCCCGGCGATTCCCTCCAAAGCACCTCTCCCGTCTCGCTGGTGGTTTCGGCCTTCGCGCGGGTGCGTGACGTGCGTCAGGCGCTGACGCCGGTGCTTTCGCGCGATGCGGAGTCGGAGCTGTGGCTGATCGGTCTGGGCGGCGGCAAGCGCCGGCTCGGGGGTTCGATCCTGGCGCAGGTGTACGACGGCTTCGGCGGCGAGCCGCCGGACCTGGATTCCCCGGAGCTGCTGCGCGGGCTGTTCGATCTGGTGCGCGACGCGCGCGAGGCCGGCATCCTGCTGGCCTGCCACGACCGCAGCGACGGTGGCGCGTTCGCGGCGCTGTGCGAAATGGCCTTCGCTTCGCACTGCGGCCTGGAGATCCAGCTCGACCACTGGGGCGACAATCCCTTCAGCACGCTGTTCTGCGAGGAACTGGGCGTGATCGTGCAGGTGCCGGTGGACGACCGCGCCGAATTCGCCGACCTGGTGGACCGGCACGGACTGACCCACTGCGCCCAGCGCATCGGCAAGCCGCTCGCGGCACCGCGAATGCGCGTGCTGGCGGGCCGCGAGATTCTGGCGGAGTGGGGCTGGCAGGAACTGTTCGACGCCTGGTGGCAGGTGACGCACGCCATGCAGGCGCTGCGCGATACCCCCGAGAGCGCCGATGCCGAGCGCGACGCGCGACGCGACTTCGCCGCGCCCGCGTTCGCGCCGCGCCTCACCTTCGATCCGTCGGAAAACATCGCGGCACCCTGCGTCGCCACCGGCGCGCGCCCGCGCGTGGCGATCCTGCGCGAGCAGGGCGTCAACGGCCAGATCGAGATGGCAGCGGCCTTCGACCGCGCCGGTTTCGAGGCGGTGGACGTGCACATGACCGACCTGATCGAAGGACGGTCGCGGCTGGATGGATTCCGCGGTCTGGCCGCCTGCGGCGGCTTCAGCTACGGCGACGTGCTCGGGGCCGGCAGCGGCTGGTCCACTTCGATCCTGGAGCGCGCGATGCTTCGCGAACAGTTCTCTGCCTTCTTCGCGCGCCCGGACAGCTTCACCCTGGGCGTGTGCAACGGCTGCCAGATGCTCAGCCAGCTGCGCGAGCTGATCCCCGGCGCGCAGCACTGGCCGGCTTTCCTGCACAACGCCTCGGGCCGCTTCGAGGCGCGCCTTGCGATGCTGGAAGTGGAGGATTCACCCTCGCTGCTGCTGCGCGGCATGGCGGGCTCGCGCATTCCGGTGGCGGTGTCGCACGGCGAGGGCCGCGCGAGGTTTCGCGCGGCTTCCGACGCCGCGCAGGCGCGCGTGGCGCTGCGCTATGTCGCGCCGGACGGCGCGCCCGCGCCGGCCTACCCGCACAATCCCAACGGCTCGACCGACGCCATCGCCGGACTCACCAGCCTGGACGGCCGCGCCACCCTGATGATGCCGCACCCCGAGCGGGTGTTCCGCAGCGTGCAGATGTCCTGGCGCCCGGCCGAGTGGGGCGAGGACAGCCCCTGGCTGCGGATGTTCCGCAACGCCCGCGTCTGGGTGGGTTGAGTCGAGGGCTGGCGATGAAGATTTCCCCGCTGCGCGAGTTCATCTGGTCGGCCATGCTCTGGCTGCCGCTGATGTTTGCCCTGTGGTTCGCGCTGAGCACGGTGGTGGCCTTCCCGATCGTGCGCCTGGCGCACGTCTTCGCCGACCTGCTGATGCCCGATCTCCTGAGCCATGCGGGGCAGAACTTCGCCCAGTTCGCCTACGCCTACGTGGTGGACATCAGCGGCGTGGCCGGGCTGCCCGGAGGCAGGCTCGAAATCGACGAACAGAGCGTCAACGTGCTGATCTACGCGTATTCCATGCCGCTGTTCTGCGGTCTGGTGGTGGCCAGCACTTCGACCTGGCGCAGCACCTTCGTGCAGTGGGGCATCGGGCTTTCGGTGCTGGCCGTCACCTGCGCGCTGGGCGTGGCGCTGGAGGCGCTCTACACGATCCGCGACGGCACCGGCAATGCCGTGGCCGCGGCGCTGGCCGAAGGCGGCTATGCCGCGGTCGCGGCCCAGGCCGGACAGGCGGCCAACGCCTTCATCGCCCAGCGCTTCGATGCCGCCGGGCTCAACGTCGACCTGCTGGCGCTGGCGCGCCAGTTCGGGTATTTGATCCTGCCGCCCGTGGTGCCGATCGTGATGTGGATCCTGCTCAACCGAACCTTCCTCGAAAGCCTGGTCGGCTGGGACGAGGACGCCGACGAGGCCGATTCCGCGGCCCGGGGAGACGCCTGATGATTCCGCAGACCGAGGCGGCCGCCGCCATCGACGATCCGGAGGCCGCGCTCGACCAGCGCGAAGACCGGATCTGCCAGCAGCTGCTCGCGCGCGGCCGGCTCAAGGAGGCCGATTTCGCCCGCGCCCGCCGCCTGCACGAGGAATCGGGCGGCGGCAGCCTGGTGTCGCTGATGACGCGCATCGGGCTGGTTTCCGAGCGCGACGTGGCCGAGGCCAGCGCCGAGGTGTTCGACCTGTCGCTCGTCACCGCCAAGGACTTTCCCGAGAACCCGCCGACGGTGCAGGTTTCGGTGCGATTCCTCAAGCAGCAGCACGTCTGCCCCATTTCCGAAACCGAGGACCGCATCGAGCTGCTGGTGGCCGATCCGGCCGACGACTATCCGGTCGAGGCGATCCGCATGGCGACCGGCCGCAGCGTGCAGGTCAAGGTCGGGCTGCGCGCCGAGATCGACGACCTGATCGAGCGCTATTTCGGCAGCGGCCGTTCCGCCATGGGCACCATCGTGGAGGATCTGGGCGATGGCGCGGAATCCCGCGACGAGGACGATGTCGAGCACCTGCGCGACCTGGCCTCCGAGGCGCCGGTGATCCGGCTGGTGAACCTCATCATCCAGCGCGCGGTCGAGCAGCGCACCTCGGACATCCACATCGAGCCCTTCGAGAACCGCCTCAAGGTGCGCTACCGCATCGACGGCGTGCTGGAGGAAGCCGAATCCCCGCCCGCCAACCTCACCGCCGCCGTGATCAGCCGCATCAAGATCATGGCCAAGCTCAACATCGCCGAGCGCCGCCTGCCGCAGGACGGGCGCATCATGATCCGGGTGCAGGGCAAGGAGCTGGACCTGCGCGTGTCCACCGTGCCCACCGCGCATGGTGAATCGGTGGTGATGCGCATCCTGGACCGCGAGTCCATCGTCTTCGACTTCAAGAAGCTCGGCTTCACCGACCAGTTCCTCGCCGACTTCCTCAAGGTGCTGGAGCAGCCGCACGGCATCCTGCTGGTCACCGGCCCCACCGGTTCGGGCAAGACCACCACGCTCTACACCGCGCTTTCCCAGCTCAATACGCCGGACGTGAAGATCATCACGGTTGAAGACCCGGTGGAATACCAGCTCGAAGGCGTGAACCAGATCCAGGCCAAACCGCAGATCGGGCTGGACTTCTCGCATGCGCTGCGCTCGATCGTGCGTCAGGACCCGGACATCATCATGATCGGCGAAATGCGCGATCTGGAAACGGCCAAGATCGCCATCCAGTCCGCGCTCACCGGTCACTTGGTGCTTTCCACCCTGCACACCAACAACGCAGCCGGCGGCGTCACGCGCCTCCTGGACATGGGCGTGGAGGATTACCTGCTCACCTCGACGGTCAACGGCATCCTCGCCCAGCGTCTGGTGCGCCGGCTGGAGCCGACCCACGCCGAACGCTACGAGCCCTCGCCCGAGGTGATCGAGGAGTTCGGGCTGCGCAAGCTCCAGCCCGAGGGGCCGATCCACCTGTATCGCCCGGTGCCGTCCGCGCTCACGCCCACCGGCTACCTCGGCCGCACCACGATCATGGAGTTCCTCGTCGTCACCGAGCCGATCCGCCGCATGGTGATGAAGCACGCCGACACCAACCTCATCGAGGAAGAGGCCCGCCAGCTCGGCATGCGCACCATGTACGAGGACGGACTGGTGAAGGCGATGCAGGGCGTCACCACGATCGAGGAAATCCTGCGCGTGACGCAGGAGAACTGATGATGGGAATCGGGAATCGAGAATCGAGAATCGGAGGGTCACGCCCTGTTTCTACAGGAACGCATTCGCTTCAACCCCATTCCCCATTCTCCATTCCCCATTCCCGGCCCTGACCCATGGCCCACTTCCGCTACAAAGCCCTGAGCTCCGCCGGCGACCCGATCGAGGGCGTGATGGAGGCCGCGAGTGCGGAAGAGGTGATCGTGCGCCTGCAGGACGCCGGCAACCTTCCGCTCGATGCGCGCCCTGCGGATCAGGCCAAGGGTTCGCTGGCGGCGCTTCTGCGCCGTGCGCCGATGAAGGGCGCGCAGGTGCTGCAGTTCACCCAGCAGCTGGCGACCCTGCTGGGCGCGGGCCAGCCGCTGGATCGCGCGCTGCAGATCCTGCTCGACCTGCCCGAATCGGCCGAAGCGCGGCGCGTGATCGAGCGGGTGCGCGATGCGGTGCGCGGCGGCACGCCGCTGTCGCAGGCGCTGGAACAGGAAGAGGGCGTGTTCTCGCGCCTCTACGTCAACATGGTGCGCGCCGGCGAAGTGGGTGGGTCGCTGCACGACACCCTCAAGCGCCTGGCCGACTACCTCGAACGCAGCAAGGCCCTGCGCGAATCGGTGATCAACGCCTTGATCTACCCGAGCATCCTAATCCTGATGGTGTTCGGCGCGCTGATGCTGCTGCTGGGCTATGTGGTGCCGCAGTTCCTGCCGCTGTTCGAGGACATGGACGTGGAGATGCCCCTGCTTACCCAGGCGGTGATGGCCACGGGCAACCTGGTCAGCGGCTACTGGTGGCTGCTGTTGGCGATCTTCATCGCCGGCCTGGTGCTGTTCCGCCGTCGCCTGGCCGATCCGCAGGCGCGGCGCGGCTTCGATGCCTGGGTGCTGCGCCGCGGACTCGTCGGCGGGCTGGTCGCGCGGCTGGAAACCGCGCGCCTGGCGCGCACCCTGGGAACTTTGGTGCACAACGGAGTTCCATTGCTCACCGCGCTGTCGATCGCGCGCAACGTGATGGGGAATCTGGCCCTGTCCGATGCGGTCGAAGCCGCCAGCACGGAGGTCAAGACCGGCGGCGCGCTGGCGCTGGCCTTGGGGCGCAGCAAGCTGTTTCCCCGCCTGGCGCTGCAGATGATCGCGGTGGGCGAGGAGTCGGGGGAACTGGATACGATGCTGACCAAGGTGGCCGACACCTTCGATCAGGAGGTCAGGAACACCGTCGATCGCCTGCTGGCGGCGCTGGTGCCGGCGGTGACCGTGTTCATGGCGCTGGTGGTGGCCCTGATCATGATGGCCATCCTGATCCCGATCTTAAGTCTCACCAATGCGGTGGGTTGACACTCAAACGAAAACGGAAGCATGACGATGAACGCACGACGCACCTACCGCACCGCTGCCCGCGCCCAGCGCGGCTTCAGCCTGATCGAAATCCTCATCGTGGTGGCGCTGATCGCCCTGATCGCCGGCATGGTGGCCAACCAGGTCTTCGGCGGGCAGGATCGCGCCAAGGTGAAGATGGCACAGGCCCAGGTCACCGCGCTGGCGGGCAAAGTATCCAATTTCGAAGGCGACACCGGCGCGCTGCCGCAGCGGCTGGAAGACCTGATCACTTCGCCGGGCAACGTGAAGGGCTGGCTCGGCCCGTACTCCAAGGAAGGCGAGCTCAAGGATCCGTGGAACACGCCCTACGAGTACCGCACCAGCGGACGCAGCTTCACCATCACCAGCCTCGGTGCCGACAAGCAGTCCGGCGGCACCGGAGTGGACGCGGACATCAGCAGCGAGTGATCGCACCGCGCGCCTGCGCCGGCGACGGGAGCTGAGGACACTTCGATGCGCGCCGCCCGCGGATTCACCCTGGTCGAGATTCTCGCGGTCGTCGCGCTGATCGCGCTGGCCATGACGCTGGTGGCGGTCACGGTAGGCGATGGCCTGACCGGCGCGCGGGTCAAGGCCGCCAGCCGCGACCTCGTCGCCGCGCTGCGCTACACCCGCGGGCAGGCCATCGTGAAGCGCGAGCCGCAGACCCTCTCGATCGACGTGGACGGGCGCCGCTACCGCGCGCCGCGGCGCAAGTGGGTCGAGCTTCCGAAAGACATGGAAATGAAGCTGGTCACCGCGCGCTCGGAAATGGAAGGCGAGGGCACCGGCCGCATCCGTTTCTTCCCCGATGGCGCATCCACCGGCGGCAACGTCGAACTGATCCTGGGCGAGGCCGCCTGGCGCATCGAGGTCAACTGGCTTACCGGCGAGGTGACGGTGATCGAACCCAAGGATCGGGACCGTTGAGATGAGATGCCCCGGCCCCACCGCGATGCAGAGCGGTTTCACCCTGATCGAGGTCGTGGTGGCGTTCTCGCTGCTGGCCGTCGGGCTGGCGGCGGCGATGCAGATCGCTATAGGCTCGATGCGGCAGGCGCGCAGCGCCGAGTCCTACACCGAGGCCGCGCTCTATGCCCAATCCCTGCTCGACGGTCTGGGCGTGGGCGAGCGGCTTAAGGAGGGCGGGGATTCCGGGCGCTTCGGCGAGCACTACGCCTGGGAGCTGGAAGTGACGCCTTACGAAGTGCCGAGCGATTCTCCGATCGACCCGGTCACGGTGCCGGTGCAGCTCTACCGGCTCGACCTGCGGGTGCGCTGGGAGCGCGGTCGCAACGAGTACGAGGCGCAGTTCTCCACCCTGCGCGCGCTCACCCCGGAGCTGCAATGAACGCCTCGGCGCGCGCGCACGGTTTCACCCTGCTGGAGGTGCTGATCGCCATCACCCTGCTGGCGCTGCTGATCGCCATGGCCTTCGGCACCCTGCGCGGCGCGGTGGCCACCACCCATGCCGGCGAGCGGATCGTCACCTGGACCAACCAGACCCGCACGGTGCAGGAGTTCCTGCGCCGTCAGCTTTCCCACGCCATGTCGATTCCCTTCGACCGCCAGGAAGACATCGGCGAAAACCGCGTGTTCGAGGCCAGCCGCGACGAGCTGCGCTTCGTCGGCCCCATGCCCGGGCATCTGGCCAACGGCGGCCCGCACGTGCAGTGGATCACGGTGGCCGGGGACGAACTCTTGTTCGACCACGCCCAGCTCAACGGCTACGACCCGGAACACCCCAAGGCCAACAATCCGCGCGATCCGGTGCGGCTGATGGCAGGCATTTCCTCGGCCCACTTCGAGTATCGCGGGCTGGACGAGAACGGCGAGCTGGGCGAGTGGCTGCGAGAGTGGGACAACGTGCAGCAGCTGCCGCTGATGGTGCGCGTGGTGGTCGAGTTCGAACAGGAAAACCGCGTCTGGCCGGATTTCGAGGTGCCGGTTCTTGCCGGCAGCAGCATGCCCACGATGTTCCGGATGCGTCGCCCCGGCCTGCGCCCGGGCCTGCGTCCGGGAGAAAACCCGGGGGAAATCCAGTGAGGCCGGGCATCGCGTCGCGCCAGGTCACCCCGCGCCAGCGCGGCGTCGCGTTCGTCGTGGTGCTGTGGCTGATGGCGCTGCTGACGATCCTGCTTGGCGCCTTCGCCCTGCTCACCCGCACCGAAGGCATGCAGGCGCGCTGGCTCTACGACACCACCGCGGCGCGCTACGCGGCGGAGGCGGGCATCCATCAGGCCGCGCTGTTCCTGTCGGTGCCCGATCCGCAGCTGCGCTGGATTCCCGACGGGCGCGGGTACCAGACTGGCTTCGACGAAGCGCAAATCCGCCTTCGGATCACCGACGAATCGGGCCTGATCGACCTCAACACCGCCGATATCTCCATGCTCACGGAACTGTTCCGCAGTTCCGGCGTCGAAGAGGATCAGGCCGCCGCGCTGGCGGCGGCGGTCCAGGACTGGCGCGATGCGGATGATCTGGTTTCACCCAACGGGGCCGAAGATGCGGAATACGAAGCCGAAGGCTATGCCTGGGGCTCGAAGGATGCGCCGTTCGACATGGTGTCCGAACTGCGCCAGGTGCTGGGCATGACGCCGGAGCTGATGCAGCGCATCGAGCCGGCCGTCACGGTGTACGGCGGCCAGTCGCGTCCCAACCTCGCGTTCGCGCCGCTGGAAGTGCTGCTGACCATTCCGGGCATGACACAGGAGCTGGCGCAACAGATCCTCGAGGCGCGTCACGCCTGGGATCCCAACAGCGGAATGCCCGCCCCGATGCTGCCCGATGGCACCGCGCTGATGGCGCAGGGCGGCACCGGCACGTATAGTATCGAGTCCCGCGCCACGCTTCCGAACGGAACCTGGACGCAGGTCGATGCCACGATCCGGCTTGGCGGCGGCGGAGTCTCGGGCATGGCGTTTACCGTTCTGCGCTGGCAGGACGGCGGTACCTTCTGAGTTTTCATGCCCTCCATTTCCGACCAACTTGCCCAGTCGTTGAGCCGCCTCGGTGCGCGCTACGCGCAAAGCCCGGTGCCGCGCTTCCTGCGCTGGTGGGGCGGCGAGCTGCGTGCCTGCCTGCCGGCACGCTGGCGCCACCGCTTTCAGGTCGCCGAGCGCGCCGTGCTGCTGCGCCGCGAGGGCGAGGAATATTCGGTCAGCCTGCAGCAGGGCGGCGTGCCGCAGCTGCTGGGGCGAACCCCGGCGCTGCCCGCCGAGGGGCTTCCCGCGGCGCTCAACGCGCTGCTCGACGAAGACGCCCGCGAACTGCGCCGCATCCTGCTGCTTCCGGCCGATGCGGTGCTGCGCCGCACCCTGCACCTGCCTGCCGCCGCGCTGGAAAATCTGTCCGGCGTGATCGGCTTCGAGCTGGATCGGCAAACGCCCTTCCGCGCCGATCAGGTCCACTACGACAGCCGCGTGCTGGCACATGCGCCGGATGCACGTCAGGTTCCGGTGCAGTTGGGGCTGGTCACGCGGGAACGGCTGGCGCGCGAACTGGCCGCGGTCGACGGACTGGCGGCCACGCTCAGCGCGGTGGACTGCGCCGATGCCGCGGGCGCGCGTGCCGGTTTCAACCTGCTGCCGGCCGAGCAGCGTGCGCGCCGCGCCCACACCTTCGCCTGGCTGATGGGCGGCATGGCCTTGGCCGCACTGTTCTTCCTGTGGCTGGGCATGAACAGCATCCTCGACAACCGCGCCGCGGCCATCGAGCGGCTGACCGCCGAAGTCGAGGCGCAGCGCGACGAAGCGCGCGCGGTGACGCGGCTGCGCGACGAGCTGGATGCCGCCGTCGCCGGCGCCAACTTCCTTGCGGTCGAGAAGGTGGGCCAGCCCTCGATGCTGCGGCTGCTCGACGAGCTGACCCGCAAGCTGCCCGATGACACCTTCATCGAACGGCTGAGCGTGACGCGCGGCGAGCTGACCCTCGCCGGACAGAGCGCGCAGGCGCCCAAGCTGGTCGAGCTGCTGCAGGACAGCGCGAACTTCCGTTCACCCTCGCTGAGCGGGCCGATCCAGCCCGACCCGCGTTCGGGCAAGGACCGATTCAACATCGCCGCGCAGTTCGGCAAGCCCGCGGAGGAAGCCGATGCGCCTGATGCCGGACGCTAAGCATGGCCGCCTGCTCGCCGTGGTGCTGCTGCTGATCGCCCTGCTGCTGGGCTATCTGGGCGGCGTGCACTGGTGGTTCGTCGCTCCGATCCTGAAATCGCGCGCCGAGATGATCGAGCTGCGCGACGAGGAAGCGCGTTTCCGCGCCATCGCCCGGCAGCGCGACGCCATCCGCGACGCCTTGGGAGAAGTGCGGGCGTTCGAGGCCGGCAATCCCGGTTTCCTTGTCGAGGCCAACTTCGACCTGGCCGCCTCGGCCCTGATCCTGCGTCTGCAGGAGCAGATCGACCTCCTGCAGGCGGGCGAACGCTGTGCGCTGGTGAGCCGCACGCCGTTTCGAGGGCAGGGGGGCGGAACCGGCCGAAACGATGCAGAATCGGACCTGCCGTTCGAGAAAGTCACGATCAAGGTCAGGATGCGCTGCGAGATGGAACATCTGGGCCCGCTGCTGCACGGGCTGGAAAGCGGCAGTCCGCAGCTCTTCGTGTCCGAACTCACCATCACCGGGCGTCGCGGTACTCCGCTGCCGCAGGGGCGGCCGGGTGCGGCGCAACAGGGCTATCTCGACGTGGCCTTCGATCTGTACGGCTATCTGCGCCGCGGTGCGGGAGCGAAGAAATGAGTCCGCGGCTGCAGCTCACTTCTTCCCAGCGGCTTCCTGCGATGCTGCTGGGCGTCGTGGCGCTCTGGGCGCTGCTGTTCGCGATCGCCGGCCTGACCGGCCTGGGCGGGCGCTACCGGCTGCATCCCGATGATCCCGCGCGCGTACCGCCGCTGCCGGCGCTGGACCTTTCCCGGGCGCGCAGCCCGCTGGAGCCGGCTGAAGCCTACGCCGACATCGGCGAACGGCCACTGTTCAACGCCGACCGCCGCCCGCTGCCGGTCGATGACGCCAAATCGGACGCTGCCGCCGGGAGCGAAGAACCGGCACCGGCGGCGCCGCTCGACATCGTGGTCACCAGCATCATCATGACCCCGCAGTTCCAGTTGGCCATCGTCACCGACAAGCGCAGCGGCAAAAGCACCTCGGTGAAGGTCGGACAGGCGCTGGAAGGCGACATGGCCGGCTGGACATTGAAGGAACTACAGGCGCGAAAGGCGGTCTTTTCCGGCCCCGGCGGCGACACGGCGACAGATCTCCGGGTCTTCGACGGCAGCGGCGGTCAGGCCCCCAGCCCGGCCGCGGTGGCACAGGCGACCGAAGCGAACGGCAATCCGCAGGCGGTCGCCCCACAGGCGCCGCCTCCGCCGATGCCTCCGGGTGCCGGGCAGGCGGTGGAAGGCGAAGCCAAGGCTGCGCCGCTGACTCCCGAGCAGCGCTCGGAAATGATCCGCCGCCGCATCGAGGAGCGGCGGCGCCAGATGCGCGAGGAAGCCGCGCGTGCCAACAACAGCTAGGACGTGATCAGGTGAACCCCATCCAGCCCGACAACCTTCCGCAGGCGCGCGCACGGCGCAGGCCCTCTGCGCGCGTCCTGCTCGCGATGGCACTGCTCGTGCTGCTGGCCGGCTGCGCCGCGCGCGAGCCGCGACCGGTGTACCAGCCCTTCGATTCCTATGCAGAAAGTCGCTCCGGGCAGCCGGTGCAGCAGTCTCCCGAGGAGGGCGCCGATGCGGCATCCGCCGCCGGGGCGGCGGACGAGGCCGATGCCCGGGGCGCCAGCGAGCGCGAAAATCTCTCTCAACCCGGGACCGGTCGATTCATCAACGAAGACGCCGCGCGCCGCGCGCCGCCCGGGCCCGGGCCGACCGGCGAGGTTTCCTTCAACTTCGAGGGTGAATCGCTGCACGCGGTGGTCAAGGCCATCCTCGGCGACTTCCTGCAGCAGAACTACGTGATCGCGCCGGGCGTGCAGGGCAACGTCACCTTCTCCACCGCCAAGCCCCTGCGCGGCGACCAGGCGCTTTCCATCCTGGAGATGCTGCTGCGCTGGAACAACACCACCATGGTCTGGCAGGACGGCCGCTACACCATCCTGCCGGTGCAGCAGGCGCTTCCCGGCAACCTCACCCCGCGCTCGGGGCCGCTGCAGAACATGCGCGGCTACGAAGTGCGCGCGGTGCCGCTGCAGTTCATCTCGGCCATCGAGATGGAGAAGCTGCTCAAGCCATACGCCAAGCCCGAGGCCGTGGTCAACGTGGACTCGATGCGCAACATGCTGGTGCTGGCCGGCTCGCGCGCCGAGCTGGACAACTACCTGCACACCGTCGCGGTATTCGACGTCGACTGGCTGGATGGCATGTCCGTGGGCGTCTTCAACCTCACCCAGACCGAAGCCACCAAGACCGTCACCGAACTGGAAAAAATCTTCGGCGAGGGCAGCAACACGCCGATGGCCGGGATGTTCCGATTCATGCCTCTGGAAGGCATCAACTCCATCCTCGTCATCACCCCGCAGCCCAAGTACCTGGCTCGCATCGGCGAATGGATCGAGCGTTTCGACATGGGCGGCGGGCAGGCCGGCCAGCGGCTCTACACCTACGCGGTCAAGAACGTGAAGGCGATGGACTTGGCCACCACGCTTTCCGATGTGTTCGGCGCGCCCGCGCCGGTGTCGCGCTCCAGCTCCGGCGGCAGCGTCGCTCCGGGGCTGGAGTCGGTGGAAGTGCGCAGCGTCGGCACCGACGGCAGCGTGACTCCGCCAAACAACGCTCCGAAGCAGGCGGATCGGCGCACGCCGATGCGTTCGCCCGGCCGCGACGGCACGCCGGAATTCGCCGCCGCGCCGGCCGACGGCGCGCCGGTGGTCGACTCGCGCGGCGGCATCGCGCTGGGCGCCAGCGAAGAGATTCGAGTCTCCGCCGTGGAAGAGAGCAACTCCATCCTGGTGCTGGCCACCTCCTCGCAGTGGGAGTCGATCCGTCGCGTGATCGAGCGCCTCGACACCATCCCGCTGCAGGTGCACATCGAGGCCAAGATCCTCCAGGTCACGCTCAACGACCAGCTCAAGTACGGCGTCCAGTGGTATTTCGAGAACGCCATCGGCGGCATCAAGGATGTCGGAGAAACGCTGCAAGGCCTTGCCGGCAGCGCGCGCGGCTGGAGCGACTACGCCGGCAGCATCGTCGGCGGCAACCTCGGCTGGACCTTCATCGGTCCCAACATGGCTGCCATCATCAACACACTGGACTCGGTTTCCACCGTGCACGTGCTGTCGGCACCCTCGGTCGTGGTGCTCAACAACAAGCAGGCATCGATCAACGTCGGCACCCAGATTCCGGTCAACAGCAGCTTCATCAACACCGGCATCGGCAACAGCCAGAGCCAGACCTACGTCCAGTTCCGCGACACCGGGATCACCCTCACCGTCACCCCGCGCGTCAATCCGGGCGGTCTGGTGTTCATGGAGATCGACCAGCAGGACAGCACCCCGGGCGCCGCCGACGACGCGGTCAACGGCAACGTCCCGGTCGATCAGCGCAAGATCAAGACCGAGATCGCGGTGCAGTCGGGCCAGACCGTTCTGCTCGGCGGCCTCATCAAGCAGACCGACTCCAAGGCGTCCAGCGGCATCCCCGGCCTGCACCGCATTCCCATCATCGGCGGCCTGTTCGGCGGCAAGAGCCAGCAGAGCCAGCGTCAGGAGCTGCTGGTGATGCTCACGCCCGTCGTCATCCGCAACAGCGACGATGCCCTCCGCCTGACCAATGAATACACCAGCCAGTTCCGTGCGCTCGAGCCGCTGCGTGCAAGACGGCCGGCTCCGCCTGTTACTCAGGATCCGTCCGCAGGTTCTGCGCCCCACGATCAATGAAGGAGTCATTTCCCATGCTCAACCGAATCCTGCTGGCCATCTTCCTGGCCCTGCTGCTTTCCGCCTGCGGCACCACGGGGCCTGCCCGCACCAAGGCGCCGGCGACGCCTGAAGAGGCAATCACACAGCGCGCGCAGGATCGCTGGAAGCTCATCGTCGCCGGAGACTTCAAGGCCGCCTACGACTATCTGACTCCGGGTGCCCGCGCGGTTATGCCGCTGGATGCCTACACAGGACGGCTTGGAATGGCGCAGATCAAGTGGACCGGTGCCACGGTCGAGTGGGTGAAGTGCGAGGATGCGGACACCTGTCAGGCGCAGGTGGCCGTGGACACCCTGGTCACGGTTCCCGGCACCGGACAGGGGGAGGTCCCCGGCCAGACCACGCTGGTGGAGAACTGGCTGCGGTCCGATGGACAGTGGTACTTCCTGCCCAGCCGCATCCAGTGATGGTTGCCTTTCTTCCCTTGCCCGTGCCGGATGCGGGTATGATGCCGCTCGTTGCCGTCGAGCAGGGTCGAGGCGGTCGGTCTTGAACACGCAATGATCATCGATAGGGGCTTGGTGGTCATTGCAATGGGGTTTGTGTCTGTCTATACTCCCATCCGCTAGCCTGTCCGCAGAAGCGCTGCGCATGAAGTGCCGCGCCTCGGATGGATGGCAAATAAGAAGCCCTGTGAACGTTCCCTTAGGAGTGTTGTGATGAAAAAGAATTCGCTGACAACAGCCATCATCGCCGGCGTCGCTGGCGTTGCTGGTCTGGTGAGCGTGGCTGGCGCCGTCAACCTGAACCCCGACGGCCTTGGTCAGGTTCTGCTGTACCCGTACTACACGGTCAACGGTGGCAACTCCACCCACATCTCCGTGGTCAACACCACGAATCAGGTCAAGGCTGTCAAGGTCCGTTTCCTCGAGGCCCTGAACAGCGCGGAAGTGCTCGACTTCAACCTGTACCTCTCCCCGTACGACGTGTGGGGCGCCGAGATTCAGGCCGATGGCACCACCGGTGCCAAGCTCCACCTGACCGATACTTCGTGCACCGTTCCCACGATCACGAGCGGCCAGCCCTTCCTTGACTACGAGTTCACCGCGCACTCGCCGGACGCCCTCAAGGCTGTGGGCATGCCCCGCGTGCGTCAGGGTCACGTGGAAGTGATCGAAATGGGCGTCGTGGTTGACCCGTTCCTGCGCGCTGCTGCCACTCACATTGCCGGCGTTCCGGCGGACTGCGGTGAGCTGGTTGCTGCATGGTCGGGTGGTGGCCAGTGGCTGGTAGATCCCAATGATGGCGTCGAGACTCCCCGTGGCGGCCTGTTCGGTTCTGCGGTGATCGTGTCCGGCGAATGGGGTCGTACCCTGAGCTACAACGCCGATGCTATCGACGGCTTCTTCACCGTTGCTGGCGACACACTGCATCGCACCCCTGGCGACGTTCTGCCGGCGCTGTCTGACGCGAACAACGGGGGCGGCATTGCGACCGCGCGCGTGTTCTCGAACGGCAGCCTGTACGAAATCGATTACGCCTCCGGCGTGGCCGATGCGGTCTCGGCAGTTCTCACCTCGCGCTACATCTACAACGAGTACTTCCTGAACCCGGCGCTCGGCGCTTCCTCGGAGTGGGTGGTTACCTTCCCGACCAAGCGTCTGCACGTGTTCAAGAACCTCGCCACCTTCCGTGCGCCGTTCATCCCGCCGTTCGGCACGACTGGTTCCTGCCACGCGTACGGCGTGAAGTACTGGGATCGCGAGGAGCGCACCACGACGACCGGTCTCGTTCCGTCGCCGCCGCCGCCGACCGTTGGTTTTGGTCTGTGCTATGAAGCCAACGTTGTTGCTTTCGGCCAGAGTCTGAGCGCCACCACGGCGACCAAGATTCTCTCGGCTACGCCGGCTTTTGGCGCCGTGGGCCTGACCCCGTTTGCCTTCAACGAAGGCTGGGCTCGCATGGAGTTCGATGACCCGAACAACGCCGGTTATCAGTACTGGCTGCCTGCTCCGGCTGGTGGCGATCAGGCACTGGTTGGTCAGCCGGTTACGGGCTTCTGGGCCTCGGAACTGGTGAACACCGACGTGGGTGGCGGAGTGCGCCAGAACTACGGTGTGATCCACAAGCATCGCGTGAGCCGTGATTGCCGCGTTGCTACTGGCCTGGCTCGTGGTGCTGCTGCCGGTACGGGCGCGATCAGTGCTCCGGCTGCAATTCCCGAAGCGACGGTGGCTTGCCCGAGCCTCTGATAAGAGCATCGGATACAGCGTCAAACGTAAAAAACATCGGGGCCTTCGGGCCCCGATGTCATTTCAGGGAGAAGCCAAGCCACATTCGACCTGGAGACGCGCTTTCCTTGTTCGTAGCCTCACATTCCGGTGGGCGGCATGGGCAAGTTTCCTCGATGCAGACTGGCAGGATTCATTTCATCTCCCGTATGATCACCGCTTGCGCTTCGGGATCTGCAGGGCGCAATCGCATGTTCGGATGGATTCTGCACCAGGGAGTATTGACATGATGTCGAAAAGTGTTCTGTTCATGGCCATGGCGACAGCGCTGCTTGCGGGTGCCTCAGGTGCGGCGAGTGCTGATCCCGTGAAGGTCGTACTGAAAAATGTGGCCCAACTCCCAGGCGCAAGTGCGGATGCGACTGGAACAGTCGCTGGCGATCCCCAGCCCAAGGCTGCCATTCCGGTCAGCGAGGCGCTCGTGGACGGAAGCGGCAACATCGTGGTTTCCTGCAACCTGGACGCAAATTCCAAATGTCCCAACATCGGAAGCGGCTCTGGCGGTGGAATCACAGGCGATCCGACTCTGACGTTCACCGTTCCTTCCAATGCAGTGGCAATGGGCGATACCACAACGAGGCTGCAATGGAGCGCAACGAACGCGGATGCGTGCTATGGGGTCAAGATCGAAAAGAAGAATGCCAGCGGAGCCTGGAGCAACTATACCCCGCCCGGTGGAAGCGTCTGGAGCAAGGAGTGGCCTGCACAAGGGACGGCATCCACAGGCTATGTGCTCGGCAACCTTGGTCGCAGCAGCACGGCGGGAGAGGAAACGGAGTACCGTTTCACCATGCGTTGCTATTCGAATACCGTTGACACGGTGGAAGGAA
Source organism: Pseudomonadota bacterium (assembly GCA_963205495.1). Classification (GTDB taxonomy): domain Bacteria; phylum Pseudomonadota; class Gammaproteobacteria; order Xanthomonadales; family Xanthomonadaceae; genus Denitratimonas. The sequence goes on from CAUJIN010000041.1 coordinate 75,310, forward strand.
AGCTTGCGGTTGCCATCGAGCAATTGCCGGTCAGTGGTACGGTGAGGCTAGCATCGTCCGTCGGTGGTGGAACCCCGGGCAGCGATTACTGCAGCGAGTACTATCCGCCGGGGCATCCGGCACGTTCCGCTCCGGGCTTCGCATTCTCGGGCCTGCCCAGTCAAAGTCTGACGTTCGATATGGTATTCAAGAATGGTGCCGGCGCGCCGGTTACATTTGACGTGCTTATTGCAGGCACTTACGGTCGAGGTGGTGTGCCAGGGCCGCATGTCGATCCGAACTCCTACTACCTTGTCATGCCGTTCACGATTCCCGCCAACATCGCGGCAAACACTGGTATGCGCATTACCTTTGTCGAGCCGCAAAGTTACCTTGGTTTGAGTGATATCTCGCAATTCGAGGCTTCCATCAGCCCCTGTCCGGGTGATTTCAGGGCCAAGTCGTACACCAATACGTCCAACGATTGGTATGACCGTGCATATTGCCGCATCAAGGGTGGTGGGGCTTTCGAGTCCACTTCCGGCACCCTGACGGCACCAAGTGGTGCTTGTTTCTTGAAGCCGGGCGCTGTCATGTACCTCAACGTGATCGGGCACGGTTTGGACAATTTCCGAAACACTGGTGGTGCGCTGATTCCGGGCTGTCCTTCTGGATCCATGTGCGGAAAGAAGGCCGACATGACACGTCTGGTTCCGCCTTCCAATTGAGATCGGACGAATGATCCAACCTGTTCGTTTTTTCGTCGCAGTACTGGCCCTTTTGCCGATTCTGCTTGCGTTCACAACCAGTTCTGCATCTGCTGCGGATTTGTCTCCAGAGGTGAGGGTTGCTGAAAGAGGTGGCGCGGTGCTAACTGTTGCTCTGATCGATCAGAGAATTGAGGAGATGCCGAAAGCAATTAGATCGGACTTCTTGAATGATCCTGATCGCATGGCGCGACTGATCGACGGGATGCTCCTGACGCTTCAGCTCGCCAATGAGGCGGAGAAGAAGGGCATTGTGGTGCCAGCCGAAGAGGCAGGAGATACCGAGCTGGCGCGTCGCACGGCGTTAGCCAATGCACTCATGAAGACCGTGGTGCGTGATGTTTCCGAAGAGCAACTGCTCCAGATTGCCAGAGAACGGTTTCAGGTCGAAAAGCAGAATTACTCATCATCGCCGAGTTATACCTTGCGACACCTCAAGGTTTCGACTGAAAAATATGGTGACGTTGCTGCCAAGCTGGTCGCAGAAAACGCCAGGCGTCGAATCGTGGGGGGCGAAGATTTCGATGTGGTTGCCAAGGAGTTTGTCGATCCGGATGCCCCGGCTGAGTTCTCGGGGGACATCCCGCTGACTGACCTTCTGCACGTCGATCCGGTCATTCGAACGAGTCTTGCGCCGCTCAAGGATATGCCCGGATTGACCGAGGTTTTCGAGGGCGGCGGTGGCTACAATCTCATAGAGTTGGTCAAGCTCAACCCTGCAGTTGAAGTCACGTTCGATGCGGTGCGCGATCAATTGATCAGCGACATTCGTTCGGAAGTGGAGCAGCAGACGCGAACCACCTATATGAAGGCTTTCGTGCTGATGCCGGCGACGTTGAACGATGAGGCAGTGCAGCAGCTCCCATCCCGTTACTTCGATGCTGCTGCATCCGCGGCCGATGGTAAAGATTGACCTGTAAATATTGACCCTGAACCGATGGCCGACTGGAAAGCTTGCACTTTCCAGTCTCTCGTGCATTGGACTTCAGCAACCCGGCCGTGGTGCCACCCTTCGAGGACGTGCGTGACCAGATCGAGGCGGCCATCAAGTCCGAGGTGGCGCAGCAGGCGCGCACGACCTACATGAAGCGCTTCGTACTGATGCCGACGCAGATGAACGACGAAGTCGTGCAGCAGTTGTTTTCGCGATATTTCACCGAAACGGCCCCCGCCGTTCCCGGTGCGGAAAAGCCGTCGGGGACATAGCCGACGGTAGTCGGCAGGACGTAACCGCCGCAGGCGATTCCGACGCCAGTGCGCGATATCGGTTCGGCGGAATCCGCTTCGCGGGTTCCGCCCTACGCAAAATCCCGGTGCAGAGCCTGGCACTGCGTTCATTCCTCCGCCAAGCCATCAACCCCGCTATCCTTCACCACTGATCTCCCAGCGTACTGAGCCACAGTGGTCTTTCTTCTCGTTCAACAAGACCTGCGTCAGCGATTCACCGGCAACGTGCTGGGGGCGGCCTGGGCGGTGCTGGCGCCGCTGCTGCAACTGCTGGTGTTCGCGGTTGTGTTCGCGGGCATCTTCAAGGCGCGGGTGCCGGGGCTGGATGAACGAGGCTATGTGGCCTTTCTGGCGCTGGGCATGTGGCCCTGGTTCGCGTTTTCCGAGGCCGTGGCGCGCGGCGCGTCGGCGCTGACCGACGGTGCGGGCTTGCTTGCGAAGGTGGCGATCTCGACCTGGGACATGGTCGCCGCACGGGTCATCGCCGCCTTCATCATCCACGGCATCGGGTTCCTCGTCGTGGTGCTGCTGCTGGCGCTCTGGCTCGACCTCATCTCGCTGGTCTGGCTGCCGGCCACGCTCATCGCCTGGATCGGGCTGGCCGCGCTGGCGCTGGCGCTGGCGCAGATTTCCGCGATTTGCAACGTCTTTGCGCGCGATACCCAGCAGATCCTCACCTACCTGCTGACGGCCTGGATGTTCCTGACGCCGATCCTCTATGCCCACAGCCTGCTGCCGCCGATGTTCAGCGGCTGGATGAGGGTCAATCCGATGGGCGGGCTGATCGCGGGGATTCGCGATCCGCTGCTCTGGCGCGACGCTTCCGTGATTTTCCCCTGGCCCTCGCTGCTGTTTGCGCTGTTCGCGCTGCTGCTGGCCTGGGGGATGCACCGGCGCTTCCGCCCGCACGTCCGGGAGTTCCTGTGAGCGAGGTTCTGCTGCGCGCCGAGCACCTCGGCAAGGCCTATCCGCGCAGCGGCGATGCGCGCACGCGGCTGGGCGCGTTCGGGCGCATCCTGCTGGGCCGGCGCTTCCCGCAGTGGGACGTGCTGCACGACATCAGCTTCAGCGTGGGGCGTGGCGAATCGCTGGGCATCATCGGCGAGAACGGCGCGGGCAAGTCGACCCTGCTCAAACTCATTTCCGGCGTGCTCCTGCCCAGCGCGGGAACGGTCCAGCGCAGCGGCACGATGGGCGCCCTGCTGGAGCTGGGCGCGGGATTTGATCTGGAGCGCACCGGGCGGGAGAACGTATCCATTGCCGCCGGCTTCCTCGGCTGGAGCGCGGCGCAGGTTCGCGAGCGTTTCGAGGAAATCGTGGCCTTCGCCGATATCGGGCGCTATCTCGACGAGCCGGTGAAGCACTATTCCTCCGGCATGGTGGTGCGGCTGGGTTTTGCCGTGATCGCCGCGGTGCGACCGGACCTCCTCGTGACCGATGAAGTGCTCGCGGTGGGCGACGAGTCCTTCCAGAAGAAGTGCATCCGCTGGATCGAGGATTACCTGGAATCCGGCGGCACCCTGCTGCTGGTTTCGCATTCGATGTACCACGTCCAGAAGCTGTGTCGGCAGGCGCTGTGGCTCAATCAGGGGCGCGTGGAAGCCTATGGCGACGTGTTCGACGTGACCCAGGATTACCTCGCCTTTCACGACCGCAAACAGGCGCTGCAGCACGGGCCGGCGCTGGAAGCGGGCTATGCCGGCGATGCCTATCGCGTGGTGCGGGTGGCGGTGCAGGGCAGCGAGGACGAGACCGCGCGGCTCTTGTGCGAGGGCGGCGATCTGGAGATCGAAGCCGATCTGTATTCCCCCGACGGGCGCGTGCCGGTGCTGGCCGCCGGTTTCGTTCGCGCCGATGGTGCCGGGCTGTTCACCACCAGCAGCGAGCTGGACGGGGCCAGGCCCGTGCGGGTGGATGCAAGCCACTGGCGCTATCGACTGCGCTTCACCCGCCTGGCGCTCTTGCCGGCAAGCTACATCCTGCGACTGCATGCGATGGATCCGGAAGGCCTGCGCCTGTTCGACACCGTGGAGCGCGCGGTCACGATTCGCGGTTCCACCCGCTTCCTCGGCAATTTCCGCATGGAGCGGCAGTGGGGATGAGCGTCACGGTTCTCGTGCCGGTGTATCAGGCGCTCGATGATCTGGAACGGTGCCTTGCGGCGCTGGATCGGACCCTGCCGGTCGGCGCGCGGGTGCTGCTGGCCGATGACGCCTCGCCCGATGCCGCGGTTCCGGCGCTGCTGGAGCGGTTTGTCGCGCAGACGCGGCTGCGCGTGCGCGTGGTGCGGCGCGAGGCAAATCTCGGTTTCGTCGGCAACGTCAACCGCGGATTTGCGGAGTGCGCGCCGGACGACGTGATCCTGCTCAATTCCGACACCGTGCCCGCGCCCGGCTGGTACGAGGCGATGCGGGCCTGCGCCGCGTCCGACGCGCGCATCGGCACGATCACGCCCTGGTCCAACAACGCCGAAATCTGCTCGTTTCCCGAACTGTGCCGCGCCGCGCCGGTGCCGAGCGAGGCGGATGCCGCCCGCATCGCGCGGGCCACGATGAGCGCGGGTGCGGGGGAATACCCGGAGCTTCCGACCGGCGTGGGCTTCTGCATGTTCGTGCGCCGCGCGATGCTCGATGCCATCGGCGATTTCGACCAGGCCACCTTCGGGCGGGGCTATGGCGAGGAGAACGACCTGTGCCTGCGCGGCGCCGGCCACGGTTGGCGCAACGTGCTTTGCGCCGCGGCCTATGTCGCGCACCGCGGCGGTGCCTCGTTCGGACCGACCGGGCACCATGCCGGCGGCGAAAACCTGGCGCGGCTGGTCGCGCGCTATCCCCACTACAATGCGCAGGTGGCCGAGTTCATCCTGCGTGATCCGCTGGCGCCGCTGCGCGAACGGATCGCGGCATCGCTGGATGCCGCCGCGCAGCCGCCCGCGAACGGAGAGGATGGGCATCAGGGAGAGCTGTTTCCCTCGCCTTGAGTCGGTCGGAACCAATTCGCCGCAGATACCACAGCCCGCCCGGCACCACCTGCCGTGGCATGTTTTCCACTGATTTCCGAGTATTCCATGGCATCCACCCATCCTCCCGCCGCCGGTGATTCCTCCACGCTGTACGCCGCGGTCGAAGGCCGCATCGCATCCCTGGGCACCGATGAAGCGGTGTTCTTCGAGGCGAGCACGGGCCGCAGCCAGGTGATGACCCAGGACGTGGCGCGCGCCTTCGGCCTGTGCCAGCCCTTCCTCACGCTGGATGAGCATCTGGCGCGCATCGTCGAAGCCCTGCCTTCGCTCAAGGGCCAAAAGCAGGCGGTCCGAAAGGTGCTCGACATGTTCGTTAGCAACCGCCTGCTGCGCAGCGACGTGGATTTCGTCAGCGAGTTCGCCGCACCCGCAGAAACCGCGCAGGCGCCGGTTTCCGGGTTGTACCTGCTGTGCGCTTCCGAGCCGGCCGATGGGCTGGATCGTGCGCTGGCGGGCCTGCGCGCGCACGCGTCCCGTTTCGGGCTGGCGTATCCGGTGTACGTCGTGGATACCGATGCCGCGCCCGATGCGGTGCCGTCACGCGCCGCGCGCGTGGCCGATTTCGGCCGCGGCACCGGCGCTGCGATGCGCTATCTCACCCGCCAGTCGGCGGAGGCGGTGGTGAAGGCCTTGACCCAATCCCTGGGCGAGCGCGCGCAAGCCATCGCTGCGCTGCTGCCGCCAAAGGCGCAGGGCGCGGGCGCGGCGCGCAATCTGGTGGCCCTGCTGGCGGCCGGAACGCGGCACCTGGTGATCGAGGCGGACATGGAACTGCCGCTGGCACGCCACCCCGAGGCGGCGGCCGGGCTGTACGCCGATACCCGCGCCTATGCGCTGCGCAGCTTCGCCTCGGGCGAGGACGCGCGCCAGGCCGGTGGCGTTCCGGCGGTTGATCCGCTGGCAGCGCATCTGGCGGTTTGCGGCCTGAACCTGGGAGAGGCGCTGGCGCTGCAGTCCGATGCGGCGCCAACGCGCGAAAGCCTGCACGGCGTGATTCCCGAGCGCGCCCCGTGGCTGCGTCCGGAGCGGCGCGTGGCGCTCACCGCGGTCGGCCGCGTCGGCCGCTTTGCACTGACCGATCCGACCCTGCCTTTCCAACTCGGGCCCACCGAGCGCGCCGGCCTGACCGCCACGCGCGAGGCCTATCTCGACAACTACCGCATGCCGTCGCTCTGGGCTGGCCTGAATCGATTCGGCGCGGGACTGGGCGAACGTCTGGTTCCGCTGGCGTACGACGGCAGCCGGCTGATTCCCTGCACCCTGCCCGAAGCGCCCAAGGCGATGGAGCTGCAGGTCGAATTGCTGCGTCTGGCCCAGCCGGATGCGGTGGATCTCGATTTCCCCGAGGCGCTGGGGCAGGGGCATCCGGGCCGGGGCGCCGACGATGGGCTGGGCCGCCCGGACCTTGCCAAGTGCCTGGCCGGACTGGTCGCGCATGTCGGGCAGGATCTGTACGCAGCCGATGCGTCGCGACGATTGGCGGTGCTCGCGGCCAAGCTGGAAGATCTGGCGGGAGCGACCGATGCGCGAGTGGAAACCTATCTGGCCGAGTTCCTTGCCTGGCACCGCTCGGGAATCATCGAGCGCATGCAGCAGATGACAGGTTCGGAGAAGTCGCCGCCGGTCTACTGGCTGGCCGATCTGCGCGCCGCGGTGCAGGCGCAGGGCAAGGTGCTCATCGAAGGTGAGGCGCCGCGTCTGGCCGGCTGGCCCGCATCGCTGGATGCCGCCGGCTGCGTGCAGCGGTTCCGTGAGGAAACCCATCGACTGGCGGCGGGCCTGCGCGCGTGGCCGGATGCGTTCGAGCTGGCCTGCGCGCATTCGTCGCGCTGGCGCGACGCGACGGCCTGAACGGACCGCCGGAAGCCGGGTCGTGACCGTGCCCGCCGCTGAAGTCACCGCGGTCGTGGTCAGCCACGACAGCGGGGCTTTCCTGCACGCCTGCGTCGCCGATCTGCTGGCGCAGCAGGCGCGCATCCGGGTGGTCGTGGTCGACAACGGCTCGCGCGACGGCGCGCCCGACGCGCTGCCCGACGATCCGCGTCTGGAAATCCTGCGCAATCCGGACAACCCCGGCTTTGCGACCGCCTGCAACCAGGGGGCGGCTCGGGCGCAGGGGGCGCACCTGCTGTTCGTCAATCCCGACTGCCGTCTGGAACCGGACGCCGTGCCGCGCCTGCTCGCGCATCTGGCTGCTGCACCGCAGTTGGGAATCCTCGGCGCGCATCTGGTGAATGCCGACGGCAGCCCGCAGGCCGCCGCGCGGCGCAGCACGCCAAGTCCGGGGCGTGCGATCGCGCAGGCGCTGGGGCGCAAGGTGCCGCAGGAGTCGCAGAGGGAAATGGGATCGCTGATCGAGGTCGAGGCCACTTCCGGCGCGCTGATGCTGATGCCGCGCGACCTGTTCGAGGCGCTGGGCGGCTTTGATGCCGGCTATGTGCTGCACTGCGAGGATCTGGACCTGTGCCGGCGCGTGCTGCTGGCGGGCCGCCGCATCGCGGTGGCGACCGACGTGCGGATCGTCCACGCCAAGGGCACCTCGAGCCGGCGTCGGCCGGTGTGGGTGGAGTGGCAGAAGCACCGCGGCATGTGGCGCTATTTCCGTCGTTTCGATGCCGCGGGCAGCCCGTGGTGGCTGCGCGCGCTCGTGCGCGTGGGCATCGTGGCGCATTTTCCCCTGGCGGCGGCGGGCGCCTGGTGGCGCGCCTTCAGGCCGTAGGCCGCAGCCCCGGCAGCGAGGTCATCAGCGTTGCAGGAACTTGAGCTTGTCCGGCTTGCCGTCCCACTCGGTGGCGTCGGCCGGGGGCTCCTCGCGCACGTTGAGCACCGGCCAGATCTTGGACAATTCGGCGTTGAGCGGGATGAAATGCTCCTGCCCCTGCGGCACATCGTCCTCGGGGAAGATCGCCTCGGCCGGGCACTCGGGTTCGCACAGCGTGCAGTCGATGCATTCGTCCGGGTCGATCACCAGAAAATTGGGGCCTGCGTGAAAGCAGTCGACCGGGCAGACCTCAACGCAATCGGTGTACCTGCAGCGGATGCAGTTCTCGGTAACGACGAAAGCCATCGAAGGAATCAGGAAAGAAGAAGTGGCGCTCCCTACGAGGTTCGAACTCGTGTTCCCGCCTTGAGAGGGCGGTGTCCTGGGCCACTAGACGAAGGGAGCGCGTTGAGCTGGATTCAGCCGAACGCGTATTATAGGTGGCTCGGATGCCGCAGGCAATCCGGAACCGACTTTCTCCAGCGACGAGCACGTGCCCCCCAGTCCGCCCATCCTGCGCGTCATCGAACGCGAACAGCACCCCATTTCCCGCAAGAACATCAGCAAGAGCGCGCTGAGGGTGCTGTATCGACTCAACGAAGCCGGGTTCGATGCCTATCTGGTGGGCGGTGCGGTGCGCGACCTCTTGCTGGGACGGCAGCCCAAGGACTTCGACGTGGCCACCAATGCCACGCCCGAGGAAGTCCGGCAGCTGTTCCGCAACTGCCGACTGATCGGGCGGCGCTTCCGCCTGGCGCACGTGGTCTTCGGCCCGGAAATCATCGAGGTGGCCACCTTCCGCGCCGGCGACGACGACGGTTCGGGCGACCGCGAGATGGAGAACGGCCGGCTGGTGCGCGACAACGTCTACGGCACGATCGAGGAAGACGCCGTCCGGCGCGACTTCACCGCCAACGCGCTGTACTACGCCGTATCCGACTTCACCGTGCGCGACTACGTCGGCGGCTTCGACGATGTCGGAGCGCGCGTGCTGCGCCTGATCGGCGATCCCGAATCGCGCTACCGCGAGGACCCGGTGCGCATGCTGCGCGCGGTGCGGCTCGCGGCCAAGCTCGATTTCACCATCGAGGCCGCCAGCGCCGAACCCATCGCGCGCCTCGCGCCGCTGCTGGCCGAGGCTTCCAATGCGCGGCTGTTCGACGAGTCGCTCAAGCTCTTCCTCGCCGGCCACGCCGAGCGCGGGTTCGAGCTTCTGGAACGCTACGGGCTGCTGGAACACTTCCTGCCCGATGTGGCGACGGCGCTGGCGCTGGACGCCAGCGGCCTGTGCCGGCAGATGCTGGTGACGGCGCTGCGCGACTGCGATGCGCGCGTGGCCGAAGAGAAATCGGTGACGCCTTCCTTCCTGTTCGCCGCGCTGCTGTGGCCGGCCTACGCGCACGATTTGCAGGTGCTGCTTTCCCAGGGACACGACCTGGCCGTGGCCGAACAGCGTGCCGCCGACCGGGTCACCTTGCGGCAGGGCAGCCGCATTGCCATCCCGCGCCGCTTCAGCACGCCGATGCACGAGATCTGGTGGCTGCAGTCGCGCTTCCCGCAGCGCCAGCGCAAGCGCGTGTTCCGCCTGCTGGCCCATCCGCGTTTTCGCGCCGCCTTCGATTTCCTCGAACTGCGCGCCAGCGCCGTGCCCGAGCTGCGCGAAGAGGCGCAGTGGTGGGCGCAAGCGCAGTCCGTGCCTTCCGATACGCTGGCCGCACAGTTGGTCGGCAAGACCGCGCCTGCGCGCGCCCGGCCTGCCTCGCAGGAACCCGGGACGGAAGGCGAGAGCCCGTCGCGCGGCACGCGCCGCCGCCGCCGTCCGCGCAAGGCCGCCGAGTGATGCAATTGCGTTCGGCCTTCATCGGGCTGGGAAGCAATCTGGAGGATCCTGCGGCCCAGCTCGATCGCGCGCTGGCGGCGCTGGCCGCGCGCGGCGACCTGCGACTTGACGCGGTGTCCTCGTACTACCGCACCGCGCCCTGGGGCGAAACCGCGCAGCCGGCCTTCGTCAACGCCGCCGCGCGCCTGGAAACCGCGCTTTCGCCCGAGGCCCTGCTCGATGTGCTGATCGCCATCGAATCGGCCGCAGGCCGCCGCCGCGAGCTGCGCTGGGGGCCGCGCACGCTCGACCTCGACCTGCTGGCGTTTGATGGCGAGCGCCGCGACACGCCGCGTCTGACCCTGCCTCATCCGCACCTGCACGAGCGCGCCTTCGTTCTTGTGCCGCTGGCCGAGATCGCGCCCGCGCTGGAGATTCCCGGCCGTGGCCGGATCGATGCGCTGCTCGCGCGCGTGAATCCGGCGGGCGTGGAGCGGCTGCCGCGGTATCCCGAATCCATGGAGTCCCGAAAATGAGCACGCCCGAAGTTCGCCCCGCCCCCGTTTCCGTGCCGCAGCTGGGCCGGATGAAGGCCGAAGGCCGGCGCATCAGCATGCTGACCTGCTACGACGCCACCTTCGCCTTCGCGATGGACCGCGCCGGCGTGGACACCGTGCTGGTGGGTGATTCGCTCGGCATGGTGGTGCAGGGGCACGACAGCACCCTGCCGGTCACGGTCGACCACATCGTCTACCACAGCGCCGCGGTGGCACGCGGGCTGTCGCGCGCCCTGCTGGTGGCCGACATGCCGTTCCTGAGCTACGCCACGCCCGGGCGCGCGCTCGATGCCGCGCGCCGGCTGATGGCCGAGGGCGGCGCGGCGATGGTGAAGCTCGAAGGCGCGGGGCCGATGCTGGTGGTGATCGCTGCACTTGCCGCGCGCGACGTGCCGGTCTGCGCGCACCTGGGCCTGACGCCGCAGTCGGTGATGAAGCTCGGCGGCTTCCGCGTGCAGGGGCGCGAGGCCGCCGCCGCGCAGCGCCTGCGCGAGGATGCGCGCGCGGTGCAGCAGGCCGGCGCGGCCCTGCTCGTGCTCGAATGCGTGCCTCGCACGCTCGCCGCGCAGATCACGACGGAACTGGAAATCCCCGTCATCGGCATCGGCGCCGGCGCCGGTTGTGACGGACAGGTGCTGGTGATGCACGACCTGTTGGGCCTGCGCGGCCGCCACCGTACGCCGCGCTTCGTCAAGGATTTTCTCGTCGGTGCCGACGGCGTGGAGGCGGCATTCGCCGCCTACGTCGCGGCGGTGCGCGAGGGTCGCTTTCCTGCCGAAGAACACGGCTTCGACTGAGGTATTCCATGCAGATCCTCGAACAGGTCCGCGCGCTGCGCGAAGCGGTCGGCGCCTGGCGGCGCGGCGGCGAGCGCATCGCCTTCGTGCCGACCATGGGCAACCTGCACGCCGGGCACTACTCGCTGATCGCGCTGGCGCGACGGCACGCCGACCGCGTCGTGGCCAGCGTCTTCGTCAACCCCACCCAGTTCGGGCCGAACGAGGACTTCGCGCGCTACCCGCGCACCCCGCGCGAGGACGCCGCCGGACTGGAGTCCGCGGGCTGCGATCTGATGTTCTGTCCGACGGTTGCGGAAATGTACCCGCTGGGCCACGACCGCTGCGTGCAGGTGCGCGTGCCTGGCCTCACCGAGGAACTCGACGGCGCCGCGCGACCTGGCCACTTCGACGGCGTGGCCACCGTGGTGCTGCGGCTGTTCCACATGGTGCAGCCCGACGTGGCGGTCTTCGGGCGCAAGGATTTCCAGCAGCTTCGCGTGATCGAGTATCTGGTGCGCGACCTCGCGCTGCCGCTGGAGATCGTTCCGGCGCCGATCGCGCGCGACCCCGACGGGCTGGCGCTGAGCTCGCGCAACCGCTACCTCGGCGAGGAGGAGCGCGCGCGCGCACCGGCCCTGCATCGCACGCTCGTGGCGATGCGCGAAGGCTGGCGCGAGGGCAGGGCAATTCCCTCGATCCAGGACGAGGCGCTGGCTTCGCTGCGCGCCGCCGGTTTTGTGCCCGACTATGCCGAGATTCGCCGCAGCGCCGACCTGGCGCGACCCGCAGGAACGTGTGACGAAATTCTCATTGCGCTCGTCGCCGCGCGGCTGGGCTCCACGCGACTGATCGACAACCTTCCGTTCGTCTGACGGGCGGTCGGTGTGGCGTCGAAGAGACCGCGCAACCGCAGGTGTAGCTTTTCTGCAAACGCTGTGGTAGATTGGCTACGCCTCCCGGACCTGCTGCTGCGAACCGCGCACTTCCTGGGGGTAATGCAGGGCGCATTTTTGGGTAATCGTCACTCCGTTATAACCCCGTTGGGACATTCCGGCGGGGTTTTTTTTGCCCGAAGCAAACGCACATTCCTTTTTGTATCAATAACATATGAATTCATTGTGACTGACTGCGCTGGATTGCTGTCTGGTGTTTGCTAGCATCGGGTGTCTGCGCCACACCCTGCAGGTTGCTTTTTTGCAACACACGGAGACGACATGATCCTTTCCATTTCCGCATCCGCGCCGCGCCGCGCCCTGCGGCCGGCACGCGAGGCGTGACCGCGTGCGCTCGGTCGCCTGGCTGGAACGGCTGGCCCCGCACGCGGCCCGCAACCTGGATCTGCGCCTGGGCGATCTGATCGCCTCGGAGCCGGATCGTTTTTCGTCCACTGCACTGCGCGTCGGGCCGCTGATGGCCTCGTTCGCCCGCCAGCGAATCGATGCGCCGGCGATGGCGGCGCTGCTGGAAGTGGCGCGCGAGCGCCGCGTGGAGGATGCCATCACCGCGCTGTTCGAAGGCGAGACGGTGAATCGCTCCGAACAGCGGCCGGCCCTCCACATGGCACTGCGATCTGATCTGGGCAGCGGTGCGAACGCCCGCGCCGCGCACGCGCAGGCGCGCGAGGCGCAGCAGGCCATGGCGCGGCTGGTCGATGCGTTGCGCGCTTCCGAAGTCACCGACCTGGTCAACGTCGGCATCGGCGGTTCGGACCTGGGCCCTCGACTGGTGCTGGAGGCGCTGCGCGAACTGGACCCCGGGCGCTTCCGCGTCCACTTCCTCAGCACGGTGGACGGCCACGCTGCCAGCCAGCTGCTGCGCCAGCTCGATCCCGCGCGCACCGCCGCGGTGCTGGTGTCCAAGACCTTCACCACGCAGGAAACCCTGCTCAACGCGCAGGTGTTGCGCCGCTGGATGGGCACGACCGATCGCCTCTACGCCGTCACCGCACATGGCGATCGCGCCCTTGCACACGGAATCGCACCCGAACGCCTGCTGCCGATGTGGGACTGGGTGGGCGGGCGCTATTCGCTGTGGTCTTCGGTGGGGCTGGTGGTCGCCGCGGCGCTGGGCATGGAGTCTTTTGAACGCCTGCTCGCCGGTGCGGCGCAGATGGACGCGCACGTTCGCCATGCGCCGATCCATTCCAACCTCGCCGTCCGCCACGCGCTGGTCGCGGTGTGGAACCGCAACGCGCTGGGATACGACAGCCAGGCCGTGCTGCCTTACGACGTGCGCCTCGCGCGCCTCCCCGCCTATCTCCAGCAGCTGGTGATGGAAAGCCTCGGAAAGTCGGTCACGCAGGACGGTGAGCAGGTGCCCTGCGCGACCGGTCCGGTGATCTGGGGTGGAGCGGGCACCGACGTGCAGCATTCGTTCTTCCAGTCGCTGCATCAGGGCACCGATGCGGTGCCGATGGATTTCATCGGCGTCGTGCGTCCTGATCACGGGGAGCCGCTGCAGCACCGCGTGCTGCTCGCCAACCTGCTGGCCCAGGCCGAAGCCTTCGCCAACGGAGCACCCGGCGTCGATGCGCAGCGCGCCTATCCGGGAAACCGGCCTTCGACCATGATCCTGCTCGATGCGATCACGCCCGAGTCGCTCGGTGCGCTGATCGCCCTTTACGAGCACAGCGTTTTCGTGCAGGCCGCGATCTGGAACATCAACCCGTTCGACCAGTGGGGCGTCGAACTGGGCAAGCGCCTGGCCGCGGATCTCGCCGCCGCGTTCGATGCTCCGGACACCGTTTCCGACCCCGTTACCCGCGCGCTCCTCGGCGAATTGCGCCGCAAGCCACCGGCCTGAGGCGCTTTTGCTGCGCGGCAAGTCGCGGCGCCCGTCGTCGTGGGCGATCCCGGAGCGGCCGGCGCGTGCGGGATGCGGGTAAAATCGCGCAATGAATATCACTTCCTTCGTTCCCGGCCAGCGCTGGTTCTCCACCGCTGAACCCGAGCTTGGCCTCGGCACCGTCATGCGGCTGGCGGGCCGCTCGGTGCAGATCGTTTTCACCGGCAGCGGCGTCGTGCGCCAGTACGCCTTCGAATCCGCGCCGCTGGCGCGCGCCGAATTCCGCGCGGGCGAGCGCATCCGGGTGGATGGCTGCGAATGGGTGATCGGGGAGATCGAGCACGACGCCGGTCTGTTCACCTATCGCTGCGACGTCCACAGTTTCCAGGAAGGCCAGCTCGACGCGCAGCAGCCGGTGTCGCAGGCAGACTCGCGGCTGATTTCCGGTCGCCTGGATCGCAGCGACCAGTTCGATTTCCGCCAGGAGCTGCTGCGCCGTCGCGCGGCAGCCCAGCGGCATCCGGGCTGGGGCGCGCTGGCGGCTCGCATCGACGTCATCGCGCACCAGCTGCGCGTGGCCGAGGTCGCCGCCGAACGTCGTCCGCCGCGCCTGCTGCTGGCCGATGAGGTCGGGCTGGGCAAGACCATCGAAGCGTGCCTGATCATCGCCCAGCAGCTTGCTTCCGGGCGCGCCGGGCGCGTGCTCATCCTCGTGCCGGAAAGCTTGGTGCACCAGTGGTTCGTCGAATTGCGCCGGCGCTTCAACCTCGATTTCGCGATCTTCGACGAAGAGCGCTGCGAGTCGATCGAGATGAGCGGGGACGGCCGCAATCCCTTTGAAGACGAGCAGGGCGTGATCGCGGCCACGAACTGGCTGGCGCACAGCCCCAAGCGAGCCGCGCAGGCGCGCGAGGCCGGCTGGGATCTTCTGGTCGTCGATGAAGCCCACCATCTGACCTGGGAACCGGACCACGTCAGCCCGGAATACGCGCTGGCGCAGTCGCTGGCCGAGCGCGTGCAGGGCGTGGTCCTGCTTTCCGCCACGCCCGAGCAGCTGGGACTGGGCGGGCACTTCGCGCGGCTGCGGCTGCTCGACCCGGCGCGCTACCGCGATCTGGCCGAATTCGAACGCGAAACGCAGCGATTCGTCGCGCTTTCCTCCACCGTGGAGCGCCTGCTCGACGGTGCGCCGCTGGATGCCGCCGACGAGATCGCGCTGCGCGAAGCCGATGCCGGTTTGACGGGCAACCAGCTCGACGGGGTGCGCGCCGGCGATGCCGCCGCGCGCCGGCGTCTGGTGGACGCGCTGATCGATCGTCACGGCACCGGGCGGGTGATGATCCGCAACCGCCGCGCCGCGGTGGGCGGCTTCCCCGAACGGATCAAGCATCTCCACCGCCTGCGCCCCGAGGAGCACGATCCGGCGCTCGACGGCCGCCTTCTGGCCGAGTTTCTCGCCGACGCCGGTGTGCCCGGTCGGCTGGAACCCGAATACGACTACGCTACCGATCCGCGCCTGGATCGGCTCTTGCAGCTGCTCGAAGAGCTTGCTCCGCACAAGGTGCTGCTGCTGTGCCGCACCCGCGCCAAGGTGCAGGCTCTGGAAGACGCGCTGCGCACCCGCAGCGGCATCGCGCTGGCGCGCTTCCACGAGGACATGAATCTTCTGCAGCGCGACCGCAACGCGGCCTGGTTCGCCCAGCCCGACGGCGCGCGCCTGCTCATCGCCTCGCAGATCGGCGCGGAAGGACGCAACTTCCAGTTCGCCCAGCATCTGGTGCTGTGGGATCTGCCGCTCGATCCGGACATGCTCGAACAGCGCATCGGCCGTCTCGACCGCATCGGCCAGCGCGGCTGCGTCAACATCCACGCGGTGGCGGTCGAAGACAGCGCGCAGGACGTCCTGCTGCGCTGGCATGACGAGGGGTTGGAGGCCTTCGAGCGGGTCTGCGCCGACGGCCGCGAGCTGATGCATCTGTTCGGCGGTCGGCTGCTTCATCTGGTCGCCGAATATGGCCCGGGCGAGGCGCGCGAGGCGGCGTTCGGAGCGCTGCTGGCCGACACCCGGCGCGAGCACGCGCGTCTTTCCGAACTGATCGCGCGCGGCCGCGACCGGCTGCTGGAATTGGCCAGCCAGCGCGGAGCCGACCAGAGCCTGCTGCGCGATGCGCTGGCGCGGGACGACCGTCACGCCGCGGTCGACGATTTCGCCTGGCGCCTGCTGGAGCAGTTCGGCGTGCAGAACGAAACGCTGGAGCCGGGCGTGACCCTGCTCGATCCGGAATACCTCACCCTCGACGCCTTCGAGGAGTTCAAGGCCGGGCCGCGCCAGGCCACGCTGGATCGCGCCACCGCGCTGGCGCGCGACGACCTGCTCTACCTGCGCGACGACCATCCGATGCTGCGTTCGGCCGGCGACCTGCTGCTTTCCTCGGAACAGGGCAACGCCGCCTGCCTGATCGACGACGGCCTGCCGCCGCGCAGCGTGCTGCTGGAGGCTTCCTTCGTGCTCGAATGCGTGGCCGAGCGCCGGCTCGGCGTCACGCGCTTCCTCGCGCCGCTGCCGCTGCGCGTCGTGGTGGATACGCGGCTGGCCGACCGCAGCGACTATTCGCCCAGTCCGCGCGCGCTGCAGCGTGCGGGCGAGCGGCCGATCGATCTCACCCGCCACCGCCGCATCCTCAATACCCTGGTGCCGCCGATGCTGGAAGCCACCCGCAGCCGCGTGGCGGCGCATGCGCAGGAAACCATCGAAGCCGCGCTGGCGGACATGGAAACGCTGTTTTCCGACGAGATCGCGCGGCTGGAGGCTCTGGCGCGGGTGAATCCCGCCGTGCATCCGGAAGAAATCGTCGCGCTGGCGCAAGAGCGAGACGCGCTGCGCGAGGCGATCCCGCAGGCGCGGGTGCGGCTGGATGCGCTGCGGCTGCTCGCCAGTCCGGACTTCCTCGCGCTGCGCGGCTGAGGCGCTTTCAGCGCTCCAGCCGGTAGTTCAGCGCCGCGCGGTTTTCGGTGCCCGAGTCGATCTGGATGTTCCACAGGCGGCTGAGCAGGTACTTGAAGGTGATGACCTGGCCGGGGCCGAACAGGGCCACGCCGTAGCTGACGTGCAGGCGCGGCGAAAGCTTCTTGCCGACGGTGAGCGCGGCACCGCCCAGGGCGCGGTTGTCGGCCACTTCGATCTCGTCCACGCCCAGCTGCGCGCCAAGGTTCTTGGCCAGGAGATTGCCGCCGAATGCCGCCGCGGCCTGGGTGAGCTGGGCGCCGTCGGCCTGCGATGCCGAGCGCAGCGGGCGCCCGAGGATGAGGTAGGAAAGCTGTTCGGCCTGGTCCATGGCCGGGTCGGACCAGAGCGTCAGCTCCGGAGCCAGCGCGGTGCCGCGCACCTGCACGCCGACGGTGATGGTGTCGATCTTGCGCTGGGCGCGCACGTCCAGCGCCGGGGTGTCGATGGGGGTGGAGGCCCAGGCCACGCGGCCGCGGGTGATGGAGAGATCCTGTCCGTAGGCCTTGTAGGCACCGCCGACCTCGATCGCGCCGCGCGCCGTGGTGGCTTTGCCGGGGCGATCGCGCACGCGCAGCTTGCCTGCCAGCGTGCCGGAAAGCCCGTAGCCCTTCATGCGCACGTCTTCGCCCAGGCTCAGGCCGAGGTCGGCATCCACCGCCAGGGCGTCGGCGTCTGGGGTTTCCTCGTCCACGATCAACACATCGGAAGACGGCGTGCGCACGCTCTGCAATTGCTCCAGGTCGATGCGCGCGAACGGCACGGCCACTTCGCCGCGCAGCTTGAGGCGGCCGTCGGCGAGGTGCAGGCGCAGATCGGGCGAAGCGCGCAGCCGGGCTTCGGAAGTATCCATCACGGTGAGGTTCTCGCCGCGCAGCGTGGCGCTGGCGACGGGACGTCCTGCTTCGTCGCGCTGGAGGTCGCCGGCCAGCTCCAGCACGCCTTCGCCCAATCCCAAGGAGCCTTCCAGCGCGATCGCGTCGCCTGTGTCGCGGCGCGCGCGCAGCGTGCCGTCGTGCAGTTTGAGGCCCAGCGCGGGAATCTGGGCGGCAAGGCCGGTGAGCTCGAGCTGGCCGTCGATCTCCGGCGCGGCGCGCGTGCCCGACAGGCGCAGCGCGCCTTCGATGCGGCCCTGCGCGGCGATCACCTGGTCGCTGAAGCCGTCGACGGCCGAAATGTCGGGGAGCAGCAGGTCGAACGTGCCGCGCAGGGCACCATCTGCCGCGTCGGGATCGGCGAGTTCCATTTCGGCGCGCAGGTGGCCGTCGGCGGTGGCGCGTGAATCCAGCTCAAGGCGCGCCAGATCGGGGGCGAACGTGGCGTCGAGCGCAAACTCGCGCAGTTCGATCGGCGCGGCGCGGGGGTCCAGCGTGGGCTGGAGCGCGATTTCGGGTATCCGTGCAGAAAGATGGCCGCGCAGCGCGCCGGCGGCGCTGCGTGACACCTGCGCGGTGGCGTCCAGTTCGCCGCGCAGCGCGAAGCCGGGGTCGCTGCCGCCGCCCAGCAGGGGCGTGAGCTGGGCGAGGTCGAAGTCCTGCAAGGCAAGCTCACCCTCCAGTGCGCCCGAGGCGCTGTCGGCGCTCAGGCAGGCGAAGGCGGGCGCGGCGTCCAGGCAGGCGTCTTCCAGCGTGAAGGTGCCGGATCGGGGCGCCAGCGAAATGGCCGCCGGTTCGCGCAGGCGCCAGGCAGGATGGTCGCGCGGCTCCAGCGCCAGCGCCAGCAGAGTGCCGCGCCAGAGATCGGCCTTGGGCGACAGCCCGCCATCGATGCGCGCGCCCAGCCTTCCCGGCAGGCCGTCCAGCGCCAGTTCCACCCGATGCTGGCCGCGGTCGCCTTCGCCGGAAAGGGAAAAATGCTCGAACGACTGTCCGGCCAGGGTCAGGCGTTGCGCTTCCAGGCTGAGCGTGGCCGAGCCGCTGTCCTCGACCAGTTCGGCACGCAGCGCGAGGCGCTCGGTGGCAAGCCCGGCGAGCGCAAGGGGACCGGCGTCGATGTGCGCCTCCAGACCCGGCGACCGGCGGCTGCCGCGCAGCAGAATCTCGCCGCGCAGCTCGCCCTCGGCGTCGTCCAGCCAGTCCGGCAGGCGCAGCGGGGAAAACGCCAGTCGTGCGTCGAGCCGTTCGCCCCAGCGCCCTTCGCCGCGCAGGTGCGAGCCGCCCAGCCGCAGGTCGAGCTGGCCGTGGCCGCTGCCGTCGGCTTCCATCTGCGCCGAAGCCTCGCCGTGCAGCGGCTGGCCGCGCAGCGTGCCTTCCAGTCGGGTGGCGTCGAGCTGGCCGCGTGGTGCGCCATCGACGAGGGCGCCCGAGGCGCGCAGTTCGGCGCGGATCGAACCGGGGAAGGCGGGCGCGAACCAGGCCGGATCGAAGTCGGAGAGCCGGAGGTCCAGCGCAGCTTCCGGCTGCGGATCCCAGGCCACGCGGCCGCTGGCTTCGAGTGCGCCCGCGGGCAATTGCACCTGCAGCGCGCCGATTTCGAGCGCCTGGGTCGAACCGCGCCCGGAAAGCGTGAGCTTGGCCTGTTCTTCCTTGCGGCGAAGATCGCCGTCCAGCCGCAGCGCGTAGCCGTCGAGCGGGCCGTCGAGCCGGGCCTGGCCGGTCGAGCGCGTTGCCTCCTGCGCGCCGGCGGTCAGGGCCAGGCCGTCCCAGCGCGCTAGCAGTGCGAGGTTCGGCTGCGCGGGTGCGAGGTCCACCTGCCCCTCGACGGTGAGGCGGCCTTCGAGCAGACCGAGCGCGAGCGGGGACAGGCGCAGGGTGCGCTGGTCGTAGGAAAGTTCCGATGCGCCCAGCTCGACCGTCTGATCGCCCTGCCGCAGGTGGCCTTCCAGCGCCGCGCGCGTCAGGTCGCCCTCGCCGCCGAGCTGCAGCGCGAGGGCTTCGCCCGCTGCGCCGAACCAGCCCGGACGTAACTGCGGGGCTTCAACCTGAAGGCTCCAGCGCGGTTCGGGCAGTCCGCCGGTGGCGCGCAGCTCGATGCGGTTGGCAGGCTCGGTGCGCGTGGCAAGGCGCAGCGCGAGGTCGTCGAGGCGGCCGGAAAGCCCGAGATCCAGCGCCAGCGGCTCGGCCTTGGGCAGGGACAGGTCGATCTGTGCCCTGAGGGCGGTGGCCCAATGGTTTGCGGTGTCGATCCTGGCGTCGAGCCGCAGCGCGAGCGGGCTTCCGGAAAGTTCCAGCGATTCGACGGTGGCCGCGCCTTCGCTGAAGGCGGCGCGGGCCGAGAGCGAATCCACCGCAAGCAGCGTTTCCTCTCCGCGCAGCACGGTGAGCCTGCGGACCTGCAGCGCGTCGATCTCCACCGCCATCGGCAGCGATGGCTCGGGCAGCGATGCGGGCAGGCGCAGACGCTCGGGCCAGGGCTCGGGCGGCGATTCTTCCATTGCCAGCAGGATGCGCCCCTCGTCTGATTCGAGATGGCGCAGGTGCAGCGTGCCGCCCAGCAGCGCCAGCGCGTCCAGGTCCAGCGAAAGTTCGCCCAGCTCGATCCGCGTGCCGTCCGCGGCATAGCGCAGCCCGCGCAGCGTCAGGCCGCCGCTCAGGTGGCCCTCGGCTTCTTCCCACTGCAGCACCTCCGGGTCGAGCGCGCTGCGGAGCTGGCCCAGCACCAGATCGCGCCCGGCACCGGTCTTGAACAGGAACAGCGCGAACGCGACCAGCGCCAGGAGAGGTGCTGCGAGTGCGATCACCAGCCATCGCCGGCGGCGCGGCCAGAATGCCTTCGTTGCAGGGGTGGTATCGCGTGCGGTCGTGCTCACAGGTCCGGCCCGATGTTGATGTGCAGCTCGACCCCGGCGCCCTCGTCCAGCCCGCGCGCGAGGTCCACGCGCACCATGCCGACCGGCGAGCGCCAGCGCAGTCCGAAGCCGACGCCGACCGACGCGCCTTCGTTGATCTCGTTGAACGCATTGCCGGCATCGACGAAGGCCGCGGCACCCCAGACCGGCGTGAACCTGCGCTCGTATTCGGCGCTGCCGACCAGGAGGTTCTTGCCGCCGGTGGGAACCTCGTTCAGTCGAGGTCCGACCTGCTGGTAGCCGTAGCCGCGGATGCTGCGGTCGCCGCCGGCGAAGAAGCGCAGCGATGGTGGCAGCGCCAGGAGCCGGTCGGTGAAGGTGCGCCCGAGCTGGCCGCGGAACAGGAATCGGTTGTTCTCGCCCAGGCTGCGGATGAGCTTGGCGTCGAGCAGGAACTGCCCGAAGCTCACGTCCGAACCCAGCGCCGAGGCGCCGAACTTGAATTCACCGCGCAGCGAATGGCCGTGCGTGGGATACATGGCATCGTCGCTCCAGACCCGCTGCGCCGATACCGCCGGATAGACCAGACGCGAATTGCCAACCTGCGCGGTGCCCTCGCGCTGCGCCTCGCGGTCGCCGATCTCGAAGTCTTCCAGGCGCGCGTGCGCCGCCACCGCGACGTTCCAGCCGTGCCAGCGCCCGCTGCGCGAAGCCACCAGCTCGGTGATGCGGGTGCGCAGCACGCTGCTCTCCTCCTCGCGCCGGTTGGCGCCGAAGGCGTACCAACCTTCGGCCCAGGCGAACGCCGGGATGCGGTATTCGGCCCCGAGGCTCTTGCGTCGCTGCGCCCAGTCCAGATGCGCGGCGAGCTTGTGGCCTCGGTCGTTGACCCAGCGCCGCTCCAGTCCGAACTGCGCGCCTGCGCCCGAATCGGTGCCAAAGCTCAGGCCGGAGGTGTAGACATTGCGCTTGCCCGGTACCAGAGACACCGCAATGGGGACTTCTTCGCTTTGCGCCTGTTCGATGTCGGGGCGCACGTCGATGTAGCCGAAGTAATCCAGTTCGGTCAGGCGCTGGTGCAGTTGCAGCAGCGAATCCTGTTCGTAGGGTTCGCCTTGGAGGTAAGGCACGGTCTTTTCCAGCAGGCTGCGGCGGATGTGCGAGCCTTCGATGCGGGTTTCGCCGAAGCGGTAGCGCGGCCCGCTGTCCCAGTCGAGACGGATGCGCGCGGCACGCGTGGCGCGCGTGACTTCCACCCGGTGGGTGCGGGTTTCCGCGTCGAAATAGCCGCGCCCCAGCAGGGTGCGCTGGATCGCGAGCTTGCCGCTGTCGTAGGCGGCGTGATCGAGCACCTCGCCCTCGTGCAGCGGAAAGGCGGCCAGCGCCTGCGTTACCGCCGAATCCGCATCGGCGGCACCCTGGATCGACAGTTCCACCGCTTCCACGCGCACCGGTTTTCCGGGATCGACCGTGATCGTGACGCTGGCCGTGCCGTTCCGGCGTTTGACCGCAACCTCCGCGGAGGCCTCGTAATAGCCGTAGGGTTCCAGCGCGCGGGAAACCTCCGCTGGCACCCGCCGCAGCAGGTAGGCCAGGCGCGGCTCTTCCAGTGCGTCGCGATCGGCTTCATTCAGGCGCAGCAGCGAGAGCGACTTGCGCACGTTTTCCAGCGGCTCGCCCTCGATGCCTGCCACCCGCACCTTCCCGAGGACGCGCGCCTGCGTCAAGGCAGGCAGCAGGAGCGCGGACAGCAGCAGGAGGGTTGCGGATGGACGCACGGCGGATCCGGGGATTGAGGAAGCGCAAGCATAGCGGTGGCGCGGCGGCGGTACGGGGGCGGGACGATGAATTTTGCCCAACGCAGACGCAAAGGCCTGCGCTCGCTCAACCCCGATGCGCGGAGTGCGCCGTTGCAGTCACCACCCTCTCGCGGAGAATGCCGTCATGCAACGATCCCTGATTCTGGCGCTCGGCGCCCTGTTCCTTTTGCTTCCGATGCGCGCCGCGCGCGCCCACGAAATCGTCGCGCACTCTCACGATGTCCTGATCGGGCTGGACGTGATCGACCGCGCGAGCGGCGTTCCGCTGGCCCAGTATCCGCGTCGCGGCGATCTCTGGGTCGAAGGCGCGCCGGGGCAGCGTTACGCCATCCGGCTGCAGAACCGCAGCAGTGAACGCATGCTGGTGGTGCTGAGCGTGGACGGCATCAATGCCGTGAGCGGGGAAACCGCCGCGGCCGATCAGGCCGGCTACGTGCTCGACCCGTGGCAGACCGCCGAGATCACCGGCTGGCGCAAGAGCCTTTCGGAAGTGGCGGCGTTCGAATTCGCGCAGTTGCCCGACAGCTACGCCGCGCGGACCGGACGACCCGTCAACATCGGGGTCATCGGCGTCGCCGCATTCCGCGAAAAGCGCCGGCTGCCCCCGCCGGACGTGGCGATGCGTGCCCCGGCGCAGGACAAGGCGGAGGCTTCGATGGAGCGCGAACGCCGCGCCGCACCCGCCGCGCCCAGTCCCTCACTCGGAACCGCACACGGCGCGAGGGAATCCTCGTGGGTGAACCGCACGCACTTCGAGCGCGCAAGCAGCCGGCCGGACCAGGTCCGCAGCCTGCGATACGACCGAAGGGAAAACCTGATCGCGCTGGGTGTGCTGCCGACTCCGCGCCCCTGGTCGCATCAGCCCGACCCGTTTCCGGGCGGGTTTGTTCCCGACCCCTGAGTGCCGCGCTGGCGGCGTCCGCGCGTGCGCTCAGCGCCGCGCGGCGTCCTCGATCTTCTCGCCGGCTTTCTGGATGTCCTTGCCGGCGCCCTGGATGGTGTTGCAGCCGCCCAGCACCACGGCAGCTGCAATGGCTAGCAGGAGAAGGGAAACATTGCGTGTCATCGTTGGCAAAGTCCGTATCGCACTGGCTTTGGAGTATAGCCACGCCACCCCGGACGTGCGCAAGTGAAGCGGTTGCAGCGTGATCCGCGTCACTGGCGCCTCATCGCATCAGCGTGGACTTGCCGAACAGGCTTTCCACCAGATCCACCGCCAGCTGCGCGGTGGTGTTGTGCAGGTCGAAGGCGGGGTTGAGTTCGACGATATCCAGCGAACCGAGCCGCCCGGTGTCGGCGATCATCTCCATCACCAGCTGCGCCTCGCGGTAGTTCGGCCCGCCCGGCACCGTGGTGCCCACGCCCGGAGCGATGGAGGGATCAAGGAAGTCGACGTCGAAGCTGACGTGCAGATGGGTGCTCTCGTCGACGCCGTACAGCGCCTGCGTCATCACCTGACGGATGCCGATTTCGTCGATGTAGCGCATGTCGTAGATGTCCAGCCCGACCTCGCGCACCAGGCGACGCTCGCCTTCATCGACCGATCGCACGCCGATCTGGCGGATCTGGTCGGGCGCCAGCATCGGCGACTGGCCCGAAAGATGGGTGAGCGCCTGCGGCCCGATGCCGCACAGGCAGGCGACCGGCATGCCGTGCACGTTGCCGCTGGGCGTCAATTCGCTGGTGTTGAAGTCGGCGTGGGCGTCGAGCCAGAGCACGCGCAGATTGCGGCCCTGCTCGCGGCAGTGGCGCGCTACCGCCGTGATCGAACCCAGGCCCAGGCTGTGGTCGCCGCCCAGCAGGATCGGCAATCGACCCGAAGCCAGCGCCGCGCCGACCGCGTCCATCGTGGCGCGGTTCCAAGCCACCACTTCCTCCAGGTGGCGATAGCCGTCCACCGGCCCGAGCCAGGGATTGAGCGGGCCGCTGAGATTCCCGGTGTCCAGGACGTCCAACCCGCGACCTCGCAGCGCCTGCACGATGCCGGCCACGCGCAGCGCTTCCGGCCCCATGGAGGCCCCACGGTGCCCTGCGCCGATGTCGGTCGGTGCGCCGATCAGCGCGACGCGCGCATTGCGCGCGCTCATTGGCCAGCCTGCGCTGCGGAGACGGGGGCGCAGGTTTGCGCCCTGGAGCGTAGGGTTCGGAGGTCGCGTGGCATGGCGGAGTCTCGAAGATCGGAAAGACCGCCAGCATAGCGAGCGCATCGGCGCAGACCAATCGGCCGCATGCCCGGACGCAGGATGCCGCCCGGGTACGCTGATCGAATCAAGTGCGAATGGAATCGAGGCTTTCGGCAAGCAGCGAGTGAAGGCGAGCGACGAGCTGCGCAGGCGGGAAGGGTTTGAGCAGGGCTCCAACCCCTTCGATTGCGGTAGCGCCTGCATCACCGGGGAAGTGCGAGGTGATGAACAGCCGTGCCGCATCAGGCCAGCGCAGCACCAGCTCCCGCATCAGCACATCGCCATCCGAGTCCGGAAGGCGGTAGTCGAGCACCAGCGCCACGGGTGCCGGATCTGCAGGCAGCGCGCGGGCCTGCGTTGCGGTGGAAGCTGCGGTCACCTCGAAACCTTGATGGTGAGCGTGTCATCCAGAATGGCGCGAAGGTCGGGATCGTCCTCCACCAGCACGATGCGAGCCACCACCTCGCCCACGCCGAAGGCCGCAGGCGGCGTGGCAAGGGGCAGGTGCAGCGTGATCGTCGTGCCGCAGTCGGGCGCGCTCTCCACCTCGATCTTGCCGCCGGAGTCCGCGACCAGCTGTTGCACGATCGCCATGCCCACGCCGCTGCCTCGGTCACCGGGTTTGGTGGTGAAAAATGGCTCGAACATCCGCGCCACCACCTCGGGCGTCATGCCGGAACCGGTATCGCGTACCGCAAGGCGCGCGTTGCCGCCTTCGATTTCCAGCGACAGGGAAAAAACACCGCCCTCGGGCATGGCGTCGCGCGCATTGGTCGCAAGGTTCAGCAGCGCCAGCTCGAACTCGCTGCGGTCCAGTGCCACCCATGCCGGTCGCTCAGGCAATGCAAAGGTCATGGCACAGCGATCCCGGAACAGAGGATCAAACAGGGCCATGGCCTGGGATGCGGCTTGTGTGGCATCGAAGATCTCGATCTGACGCGGGCGGCTTCGCCCCAGGCCGAGCAGTCGACGGGTCAGCAGGGCGCCGCGCCTTGCCGCATTTTCGATTCCCTCGATCGGCTTGCCGCCATAGCCGTCGCGGGTGCGTGCGATGCCCGCATAACCCACGATCACTCCAAGAAGATTGTTGAAGTCATGCGCGATTCCGCGCGCCATCCGCCCTACTGCATCGAGCTTCTGCGCGTGCAGCAGTTGCGCCTGGGCGCGTTCGCGCTCCTCCATTTCCCGCGCCAGTCTCGCATTGGCCTCGGCAAGCTCCTCGCTGCGGCGCAGTGCGCGGCGTGACGCGGAGATCAAGCGATCCAGCATCACGGTGGCGACAAGCAGCGTAAGCGCCGAGGCCATCAGCCCGGCGCGCACCTCGGACGTGGAACCGTCAAGCTGCGCTCCGCCGGAAAGATCGACGCCCGCTCCGATCATCAGCGCGATCAGAAGGATGCCCAACCCCCACCAGAGTGCGGCCCTGCCCAGAAGAAGGCCGCCGAGCAGCAGCGGCAGCAGATGCGCGACCTGAAAGCCGGCGTGCGCACGAAGCCCGTAGCTTTGATAGCTCACCAACACCAGCGCCAGCAGCCCCGAGTAAAGCAGCACCACCGCAACCCTGAACCGGCCGCGGCGCAGCAGTCAGAAGCAGAACCAAAGGCCCAGGCAGGCTGCTGCACCTGCCGCCAGAGCGGGGCTTGGACTGGGGTTCTTCAGCAGGCTGGAGAGAAGCGCTAAAGCGGCGGCGGTCGACAGCAGCAGCACCACGATCTGCAGCCCGGCGGAGCTGTGACGATCAAGGGCATCGCGTACCGGAGCACGGTCAAGCCAGCGCTGGGCTTTGTGGAACAGTGACACTCAGTCCTCCCGACGGTGCTGCCCCCAGTATACGTCCCGTGCGACGCGAGCCCGGATGCCGGAGGGGTTGACAGGTCGGCTGCATGGTGTAAGATGGGCGGCTCGCAACCACTCAGGGTTCCTGATCCGGCGGTTGCGGGAAGCTCGCTGAAAGGTTTTTCGAAAGTGGTTGACGTTCGGGAAAACTGGTGTAAGATGAGCGGCTCCCTGAGGTGAAATGCCTCGCTGGGAAAGAGTTGAAGCCAAGGGCTTCCTCGGATGATCTTTGACAGTGTGCGC
>CAUJIN010000042.1 GCA_963205495.1 Pseudomonadota bacterium
CCGCAATGGCGGCACACGAAAGCAGGAATCGGACAGTGGCGATCATGGCTGGCCCCGCGGATTCGGCAAAGGAGTTCTCCATGCACATACGCTGTCACCGCCCGAACCTGACAGGTCACTGTTGGCGAAAGCGAACCGACCCCGCGCGTCGATGCGAAGCAGGAATCCTGTTCAGCCTTCGAATCCGACACGGAACAGGATCGGCTCCTGCTGCGCCTGGAGCTCGGCGAGCTTCGCCGTCAGCTTGTCCACTTCCACGGCCGCGCCGGCCATGCCTTCGGAAACGCCCAGGCGCATCTTCAGCGCGGCGGCGGCGTTCTTCTCCACGCTCTCGCTGGATGCGTTCAGATCGTCGGTCATCTTCTGGACTTCGGCGCTGCCGTTGACCATGGACTCGGCGATGCCGTAAACCGCTGCGGCGGCGGCGATGATGACCGTTGTCCAGCCGCCGATCATGGCGAACGCGCTCTTGCCGATGTTGGCGAAGTTCAGGGTGGACTTGGCGACGCCGTCGGTCGCCTCCTTCAGTGCCGCACGCGCGGCGATGCCGCGCTGGGTGTTGTCGTAGAGCTGATTTTGAGCGGCGTCAAGCTGCCGATGCGCGATGGCGAGGCGCTCTTCCGCCGCCGCGCGCAGGGTCGCGCTCCTCCCCACTTCGAGCTGCACTTCGGCAACCCGGATGTCCTGCGTGGCGCGCTGAATGCTGCGCTGGATGGCGGCATTCTCACGCGCCGCCAGCACTGCCTCGCTTTCCGCCGCGATTGCTGTCGCCTTCGCGGTTTCGAGCATGGCCGCGCGCTTGGCATTCCAAGCGCCAACGCTTTCGCGCAAGCCGGAAAGCCAGCGGCCGGCGAATACTGCCGACAGCGCCAAGGCGGCATTCGCTGCGGCATCCGCGATTGCGGCGAAGTTCCTGCCAATGCCGGACAGCGCCGAGGCCGTCATGTCGGCCGCGCCTGAAATCGCTTCGGATTGCCCAACCCACTCCAGCGCCGCATTTTTCATCTGCTGCGCCGCGCCGCCGATGGTAAGCCCCATGTTGGCGAACTGCGCATCCACGGTGGAGGCGCCTTGCAGCAGCGCGCCGGTCAGCACGGCGGAGGTGATTTCGCCGTCCTGCGCCATTGCCCGAAGCTCACCGCGCGTCTTGCCGGTGGCCTGCGCCACGAGGTCAAGCAGGATCGGGGCCTGCTCGGCCACGGAATTGAACTCTTCGCCACGCAGCGCGCCGGCGGCCAAGCCCTGCGAGAGCTGGATGATGGCGGCACTGGCCTCCTGCGCGCTGGCGCCGGACACCACCATCGCCTTGTTGATGGTGTCGGTGATTTTCAGGCGCTGGCTTTCTGCCAGCCCGAGGTCTTCGGTGGCGCGCGTGAGGCGCGCGTACAGCGTGGCGGTGGATTCGTATTCCTGCCGCGTGTTCTGCGCGATGGAAAGCACCTGCTCCCGCACCCGCGCCAGCTCCGCCTCGGTGCCCGTGACGTTGCGCAGCTTGCTGGTGAGGTTGGTGTAGGCATCGGCCATGTCGCCGATTTGCTTTGCCGCCGCACCAACGGCAGCGATTGATGCAAACGCCAACAGGCGCGTTTTGGCTTTGTCGATGCTCGCGCCAAGATCGACGGCAGCCTTGCCGGAGGCGCTGAACTCGCGCTGCATCGCGCCGCCCGCATCCTTCACGCCGCCCTGCAGCCCGCGCAATCCGGCCACGGCGGCCTTGCCATCGAACCCCACCACCAGCTTGAGTGTCACATCTGCCACGAGTGCGCTACCTTTTCCGCATGGACGTGATGGGTTTTTTCTACAAATTGCCGCTCGCGCTGTTCTGCCTCTTCGCGCTGTTCGGCAGCCTGAAATGGGCGCTGCTGGCGTTCGCGGTGGCGGCGGTGTTGGTGGTACTCACACGCTTCGTCATGCTGATCGTGTTCGACGCGTGAACCTCACCCACACGCCCGATCCATCACTTCGCCTTCCGCGCCGCCGCCTGCTTGTTCCGCTCGGCCGCAACGCACCGCCCCATGTAGCCGACATCCTCGGCCAGTTCCGGCCAGTCGCGCCGGGGGATGCGCAGCAGCGCGACACCGGCCCGGATCGCCTCCGGGCCGATGCCTTGCCACAGCACGCCGCCCATGCCGCCGCCGATCCCGCCGATCGGGCAGAGCTGGAAAACGCGGATCGCATCCTGATTGCACTCCCAGACCTCGACAACGCGGGGCGGGTCGCGCCTTTCGTCCGCGCTGTCATCGAGCATAGAGACCTCCACGGTGGAGGTTTCCGCGCCGGGCTCTGGAAGGTCGTCCTCATCGGGCGGTTCCGCCGGCGGTTCGCGCTCGCCGCTCAGCGCGAGCGCCGCTTCCTTGAGTTTCCCAAGCGGGCCTCGCCGTACTGCTCGAAATACGCGCCGACCACGGCCGGGACCAGATAGGCAGACAGCGGGCCGGAAAGCACCGCAGCGAATGCGGCCTCGCCCTTGAGGTCGCCGGTGTCGTCGCCCAGGCCCTCGAAGCTGTCGTACAGCTCGCGCACCATCGCCTCATCGGCATCGCCTTCGCCGTCCCAATCGCTGTATTTCTCCAGCAGCGCCTTGTTGTCGGCTTTGCTGCGAATCTTCGCGTGGCCGATGAAGTGGCCCTTGATCTCCGGCTTCTCCGGCGGGATGGCAATGTCGATTCGGATCGGCGCGGTGGCCTTGGTGACGATTTTGAAGGTGCTCATGATGGTGGTCTCTCACGTTGAAAAAGGCGGTGACCCGCGCCTCCCACGCCGCCATGCATGGGCGCGTGTTCCACCATGACGATCCGATCTGGAACACCCACTACCCACCCTGTGCGCTCAATTGCCGCTGCCGCGTCCGCGCCCTCACCGAGCGCCAGGTGCGTCAGCGTGGCATCGCGGTGGAATCTTCCGAGGGCCGCCTGACGGAGGTGACGCAGGAGGTCGGCCTGGACAAGCGCACCGGAGAGGTGATCGAGCGCCCCGCGTGGCAGTACACCGCGCCCGACGGCCGCAGCATGACGCCCTCGCCGGGCTGGAACTACAACCCCGGCCGCGCCGCCTACCAGCCTGATCTGGATCGCTACGATTTCGATCTGGCACGCCAGTACGTGGAGGGCATGCTCACCGGGCCGGCGTTTGCGCGCACCTGGAATCGCGTAGAGGCCGCCGTGACGGCATTCCGAGCCACTGATGCCGCCGCTGGCCTGAGCGCCGCGCAGATCACGGCCATGCTGCGGCGGCGCGGCGACATTGCCATGGGCGAGACTTACGCAGTTGGCGTCCTGTCGGCGGCGGACCGCCGGTTGCTCGGTGTGGAAACGCAGGCGGTGCTGCTAAGCGACGACACCTTGCTCAAGCAGGCCATCAGCCGCACAGGCCAAGGCTTCGGGTTGCGGGATTACTGGCGCGTGCAGCACGTTATCGAGCACGCATCGTTCGTGGCCCGCCAGGGCGAGAATGTGCTGGTATTTGTGGAGCGGGATGGGATGCTGTACGCGGCTTTCATCAAGCGTACCGATGATGGTCGGGAGCTGTATCTCACTTCGTTCCGGCGCAGCAGCTTGGAAGATGTGGCGCGACTGCGTCGGCAGGCTGAGGTGTTGCGCGATGAAATCGGCTAGGCCCGGCGTGGGACTCCCTACAATCCCCACAAGCGATCCGTCTTGCGACGTTCTACGGCCGGGAGATTCACCGTGTCATCCGGGCCAGCCTGAAAGAAGTATGCCATGACCGACACCATCACCGTCACCCTGGACGATGAACAGGCTCAGGCAGCCTTTACCGCACTCATCAGGCGCGGCCTCGATACCACAGAGCTGATGCGCAAGGCCGCTGGCCATCTGGCCGACGTGGCTGAGGAAGCCTTCGCCACCGAGCGTTCGCCCGACGGCGTGCCCTGGGTCGATCTTTCCGCCCGCACCACGGCCGCGCGCGCCAAGCGCGGCTACTGGCCCGGCCAGAAGCTCCAGGTAAGCGGCCTGCTGGCTGCGTCCGTCACACCGCAGAGGGGCGCGCTGGTGATCGGCCGCGACTTCGTGCAGATCGGCAGCAATGTCCCGTATGCGCGCATCCAACAGAAAGGCGGCAAGGCGGGGCGTGGGCACAAGGTCGATATTCCGGCGCGCCCGTTCCTGGGCATCTCGGCCGAAGCCCGCGAAGCCATCCAGGCCGACATGGTGGCCTGGGTGGACCTGAATCGGTCAGTCGGCGGCTAATCCACCCTATTGCGCCTCCCGCAATAAAATTGCAATTTCTGTCCGCCGTTGTTCGCCCGTGTTCGACTTTGTTCCCCATTTATCGCGCTCACGGCCCTCCATTTATAAAGCTCGGGGACAGCCAATGCACGGGAACTTCGTGCACTGCTCGAACACCTGGACGAAACCGATCTGTTGGCAGCACCGGAGCCGGCGCCACCGACGCGCCTGGGTCCATTCCGCCTGCTGCATGGCATTGGTCGCGGCGGCATGGGCGAGGTCTGGCTGGCGGAACGGGTCGAAGGCGACTTCGTGCAGCAGGTCGCAATCAAGCGTGTGCGTGACACCGCACTCACGTCCGACCTCGCACGCCGGTTCATGCGCGAGCGCCAGATCCTCGCCCGCTTGAGTCATCCGAACATCGCACACCTCGTCGATGGCGGCGTCGGGCCGGACGGGCGCCCATGGCTGGCGATGGAATATGTGCCGGGCGACCGCATCACCCACTGGTGCGACACGCACGGCCTCGATTCGGCGGCACGCGTGCGGCTGTTCCTGCCGGTGTGCGATGCAGTGCAGTTTGCGCATCGCAATCTGGTCGTGCACAGCGATCTCAAGCCGGCGAACATCCAGGTGGACGCCGACGGTCGGCCGAAATTGCTGGACTTCGGCGTCGCGCGCCTGATTGATGCGCAGGACACCAGCCAAACCCGCACCGTGGCCGCGATGACACCTGCCTATGCCGCGCCCGAGCAGCGGAACGGCGGCCCCATCACCACCGCAACCGATATCTATCAGCTTGGCGTCGTGCTGCGCGAACTGATCGTTGCATCACCCGATTGCATCGGCGTGCAAGGCAAAAAAAGACCGTCATGGACCTCTTCCGGGATGATGAAGGGCGACCTCGGCCGCATTCTGTCCAAGGCCACGGCACCTGCGCCGACCGAACGGTATGCCAGCGTCGTCATGATGACCGACGATCTTTCGGACTGGCTGTTCCGGCGGCCGTTGCGCAGCGGCATCGGCAGTCGCCGCGAGCGCCTGCGAAAGACGCTGTGGCAGTGGCGCTGGCCTTTGGCGCTGGCAGGCACCGTGACGCTGGCGCTCGCGTTGGGCTTGTTTTTCGTTTGGCGTGAAGCGCGTATCGCGCAGGCCAACGCGCTGGAGGCGCGCACCAACTTCGATGTGCTGCTGACCGTGATCGGCAGCGCCAATCCGGGGTATTTTTCCGGCAGCGAGCCATCGGTGAGCGACTGGCTGAACGGCATCGCAGCACGCCTGCAACGCGACCATGCCGACGACCCGCGCTTGCTGCACGAGACCCTGAGCGGCATCGGCCATGGTTTGATGAACTTCGGTCGATTCCGCGATGCCGAGCCTGTCCTTCTGGCCGCGCATTCGGCTATGCGACAAGATTCGACGGTCACGCCAGATCACGAGCTTGCCCTGCTCAAATTGCTGGCATTGGCCCAGGATGGACCTGACCAGATCGCCGGTTTGGAAGCCACCGTGCGACGGATCAGGCAACTGGCCGTCTCCCCGCAGGCCTCACACGGCATTGCCCTCGACGCCGTGGCCAGCGCCGCAGGTGCACTGTCGGGCGTGGGCAAGCACGGCCAGGCGCAGGAATTGTTCGGCCTTGCACACTCGATCGACCCGCAAGGCAAATCGATGAATCCGCACCAGCGCGAAAACTACTGGCGGCAGTACGGCTGGGCTGCGCTGCGGGCACATCGGATCGACGAGGCACGGCGTGGCTTCGCCCAATCCCGCCTCGCGCAGGACGAAAACCCGACCGAGTTCCTGCCGATGCGCCGCGCGGAGCTCGATCTGTTGCTGGCCGAAATCGCATTGCGTGACCGCGATGCGGAACGCGCCAGCCGATACCTGGCCTTGGCGCGACCGGTGTACGAGAGGGAATTTCCGCCCGGCCATTGCGAACGGGCAAGGTTCGCCGAGCACGAGGCGCAACTGGCCATGCTCGAGTTCGGCAGCGAAGAGGCGCTGACAAAGGCCGCGGCCGTGGTCGTGAAGGCCTGCGATCCATAGCCGCGATTCCGGCGCTCGCGTGGAACGACTGGGACGGCAGATTGCCTTCATCGCGGACAGCACGACGGCGATCCTTTAGGACAACCGCATCGGACGGCGCTGATCCTGCGGCGCATCCACATGGGACGGCACGCATCAAGCGCAAGGCGACCAGGAAACCTGCGCAGCCACCGTTCCCCGCCACCGCCTCGCGCGGGCGTCGCGCGGGCGTCGTGGTTTGCAGTCGCAACGGGTACACTCCGGCATCGTTGCGAACCCATGGTTCAAACCGTCGAAGCGCGGACTCTTCATTTACTGGTTCGATGTTCGAGCCATGGCGGGCCCCACCACCACGGAACTCCCCATGGCCCCAGCCATTCTCCTTTGCACCTGCCCCGACCTCGACTCCGCTC
Source organism: Pseudomonadota bacterium (assembly GCA_963205495.1). Lineage (GTDB taxonomy): Bacteria > Pseudomonadota > Gammaproteobacteria > Xanthomonadales > Xanthomonadaceae > Denitratimonas. Next base: position 6,629 of record CAUJIN010000042.1, read on the forward strand.
GCGCGCTGGCGGCATCGCTGGTGGAGGCGCGGCTGGCGGCCTGCGTGAACCTCCTCCCCGGCGTGGAGTCGGTGTACCGCTGGCAGGGGCGAATCGAGCGCGCCTGCGAGGTGCAGCTGCTCATCAAGACCCGGGCCGCGCACCATCGGGCGGTGGAAGCGCATATCCTTGCGCAGCATCCGTATGAACTCCCCGAGATCCTCGTGGTCCAAGCCGATTCCGGGCTGGACCGCTATCTGCGCTGGATCGAGTCCGAAACCGCGCCGCACCGGCCGGATCCGCCCGCTGACGAAAGACCGCAATGACATTCCGAGTTTTCCGCACCGCCGCGCTGGCGCTGATCGCGCTGGCGCTGGCTGCCGGCTCCGCGCTGGCGTTCGACGAATCCGACCTGCTGCCGGTCGACGAGGCGTTCGCGCTGGATGCGCGCGCCGTGGACGACAGCCGCGCGCGCTTTTCCTTCACCATCGCCGACGGCTATTACCTGTACCGGCATCGCTTCTCCGTGCAGGCGCTCGACGAAGGGCTGCCGGCCGGCACGCTGGACATTCCGCACGGCACGCCGCACCACGACGAGTTCTTCGGTGACGTGGAAACCTGGCGCGGGCAGGTCGCGGCCGAGCTGGCCGGGCTGGAAGGCAGCCTTTCCTCGGCGCGCCGCTTCCGGCTGAAGTACCAGGGCTGCGCCAACGCCGGCATCTGCTACCCGCCGCAGGTGCGCGAGGTGACGATCCAGCCCGCCGCCGCAACAACGTCCCAAGTTCCCGCGCTCGGCGCGCTTCCCGGCGCAGCCCCATCCCCCGGCCCGGCGCCAGGCGGGCTTGCCATCCTCGGGCAGCCCGCATCCGGTCAGGTCGCGCTGGGTTCCGACACCGTGCCTCTGCCGGAAGAACAGGCCTTCGGCTTCGAGGCCATCGCCAATTCGCCCACCGAACTGCTGCTGCGCTTCACCCCGGCACCGGGCTATTACCTGTACCGCGACCGTTCCGAATTCCGCCTGCTCGATGCGGACGGCGTGCAGTTGGCCAGCCCGCGCTGGCCGCAGGGCCAGCAGCATCAGGACGAGCACTTCGGCGAGGTGATCGTCTATTTCGACCAGATCGAGCTGCCGCTGGGGCTGCGCCGCAGCCGTGGCGAGGCGGGGCCGATCACGCTGGAAGCCACCTTCCAGGGCTGCCAGAACGACGGCATCTGCTATCCGCCGATGACCCGGCAGGTGGCGCTGGAGCTTCCCGCGGCCGCGCCCGACCAGCTCGTTTCACTCGCCGATCCCGCCCGGGAAACCGCCGCGCCGGTCGATGCGGGAGGCTGGCTGCGCGCCCTGCTGCTCGCGCTGGGCGGCGGGCTCATCCTCAACCTCATGCCCTGCGTGCTGCCGGTGCTCTCGCTCAAGGCGCTGTCGCTGGCGCAGAGCGGCGAAAGCCCCGGCAAGGCGCGCGCCCATGCGCTCTGGTACACCGCCGGCGTGCTCGCCAGCTTTGCCCTGCTGGGCGCGGCGGCGCTGGCGCTGCGCCAGCTCGGCCTCGCCCTGGGCTGGGGCTTCCAGCTGCAGCAGCCGCTGGTGGTGGGCGCGCTGGCCTACCTGATGGCGGCGATCGGCCTGAGCCTGTCGGGCGTGTTCTCGATCGGCGCGGGCTGGGCCGGAGCCGGCCAGAGCCTGGCATCGAAGAGCGGGCCTGCGGGCGACTTCTTCACCGGCGTGCTCGCGGTCGTGGTGGCCAGCCCCTGTACCGCGCCGCTGATGGGAGGCGCGCTGGCCTTCGCCTTCGTCGCGCCCACGGCGGTGGCGATCTCGGTGTTTCTGGCGCTGGGCCTGGGGCTGGCGCTGCCCTTCCTTGCGATCGGCTTCGTGCCGGCGCTGGCCAGGCGCCTGCCGCGCCCCGGCGCGTGGATGGAAGCCCTCAAACAGGCGCTCGCCTTCCCGATGTATCTCACCGCGGTCTGGCTGCTGTGGGTGCTGGGCCAGCAGCGCGGCGTGGATGCGCTGGGCTATGCGCTGGCCGGCATCGTGGTGCTGGCGCTGGCGCTGTGGCGCTGGGAAAAGGCGCGCTGGAGCGGCAGCTTCGCCGGTCGCGCGCTGGCGCTGGCGCTGGCCCTGCTCGCGATCTGGCCGCTGTGGCGCATTCCGCAGCTGGCGATCCCGGAGGCCGCCGCCGAAAGCGATGCGGGCGCGCAGGCGTATTCGGCCAAGGCGCTCGACACCCTGCGCGCCGACGGGCGCACGGTCTTCGTCAACATGACCGCCGACTGGTGCGTGACCTGCAAGGCCAACGAGAAGCGCGTGCTCGACACCGACGCCTTCCGCCAGACCCTGGCCGCGCACGAGGCGGTCTACATGAAGGGCGACTGGACCCGCGTGGACCCGGCCATCACCGCCTTCCTCGAATCACACGGCGCGGTAGGCGTGCCGCTCTACGTCGTGATCCGGCCCGGGCACGAGGATGCGGTACTGCCGACGGTGTTGACCCTCGATGCGGTGGAATCCGCGCTGGGGGCGCCGTGAAGCCCTGGAAACAGGCGCTCCTCGTGGGCACGCTCGGGATCGTCGGAGCGATGGCGGGGCTGGGCGCCGCCACGCTGGCCTTCGGCCCTTCGGTTCTCCTGGGCAGCGACGCCGGCCAGTGGGTGGTACGCCACGTCTTCGGGCAGGGCCCGACGCTGCCGGACGGACGCGAGGTCGTGGCACCGGGCGATCCGGTTCCCGCGCTCGCGGTCTCGAAACTGGACGGCACGGCGCACACCCTGCGCTCCGAAGGCCGCCCGATCCTCATCAACTACTGGGCGAGCTGGTGCCCGCCCTGCGTGGAGGAAATGCCCCTGCTCGACGCCTTCGCCGCGGCGCAGGGTCAGGGCGGCGTGCAGGTCATCGGCATCGCCCTGGACGAACCGGACGAAATCAACGCCTTCCTCGCCCGGCACCCGGTCCGCTTCCCGATCTACCAGGAAGAATCCAGCGACACCGACAGCTCGGCGCTGCTGGGCAACGTGCGCGGCGTGCTGCCCTATTCGGTGCTGATCGACGCCGATGGCCGCCTGAAGAAGCGCAAGATGGGGTCGTTCGGAGAGGGCGAACTGGATCGCTGGATGCAGGACTGACCGGCGAGGATTCAAACACTCGATTAAATCGCTCAATTTCGGCGATCTTGCCGGAAATTCTGGACATCCAGCGGTCGCTGGACCACACTCGCGCCCTCGGAAACCCCTTGGAATCCCGATGGCGAAGCTGCTCGCCCTGCATGGCCCCAACCTCAATCTGCTCGGCACGCGCGAGCCGGCGGTCTATGGCGCCACCACGCTGGCGCAGATCGAGGCCGAGCTGAAGTCACTGGCCGCCGAACGCGGCCACGCGCTCGATAGCTTCCAGTCCAACGCCGAACACGACCTGGTCAACCGCATCCAGGCCGCGCGCGGGGACGGCACCGCCTTCCTCCTGATCAATCCCGCCGCGTTCACCCACACCAGCGTGGCGATCCGCGACGCGCTGGCGGCGGTGGCGATCCCGTTCATCGAGATCCACCTTTCCAATCCGCACCGGCGCGAACCCTTCCGCCACCACAGCTACTTCAGCGATCTGGCGGTGGGCGTGGTGGCGGGTTTCGGCGCCGCCTCCTACCGCTACGCGCTGGACGCCGCGATCGAACGCCTCGCCGGCTGACGCACGCCGCCGCGCGCCTCCCCATCCCCATCCAAACCGAATCGAGCCACCCATGGACCTGAGAAAAATCAAGAAACTGATCGATCTTCTGGAAGAATCCAACCTCACCGAGATCGAAATCCGCGAAGGCGAGGAATCGGTGCGTCTGTCGCGCGCCAGCGCCGCCGCGGCCCCTGCGGTCTACGCCGCACCTGCACCTGCACCTGCCGCCCAGCCGGCCGCACCAGCCGAAGCCACCACCGCAGCCAAACCCGCCGCCAAGGCCGGCAGCCTGCCCGAGGGCCACGTCCTGCGCTCGCCCATGGTCGGCACCTTCTACGCATCCTCCAGCCCCGACAAGCCACCGTTCGTCACGGTCGGGCAAACGGTAAAGGCCGGCGACACCCTGGCCATCATCGAGGCCATGAAGATGTTCAACCCGATCGAGGCCGAGGTCGCCGGCACCGTCACCGCCATCCTTGCCAAGGACGGCCAGCCGGTGGAATTCGACGAACCGCTCTTTGTGATTGGCTGAGCGGCCGGGAATCGGGAATGGAGAATCGGGAATCGTCAAAGCGGCCGCACGCGCGACTGGACGTGTGGCGAGATGCGATGCACCTGGTCGAGATGGTGTACCGATACTCCGCGTGCTTTCCCGACACCGAGCGGTTCTCGCTGACCCAGCAGCTTCGGCGCAGCGCCGTGAGCATCCCGTCCAACATCGCCGAAGGCGCAGCGCGCCGGTCGCACGCCGAGTACATCCGCTTCCTCTCCATCGCACGCGGCTCGCTGGCCGAACTGGACACCCAGCTACAAATCGCCCAACGCCTGGGCTACGGCGCACACGAGGACGGACTGCCCGAACAGATCGACCGCGTGTTCGCACGCCTCGCGGCGCTGATGAACTCCCTTGAGGCCACCCCCGATCCAGCACGCAGAACCTGCGTCCGCGAAGCCGGCCCAAACCATTCCCCTTTCCCGATTCCCCATTCCCATGATTGACAAAGTCGTCATCGCCAACCGCGGCGAAATCGCGCTGCGCATCCTGCGCGCCTGCCACACGCTGGGCCTGAAGACCGTGGCGGTGCACTCCACGGTGGACCGCAACCTCAAGCACGTCGCCATGGCCGACGAGTCGGTCTGCATCGGGCCGGCACCGTCCTCGGAGAGCTATCTCAACATTCCGGCACTGATCGCCGCCGCCGAGGTGACCGACGCGCAGGCCATCCATCCCGGCTACGGCTTCCTCTCGGAGAACGCCGACTTCGCCGAGCGGGTGGAAAGCTCGGGCTTCATCTTCATCGGCCCCAAGGCCGAAACCATCCGCATGATGGGCGACAAGGTCGCCGCGATCCGCGCCATGAAGGACGCCGGCGTGCCCTGCGTGCCGGGGTCGGACGGGCCGCTGGGCGACGACCCGCTCAGGAACACGATGATCGCGCGCGAAATCGGCCTTCCGGTCATCATCAAGGCTGCCGGCGGAGGCGGCGGGCGCGGGATGCGCGTGGTGCACGTGGAAGGCTCGCTGCACAGCGCGATCGCCACCACAAAATCCGAGGCCAAGGCCGCGTTCGGCAACGACATCGTCTACATGGAGAAATTCCTGGAGAACCCGCGCCACGTGGAAATCCAGGTGCTGGCCGACGGCCAGGGCAAGGCCATTTACCTCGGCGAGCGCGACTGCTCGATGCAGCGCCGTCACCAGAAGGTGGTGGAGGAAGCCCCGGCACCGGGCATCACCCCCGAGCAGCGCGCCGAGATCGGCCGCGTCTGCGTCGAAGCCTGCATCCGCATCGGCTACCGCGGCGCGGGCACCTTCGAGTTCCTGTTCGAGAACGGGCGTTTCTACTTCATCGAGATGAACACCCGCATCCAGGTCGAGCACCCGGTGACCGAGCTGATCACCGGCATCGACCTGGTGGCCGAGCAGCTGCGCATCGCCGCCGGCCAGCCGCTTTCGATCCGGCAGGAAGACATCGAAATCCGCGGCCACGCGATCGAATGCCGCATCAACGCCGAGGACCCGGAATCCTTCCTGCCCTGCCCCGGCCTGATCCGCCACTATCACCCGCCCGGCGGCCCCGGCGTGCGCGTGGACAGCCACGTCTACGAGGGCTACAAGGTGCCGCCCAACTACGACTCGATGATCGGCAAGCTGATCGTGCACGGCGCCACCCGCGAGCAGGCCATCGCGCGCATGCGCGTGGCGCTGGCGGAAACCGTGATCGACGGCATCAAGACCAACATCCCGCTGCAGCAGCGCATCATGGCCGACCCCGGCTTCCAGCAGGGCGGCATGAACATCCACTACCTGGAAAAGCGCCTGAAGGAACAGCGCGACGCCGGCATGGCGCTGGGCTGACGCAGCGCCATGGTCGGAGAGGCCGCGTCGGGTGCGCAGCCTCGACCTACGCGGCTGAGGAACGCCGCGTCGGGGGCGTAGCCCCGACCTACGCGGCCGACGCTCCGGAGCGTGGAACGTTCATGCCCCCGACGCAACCCGACCGAACCTGCGTCATCATCACCGTTTCGATTCGACGCTTTTGCCATGCCTTTCCTCGAACTCACCCTGCCCTGCACCGAAGCGGAAGAATCGCGCTACCAGACCGCGCTGGAAGACGTCGGCGCGCTGTCGGTCACGCTGATGGACGCACACGCCGAGGCGCCGGACGAGCAGGCCATCTTCGAACCGGGCGTGGGCGAAACCCCGCTGTGGCGCGAGATGGTCCTGACCGCGCTGTTTCCGGGCGACGCGGAACCGGAGCGCATCCTCGTCGCGCTGGAAGCCTTCGATCCCGACCTCGACTTCAGCGCGGCCGCCTTCCGCACGGTGGAAGACCAGGACTGGGAGCGCGCCTGGATGGACCAGTTCCAGCCGATGCGCTTCGGCGAGCGCACCTTCATCGTGCCGTGGAATCAGGAGCTTCCCGCCGAGGCGCGCGCCGCGGGGGCCGCCGTCGTGCGGCTCGATCCGGGCCTGGCCTTCGGCACCGGCACCCACCCCACCACCGCCTTGTGCCTGGCGTGGCTCGACGGCCTCGAACTTTCCGGCCTGCGCGTGCTCGACTTCGGCTGCGGCTCGGGCATCCTCGCCATCGCGGCGCTGAAGCTGGGCGCCAGCCGCGCCGTGGGCGTGGACAACGATCCGCAGGCCATCCTCGCCACGCGCGACAACGCCGAGCGCAACGGCGTGGTCGAGCGGCTTGAAGTCCACCTGCCCGAAGAAGAGCCGGTCGCGAGCTATCCCGTCGTCGTAGCCAACATCCTCGCCAGCGCCCTCGATGCCCTCGCACCGCGACTGGCCGTTCGCGTCGCGGCCGGCGGCCGCATCGCGCTTTCGGGCATCCTGCGCGGGCAGGAAGGCGAACTGCTCGCCCGCTATGCCGAATGGTTCGACGAGCTGCGCGTCGCGGTGCGCGAGGACTGGGTGCGGATCGAGGGCGTGCGGCGCGGAGCCGACTGAGCCTACCGGCTCCGGATCGGGCGCGGGCCGCGAATTTCCCGCACGCCCCGAACCCGGTCGATTCATAGCATCATTGCCCCATCGCACCGATCGCACGCCGCATGTACACCTTCTGCACCCACTGCCAGACCGCCCAGGAAGTCACCCGCGAAATGCTGGTGCCCACGCGCGGCGAGCTGGAATGCAGCCACTGCCGCCAGCGTTTCGACGCGCTGGAAACCCTGTCGCGCGATCCGCCGCCGGGGCGCATCGTGGCGCGCCGCAAAACGGTGCCGGACGATATCCAGCCTTCGCTGTTCACCGCGCCGCTCCCGGCCGAACCGATGCACCCGGCTGCATCGGTGCCGGCGCATGGCGAACGCAGCGACCCGATCGCCGAGATCCTGTGCGCCCACGCGGATTTCATCGAGCCGCCCGTCCCGGAATACGACGATGCCGCGCTGGCCGGCGCCGAAGCCGACGCGCTGTCCCCCACCGATGCCGACGAGGGCAGGGCGCCGCAGGCGCACGCAACATCCGAGCCGCAGGACGCATCTTCCGAAGAAACCCCCGCGCAGGATGCGGCAGCGCAGGTGTCGTCCGAGGCGGTCGATTCGCCAGCGCCGCAGTCCGGGACCGTTTCGCCGCCGCGCGATGCGGTGGTGCTGGACCTGCGCGACGCGCTGGACCTGGCGCTGCGCGCGCCCGCACCAAGCTTCCTTCCCGGCGCGCAAACCCCGGCGACCGAACGCAGCGCGCGCCGCTGGCCGGCTCTATTCGCGGTGCTGGCGCTGTTCTCGCTTCTGCTGGCCCAGTCGCTGTTCGCCGAACGCAACGCGCTGGCCGCCGATGCGCGCTGGCGGCCCTGGCTCGAACGCATCTGCGATCCGATCGGCTGCCGCCTGCCGACATGGCACCAGCCCGATGCGCTGCACGTCCTCACGCGCGACGTGCGGCCGCACCCTTCCGTGCCCGAGGCGCTCATCATCAGCGCCAGCTTCCGCAACGACGCGCGCTGGGCGCAGCCTTGGCCGGACCTGGAGCTGACGCTCTCGGACATCAACGGTCAGCCCATCGCGCACCGCCGCTTTGCTCCGGAGGAGTATCTCGGCCACCTGCAGGGCGCCGCACTGGTTGCGCCGGGGCAGAGCGCCAGCATCGCGCTGGAGGTGCGCGATCCGGGCAAGCAGGCGGTGGCCTTCGAATTCGAGTTCCACTGACGTCGCGATGGCGGGCCGGCCCGCACGATCGTGCGGATCGCAACGCGTTCCGATCCGCGCTTGCGGCCACGCTCCTGCTACAATGCGCCGCTCCCGGCAGGACGCGCCGATCGCGTTCTGCAGCGACATCCCGGAGCCTTCCCGCGTGAACATTTCCCCGCCCTCGCCCCAGGCCAACGAGCCGGGCAAGGCCACTTCGGCCACCCTGCGCGATGTCGTCGCGCACTCGGTGCGCCGCTACCTGCACGACCTGTGCGACCACCAGGCCGACGACCTCTACGAGGTGATGCTGCGCGAAATCGAGCCGCCGCTGCTGCGCGAGGTGATGCGCCACCACGATGGCAACCAGAGTCGTGCCGCCGCCACGCTCGGCCTCAACCGGGCCACCCTGCGCAAGAAACTGCGCGCCTACGGCATCGACTGACTTCCCGCGCCCCGCACGGCGGGGCGTTCCGCCCTCTGCCGAGACCTGCGACATGACCCTTTCCGATGCCACGCCCGTCCCCGTGCGGCGCGCCCTGCTTTCCGTTTCCGACAAGACCGGCCTGGTCGATCTGGCGCGCGCGCTGGCCGCGCGCGGGGTGGAGCTGGTTTCCACCGGCGGCAGCGCCAAGGCGCTGCACGAGGCCGGCCTTGCGGTGCACGAGGTGTCCGAGCTGACCGGCTTTCCGGAGATCATGGATGGACGCGTCAAGACTCTTCACCCCAAGGTGCACGGCGCGCTGCTGGGCCGGCGCGGCACCGACGATGCGGTGATGCAGGAGCAAGGCATCGCGCCGATCGACCTGCTGGTGCTCAACCTCTATCCGTTCGAGAAGGTTTCCGCCGATCCGGGCGCACGCCTTGCCGACCTGGTCGAGAACATCGACATCGGTGGCCCGGCGATGCTGCGCGCAGCGGCCAAGAACTTCGCCCACGTCGCGGTGGCGACCGATCCTTCGCAGTACGAGGGAATCCTCGCCGAGCTTGCTGCCTGCGATGGCGCGCTCTCGGCCCGCACCCGCTTCTCCCTGGCGGTGTCCGCATTCAACCGCGTGGCCCAGTACGACGCGCGCATCAGCGACGTGCTCTCCAGTCTGGAAGCGGACGCCTTCGCGCAGGAGGTGCCGGCGCGGCAGCGCTTCCCGGCGCAGATCAACGGCAATTTCGTCAAGGTGATGGACCTGCGCTACGGCGAGAACCCGCACCAGCAGGCCGCGTTCTACCGCGACCTGCATCCGGCGCCCGGCTCGCTGGCGACCTTCACCCAGCTGCAGGGCAAGGAGCTTTCCTACAACAACATCGCCGACAGCGATGCGGCGTGGGAATGCGTGCGCCAGTTCGACCTTCCCGCCTGCGTCATCGTCAAGCACGCCAACCCCTGCGGCGTGGCGGTCGCGACCGATCCCGGCGCGGCCTACGAGCGCGCCTACGCCACCGATCCGACCAGCGCCTTCGGCGGCATCCTGGCCTTCAACCGCAGGCTCGACGCCGCCACGGTGCAGACCATCCTGGAGCGGCAGTTCGTCGAGGTGCTGCTCGCGCCCGACTACGAGCCCGCCGCGCTGGAAATTGCCGCGAAAAAGGCCAACGTGCGGGTGCTGCGAATCCCGCTGGCGCCTGCCTCCTGCGGCTTCATCGACACCAAGCGCGTCGGTTCGGGCCTGCTGATGCAGACCGCGGATGATCGCATCGTCACGCGCGAGGAACTCAAGGTCGTCAGCCGGCGCGCGCCGACCGAGGCGCAGGTCCGCGACCTGCTGTTCGCCTGGAAGGTGGCCAAGTTCGTCAAGTCCAACGCCATCGTCTATGCGAAGGACGAGCAGACCGTCGGCGTGGGCGCGGGCCAGATGAGCCGGGTGTATTCGGCCCGCATCGCCGGCATCAAGGC
>CAUJIN010000043.1 GCA_963205495.1 Pseudomonadota bacterium
ATGTGGACGCCATGCTGCGCAGCCTGGCCTACGGGCTGGCCGACGAGGCCACGCGCGCGCTGATGGACTATGAGAACGTGCAGGCGCGCATCCTTGAGCTTGAGATGGCGTGGCTGGACCTTGGCCCGATGAGTGAGGCGCAGATTGCCAAGCTTGCCGAGCTGCGCCGCCTGGCCGCCGAAGGCCATGCGCGCAACATGGCCGACCTGAACGATGGAACCGTGCGCGATGCGCAGCGCGCCGCCCAAGAATCGGCCCGCGCCTGGGAAGACTTCACCGGCGGCCTGGCCGACGCCATCCTCGACGGCTCCGCCGGCGTGAAGCGCTGGTGGAAGGCGATGCTCGATGACATGAAGCGCCAGCTCATCCAGAGCGGGCTGCTGAAAATCTTCGGGCAGATTTTCAACACCGGCGGCGCGCAGGCCGGCAGCGGCTTTGGCTCGATGTTCGCCGCGATGCTCGGAGGCGGCATGCAGGCCGGCCGCGCGGCGAGCATGGGCGGGGTGGGCTTCGGGCAGCTATTGCAGCTGGGCGATGGAAGCCTGCTGTCCAGCCTTGCAGGAGCGATCAGCGGCGGCATCAGCACCGGCCTGATGGGCTTTGGCGGCACGCTGGCCGGGCTGGGCATGGGCGGGCTCGGCGGTGGCCTGGCGTGGGCGGGTGGCAGCATCGCGGCAAACGGCCTGTTGGGTGGCCTGGGCGGATCGTTCATGACGGGTCTTGGCAACCTGTTCGGCGGCGGCTCCGCGTTGATGGGCGTCGGCCAGATGATCCCCGCGATCGCTGCTGCAGCCGCCATCGCGGCGGCGATCCAGAAACTGAGTGGGGGCAAGCTGTTCGGCACCAGCTACGGGTTCGATTCCGCGGCGCAGAACATCGACTTCTCCGGCGCAGGTGTTGATGGCAATAGCACGGTGACGGAAGTCCGGCAGCGCAGTCTGTTTCGGGGCCGAAAGTGGCGCACCACTTCGTCAGCGCTGGACGACGAAGTGCGTGGGCCGCTGGAAGACTTCTGGAATGCAGTGCTCGACTCAAATACAGCCATCGCCCGGCAGTTCGGCCGTGCCGCTGCCATCGACGTGCCCGCCAGCTTCCGGCAGGAGTTCAACGCGAAGGGTGACGTCACGGCCGAGATCGGCACGATCCTCGGCAAGACCTATCGCGAGACGTGGGAGGTTTTCGCTAAGAGGATCAGTGCCGAAAACATCATCGCCAACATCGACGGCATGCTCGGCACGCTGGCGCCCGCGCCGGGTACAGGCGGCGGCGGTGGCGGCGGTGGCGGCGGTGGATCGCGCCGGCGGGGTGATGACTACGATCAGCTCGCAAGCCTCGGCGGTGCTGTCCCGCTGGACGTGCAGGCGCAGGTGGGCGAGGCCTCGGCGATCGCGGAGCGCTGGCGGCACGATGCCGAGCTGCTCGCCGAGGGTGCGCAATTTTTGCTGCTCGCCGCCAGCGACATCCGCGCCGGCGCGGGCCTGCTCGGCGACGACGGCACGCTGACCCAGATCACTGCACTGATCGAGGACTTGCAGGCCAGCGGCGAGACGCTGAGCGCGACGTATGCGCGGGTGGCAGGATCGGCTGCGTTGCTCGACCAGGCACTGGCGCTATCGGGCGTGCAGATCGACGGCACCCGCGAGCACATCGTGCGCCTTGCCACCGACATCACCACGGCAGCGGGCGGCCTTGAGCGTGCATCGGCGTTGTGGGGCGCGTACTTCGACCGGTTCTACACCGATGCGGAGCGTTTGCAGTTCATGCTCACGCAGGCGCAGGCGAGTGCGGCGAAGGAGTTTGCGGATATTGGCCTGGACGCGGCCGACTTCGAGGGCGTGGGCGGCATTTCCGCGTTCCGCGAGCTGTTCGAGGCGGCGCTTCCATCGCTCTCGGCCGATGCGATTGTGCAATGGCTTGAAGCGGCGGCGGCGCTGGGCATCGTGATCGACACCACCGACGCGCTTAACGAATTGCTCGGCCAGACTGGCGTTTCTGCCGCTGCGCTGGCGGAGGCGCTGGAGGCATACAACGATTTCATCGACCAGTTCCGCCCCGACGAAACGCTGCCGACGGGCGCGGACGCGGGCAGCGTGGCGGAGGCGCAGGCGCAGGCCGATGCCTGGGCGCAGGCGATGATCGATCAAGCCAACGCGCTGGCGATCGCTGCCGGCCTCGCGGGCGCGGCCGAGGAAGACCTCGCGCTGATCCACCAGCGCGCCGCGGAGTATGCGGCGACAGCGGCTGCGCGGCTGCGCGCCGCGTATGACGACTTTATCGGTCAGTTCCGTCCCGACGAAACGCTGCCGACGGGCGCGGATGCCGGCAGCGTGGCGGAGGCTCAGGCGCAGGCCGATGCCTGGGCGCAGGCGATGATCGATCAAGCCAACGCGCTGGCGATCGCTGCCGGCCTCGCGGGCGCGGCCGAGGAAGACCTCGCGCTGATCCACCAGCGCGCCGCGGAGTACGTCGCGCAGGCCGCCGAGCGCATCGACGCCGCGCATGCCCGCGGCGCGGCGGCCTACACCGACTTTATCGGCAGCATCCTGCGCGAGACGCAGCACTTGAGCGCATACCAGGCGTCGATGCGCGATGCGGACGCCTGGCGCACCGACGCCATCGCCAAGGCCCACGAGCACGCGCGCGCGGCCGGCATGGCCGGCGCAAGCGAGCAGGCGCTGGCGCTGATCGAGCTGCGCGCAAGCCAGCTTCGTGCGCAGGCCCTGGCGCAGCTGCGCGAGGAAACCCAGTCGCTGGTCGATCAGCTCTACGGGGCTGGCGGCACCGGCATCGGCGACGCATTCAGCACCGGCGTGGCCGACGCCGGCAACGCCGCCGCCGACTACTGGGCAGCGCAGCGGCGCAGCGCGGAGACGCTGCAGAACTACCTTGACTCGATGCTGCTGGGCGACCTTTCGGCCCTCACGCCCGAGCAGCAGCTTGCCGAGGCATGGGAGCAGCTCAACGCCGCGGTGACGGCGGGCGACGCCGACCAGGCCACGCGCCTGGCGGACGTGTACCTGCGCATGCTGCGCGGCATGGAAGCCAGCGGCGACGACTACAACCAGGGGTTCTGGGGCGTGCGCGAGCTGCTGCAGGGCATGCTGGCCGGCATCGGCGCGCCGCCCGAAGACGAACCGGGCGGCGGTGGCGGTGGCGGCGGGTACATCACCGCCGCCGGGGCCGAGCAGATCGCGGCGCGGAACCGGCTCGAGCTTGCCGCGCAGCTTGCGCAGCACCTGGCCGACCTGGCCGGCGCCGTCGGGCAGACGGTGTGGGAGCTGATGGACAGCATGGGCGTGGACCTGCGCCAGCTCACCGCCGATCTTGGCATCAGCCTGCAGGACATCACCGGCGAAACGGTGCTGGCGCTGGTCAACATGGCCGGCCTGCTCGGCACCAACCTGCTCGACCTCACCAGCGAGTTGGGCCTGCAGCTGACGGACTTGGGCGGCGGCATCCGCGAGCTGGCGGAAAACACGGGGATCAACCTCGATGCGCTGACAGTGCAGAGCACCCAGGCGCTCGGCGCGCTGGCGAACCAGTTGGGCATTGATCTTGCCGACATCGCAGCCAGCGTCGGCGTAGACCTGGGCTCGCTGGCCGATGCGCAGTCGCTGCTCAACCAGGCGCTCGCGGCGCAGATCAACCAGCTGCCCGGCGGCACCGGCGATGCGCTGGCCCCGTACCTGAACGCCATCGCGCAGGCCACCAGCGAGGCTGACGCCACTGCCGCCATCGACGCGATGGCCGGCTACATCAACACCCTCGCGCCGGACATCCGCAACGCGCTCGCGCCGTATTTCGCCGACGTGTTCCCGGCCGACGCGCTGTCGGACCTCGACTATCTGACGCAGATCGCCACCGACGGCGCCGCGCAGCTCGCCGCCGCGCAGGCCGCCAACGCGTTGCTCGCCCGCATCGCCGACAACGCTGCGGCGGCGAACGTCGCGGCGGACATCCCGAGCTACGCCGTCGGCACCTGGCGTGTGCCGCAGACCGGCCCCGCGATCCTGCACGCCGGCGAGATGGTGCTGCCCGTGCCCCTTGCGCGCGTGCTGCGCGGCGCCGGCGGGCGCGGGGGTCAAGACGGCGGCGACACCCGCGCGCTGCTGGAGGAGCTGCGGCGCATCGGCGAAAAAGTGGATCGGCTCGAGCGCAGCGGGCGCGGGAACACACAGGAGCTCGTCACGGCGATCGACAGCACGGGCGAGCGGTCGGATCGGGAGCGCGATCTCGCGCTGAGCCGGCACAACATAGGCCCACGCGGGAGGACGCCATGACGCGGCGAGTGTTGCTATTGAGGATCGCGCGCCGCTACCCGTACGGCCGCACGTTCTACTGGCTGTTTTCCAGTGCGGGCCTGGCGTGGGGTGCTGCCGGTGATCCGTTCTTCTATCCCGATGGCAGGGTGAATGCGATCCCGCGCATTTCGAGCGCACACGACGTGATCGTGCGGCGGCAGGTGACGTGCTGGCCGCTGGGCGGATCGGCCAGCTACGACGCCGGCCAGATCATGCTGCTGAACGGCGATCGCCGTCTGGATTACCTGCTGCGCGGCGCGATGGACGCAGACGACCCGAACACGTCCAATTTAACGCTGCGCAACCTGAGATACGAACTGCGCTGGTGCAGTGCAGCCGAAGCCGACGACCCGGAGTACATCTGGGACGACTGCCGCGTCTGGCAGGCTGGCTTCATCGAGAGCGTGGCGGCGACCGACGACTACAACATCATCATTGCCTTCGCAGATCCGCTGCGCCGGCTCGACGCGCCGGTGCAGCGCGAGGTGTACCCCGACGACTGGCCCAATCCCGCGGCGCGCGGGCAGCCCAAGCCGATTTGCCTGGGCGATGCGCGCTACGTGCCTGGCGTGCTGCGCCGCTCGACCGACCTGATCCTTGATCCCGGCCCGCCCGCGGTGCCGCGCTGGGATGCCTACGTCTACGATTTCCACCTGGGCAGTTGGGCCGGCAGCCCGCATCGCATCGCGGGCATCGACGCCGCGTTCGACCGCGGCGATGCGCTGGTGGCCGACGTGGACTGGACGATGACGCCCGACGCCACAGGCATTCGCCTTGCGAACAAGCCCGACCGGCCCGTGTGCGCGCATGTGCGCGGCTTCTCCGGCTTGACCGCCAGCGTGACAGGCGTGCTTGTTGGCGGCGCGTTCACAGTTATCGACGGCAGCTCAACCCGGCAATACCTGGCACGCCTCAGGACGAGTGGCACCGGTGGACTGGATATCACTTTCGCTGCCACGGCGAACGGCGCTGTTGCCGCGCTCGCGCTGCAATCCGACGGGCGGATCGTTGTGGGCGGCACGTTCACGTCGATCGGCGGCGTTACGCGCAATCGCATTGCGCGACTGAGTGCGTCCGGCGGCACTCACGCGCTCGACGCCGGCTTTAACCCGGATGCAGACGCCGAGGTGCGCACCATCGCCATCCAGCCTGATGGCAAGATCATCGTCGCCGGCGCGTTCACGACCATCGGCGGCGTTACGCGCAACCGCGTCGCGCGCCTGAATGCCGATGGCAGCCTTGACACCGGCTTCAACCCCAACGCCAACAGCGCCGCCAGCGCCATCGCCATCCAGCCTGATGGCAAGGTCATCATCGCCGGCACGTTCACGATCATCGCCGGCGTTACGCGCAACCGCGTCGCGCGGCTGAACGCGGACGGCAGCCTCGACACCGGCTTCAACCCCAACGCCAGCGGCACCGTCAACGCGATCGCCATCCAGCCTGATGGCAAGGTCATCGTCGCCGGCGCGTTCACGACCATCGGCGGCGTTACGCGCAACCGCGTCGCGCGGCTGAACGCGGACGGCAGCCTTGACACCGGCTTCAACCCCAACGCCAACAGCGCCGCCAGTGCCATCGCCATCCAGCCTGATGGCAAGGTCATCATCGCCGGCACGTTCACGATCATCGCCGGCGTTACGCGCAACCGCGTCGCGCGGCTGAACGCGGACGGCAGCCTTGACACCGGGTTCGGCGGCCCCGGTGCGAACAACAGCGTCAACGCGCTCGCCCTGGTCTCGTCCTACCCCGGCGGCAATTCCGCGCACGGCATCATCCGGTGGGTGTTCCAGTCCGCGGGGCTCGATCCCGAAACCGACATCGACAACACGCAGGTCGCCGAATGGTTCAACGGACCGGCTGCGCCGCCCGCGCGCCTGCACGGTTTCTACGCCGATCGGCCGATCACCGCGAGCGCGATCCTGCGCCAGATCATGGATGGCTACTGCGGCTGGATCATGGCCGCGCGCGATGGCCGGTACATCGTGGGGCGGCTGGAAGATATGCAGATAGTTGGGGCGCCCTACGTCATCCCGGCATCGCGCATCCGCCGCGTGCGCCACTGGCAGGAGCCCGCCCCGAACCTGAGCACGCGCCTTGCCGGCCGGCGCAACCACACCGTGCACGCCGACGGCGACATCGCCGGCAGCGTGGATGCCGAGCTGCGCGCAGAGTTGCAGGCCGAGTACACCATCGCCGAGGCCGCCGCAGCCCCCGATGCCGGCGCATACGGGCACGCGCTTGCGGCCGTCGCGCAGCCTACGCTGCTGCAGGACGAGGCGCGCATGAAGGCCGAGATCAGCGCCGTCTGCGGAATGTTCGCGCAGCCGGCCGACCGCTACGAGATCGACTGCGTGACAGACGCCGAGGCGCCCGATGTCGGCACCTGGGTAACCGTCATCCACGCCAGCTTCGGACTCGACGGCGGCAGGAAACTGCAGGTGCTCGGCGTCACCGAGCGCTGGCAGAGCCGCATCGTCACCCTTGACCTGATCGGAGTTACGCCGCTGTGAGTGCCATCATCGCGTGGATCAACCGGCTGGACACCACCGCCCTGACCGCGGAAAACGCCAACCCCCTACACCCCATCTCCAACCTCCAGCGGCGGGGTCTGGCCGAATTCGCTGAGCCGGTTGACGAGAGCAGCGTGCTCTACGTCTATCCCGATGCCTGGGCAGGCGACATCGATTTCGTCGCATTTTTAGGGGTCGCCGCCGGCACGTATGAGGTGCAGCGCTGGGACACGGATGAGCTATTACCCGTATGGGTGAGCGTCGCGTCTGTGACCACACCGCCCGACGAACCGCGGTACGGGCTCCCGATCCACGTCTTCATCGCAATGGTGGAGCCGCTGCGGGCCGGCAACATAGTCCGTCTGGCCTGTACGGGCCGCGTCTCGCGCCTGTGGGCCGGGCCTTCGCTGCGCTTGCCCAACGGAGTCGGCGCGCAATGGCGCATGGGCTTCCGGGATTACGGCAATCTGGAGGCCGGCGAGGGGCGTACGCATGTCGAGACCCCCGGTGTGCGTGCCCGCGTGCTCACGATCCCCGTCGGGTCGGCGCTGGGGACAGAGGTAGCTTGGGGCATCGCCGACGGCGGCCCGCAAGCCGTAAACCTCCACGCGCTGCAGATGGAAGCCGGCACGACGGGCGAGGTGATCGCGATACCCCGCACCTCAAGTCCGATATGGATGGCCAGGACGGGCATCTACGGGCACATCACGAACGAGTGGGAAATCGAGCACGAGGCCGGACCATATTCCCGGGCATCGATCGTTCTCGAGGAAGAACGCTGACGAAAAACAGGGCGCCGGGCAGCACGCTGCAACGTACCACCCGGCACCGATACCCCGCAGTCACAGCCTGCGTTGCCACGGCCAAGGCCCTGCCGCCCTCGAGGGCGAAGGCAGGTTGCCACGGCCCCATCTCACAGGCTGAGACAGCATGAAAAAAGCACAGAAAGTCAGCGCGCCCGCGCGCAAGACCCCCGGCCGCAACGGCTACCGCTACCGCCAGCAGTACGGCATCGTCGTGGTGCTGCCCGACGAAGCCGCCCAGGCGAAAGCCTACGAACGCCTCAAGCGTGCAGGCTTCGACAAGCTGCGGGTGGTGACGGTATGAAGATCGAAATCCGTCATTCCTGCGCCGAGGCCGACAGCTACCGCGCCGCGCGCGTCAAGTCGCTGTTCAACTGCGAGAGCGGCGCGAACTTTTCGCTCGATGCGGACCTTCCGATCGATGACTCCGGCTGGCAGATAGGCGTGGTCGTCGGGCCTTCCGGCTCCGGAAAAACCAGCATTGGCCGGCAACTGTTCGGGCCTCGCTCGATGTGGCGGCCGCGCTGGCCCAAGGATGCGCCGATCATCGACGCCATCGGTCCGGATCAGCCCTTCGACACCGCACCGGCCGCACTCTCGGCCGTGGGCCTTGGCAGCGTGCCGGCGTGGCTACGGCCGCACCATGTGCTGTCCAACGGTGAACGCTTCCGGGCCGACCTCGCCCGGCTCATCGCCGAGCGCCCGGCGCGCGTAGTGTTCGATGAGTTCAGCAGCGTGGTGGACCGGCAGATCGCGCGCATTGGCGCAATGGCGTTCGCCAAGGCGTGGCGGCGCGGGCCGGGGCAAGCGGTACTGCTGTCGTGCCACTACGACGTGCTCGACTGGATCCAGCCCTGCTGGATATTCGACACGGCCACGGGCGCTTTCGAGCGCGCCGCGGCCGGGAGGCGTCTTCGGCGCCGGCCGCCGATCACATTCGAGCTGTGGGAGACCGACAGGCATCAATGGCCAACGTTTGAGCCGCATCACTATCTGAGGCTGCCCGCGATGATCGCAGCCACCTATTACGTGGCGACTGTGGCTGGCCGGCCGGTGGCGCACGTCGCCGTATCGACGCGGCCGGGCTTCTCCGAGGCGCGGGCCTGCCGCCTGGTGGTCATGCCCGAGTGGCAGGGCGCAGGCGTTGGCCTGCGCTTCCTCGCCGCCGTCTGTGAGCGCTGGCGAGCCGGGCTCAACCGCTACGGCATCCATGTTCCGACACTGTTCCACACCAGCCATCCCGGGCTGTGCGCAGCGCTGAGGCGTGACCCGAAGTGGGCGCAGGTCAGCGGGAGCCTCGTGGGTTCCAACCGCGAGCGGTGCAAGGCTTCGATGGCCGCATCCGCCGCGCGCGGCCGAATGTCGGCGGTGGGCAGCGGGTACGGTGGGCACTTCCGCGCGGTGCAAGGCTTCCGCTATCTCGGGGAGGCCGAGCCGTGCGAGTGATGCTGGTGGGACAATCGTGGCTGGGCGTGCAGACCTTCCACGCCCTGCGCGAGGCCGTGCACGACATAGCCTCGGTCTGCGCGCCACCGGGTGACCGGCTGCACCGGGCTGCTGTCGACGCGGGCGTGCCCGTGGCGGATGCCGGGCGGGTGCTTCATGCCGCCAGCGTTCCGCCGGGCGTGGAGCTGATCGTCTGCGCCCACGCCCACGCCTTCATCACACAAGGCGCCCGGGATCGCGCCCGGCACGGCGCCATCGGATACCACCCCAGCCTGCTGCCTCGGCACCGGGGCCGCGACGCAATCCGCTGGACGCTTCACATGCGCGACCAGGTGGCCGGCGGCACCGTCTACTGGATGACCGACCGCGCCGATGCCGGCCCGATCGCCGCGCAGGAGTGGTGCTGGGTGCGCGGTGACGATACGCCCATGACCCTGTGGCGGCGTGAGCTGGGGCCGATGGGGCTGCGCCTGCTGATGGACGTGGTAGGAGACGTGGCGGCAGGCCGGATCATTCGAGTGGATCAGGACGAGTCGGCGGCGACGTGGGAGCCGGCATTCGAGCGCGCAGCGTTGTCGTCCGGTGGGTGAGGTCCGGGGCGAGAGTTTCCGCCCCGGAAATTCTACGGTGCGGCATTTATTACGAGGCGTTGGCCAGCGCGCTCCGCGCGCTCAAGGGCAAGGCGATCCTCACCATCAACGATCACCCCGACATCCGGAAGCTGCTCGACTGGCTCCCGCATGACCTGGTCCCGATCCACTACACCATCGGTGGCGGCAAGGGTGCCCCCAGACGCGAGGTGATCTACCGGACGTGGTCGTGAGGCACCGCCCGGATTGCGCTGCGCGCAATTTCCTTGCGTGTGGTGCAATTTGAGCGAGCCGCATTTATCAAGCGCGACGCGGCCGATTTATCGCGCGGCGCATCAGCTGCGGTTCTATAATCTCCTTCCCTCCGCATTCCCGGACGCACCCTGCCATGTCCCACACGATGAAGGCGCTGGTCAAGCGCGAAGCCGCACGCGGCATCTGGATGGAAGAGGTGCCGATCCCCGAGGCTGGTCCCAACGAGGTCCTGATCAAGCTGGAGAAGACCGCGATCTGCGGCACCGATCTGCACATCTACCTCTGGGACGAATGGAGCCAGCGCACCATCAAGCCGGGCCTGGTGATCGGCCATGAATTTGTCGGGCGCATCGTCGAGATCGGCCCAGGCGTCACCGGCTACCGCGTTGGCGACCGGGTGTCCGCCGAAGGCCACATCGTCTGCGGGCACTGCCGCAACTGCCGCGCCGGGCGCCAGCACCTTTGCCCCAACACCGTCGGCATCGGGGTGAACCGGGACGGCGCCTTCGCCGAGTACATCGCCATGCCGGCCTCGAACCTGTGGCCGATCCCCGACCAGATTCCCTCGGAGCTGGCCGCCTTCTTCGACCCGTACGGCAACGCTGCGCACTGCGCGCTGGAGTTCGACGTGATCGGCGAGGACGTGCTGATCACCGGCGCCGGCCCCATCGGCATCATCGCCGCGGGCATCTGCAAGCACGTGGGCGCGCGCAACGTGGTGGTGACCGACGTCAACGACTACCGCCTGAAGCTCGCCGCCGACATGGGCGCCACGCGCGTGGTGAACGTGGCCAAGCAGTCGCTCAGGGACGTGGTGAAGGACCTGCACATGGAAGGCTTCGACGTGGGCCTGGAGATGAGCGGCAACCCGCGCGCCTTCGCCGACATGCTCGACTGCATGTACCACGGCGGGCGCATCGCCCTGCTCGGCATCATGCCCAAGGGTGCCGGCATCGACTGGGACAAGGTGATCTTCAAGGGCCTGACCCTGCACGGCATCTACGGCCGCAAGATGTACGAGACCTGGTACAAGATGACCCAGATGGTGCTGACCGGCTTCCCGCTGCAGAAGGTGCTCACCCACCAGATCCACATCGACGACTTCCAGAAGGGCTTCGACCTGATGGAAGCCGGCCAGTGCGGCAAGATCGTGTGCAACTGGAACTGACATGAACGACTCCCCGCGCCGCCTGCAGGCCCTGCTGCTGGCGCTGGCGGCCCTCGCGCCTGCGGCATTCGCCAAACCCGCCGCCGATTCCGCGCCCGCCGCGGTGCCGGGCGCCGGAACCCTCGCCGTGCGCACGCTCGACAACGGCCTCAAGGTCGTGGTCTGGCCCGACCATGACATCCCCAACGTCGCGCTCTACACCTGGTTCCGCGTCGGCGGACGCAACGAGTACCCCGGCATCACCGGGCTGGCGCACTTCTTCGAACACATGATGTTCAACGGCACCAGCACCGGCGCGCCGGGCGAGTTCGACCGCACCATGGAAGGCGCCGGCGGCTCCAACAACGCATACACCTCCTCGGACGTGACGGTCTACCAGGACTGGTTTCCCGAGGAGGCGCTCGAAGTCGTGCTGGACCTGGAGTCGGACCGCATGGCCCACCTCGCCTTCGATCCCGAAGTGATCGAAAGCGAGCGCGGGGTGGTCTACAGCGAGCGCCGCTCCTCGGTGGACAACGATCCCATGGGCGCGCTGTTCGAGCAGATGCAGGCCACCGCCTTCGTGGCCCATCCCTACCAGTTTCCGGTGATCGGCTGGCCTTCGGACGTGGAGAACTGGTCGATGGACGACCTCACCTCGTTCTACCGCACCTACTACGCACCCAACAACGCGGTGATGTTCGTGGTGGGCGACGTGGAGCCGGATGCGGTGCTGGAGAAGATCGAAGCGCGCTTCGGCAGGATTCCCGCCCAGCCCGCGCCGCGCGCGGTCACCACGGTCGAACCCGAACAGCAGGGCGAGCGCCGCATCGTGGTGGAGAAGGAAGGCATCCAGGCGCCGATGCTGGCCATGGCCTGGCACGCCGGCAGCGCGCGCTCGGACCAGCACCTTCCGCTGCAGCTGCTGCTTTCCGCGCTGGCCGAGGGCGAAGCGTCGCGCCTGCACCAGCGCCTGGTGGAGCGCGATGGCCTGGCCCTGCGCGTCGGCGCCTCGCTCGACTCGGGCTTCGATCCGGGTCTGGCCTGGGTCTATGCGGTGCTGCCGCCCGGCGGCGATGCGGCGGCGGTGGAAAAAGCCATCGACGAGGAACTGGAGCGGCTCGTTTCCGAAGGCCTTTCCGCCGGCGAACTGTCGCGCGCGCGCAAGGTCGCCGAGGCCGACTTCTGGCGCGGCCTGCAGACGATTTCCGGCAAGGCCCAGGCGCTGGGCAGCCGCGAGATCTTCCTCGGCGACCACCGCCTGCTGTTCGATGAACCCGCGCGGCTGGCCGCCGTCACGCTCGACCAGGCGAACCGCGCCGCGGCGAGCGTCCTGCGCCGCATCAACCGCACCGTCGGCCTGATCCGCCCAAGCGCCGCCGCGACCAAGGACTGAACCATGCGCCTTCCCACCCTGCTCGCGGTCATCTTCGCACTCCTGCTCCTGTCGATCGGCCCGTCCCGCGCCCTGAGCCTGCCGCCCTCGCAGGAATTCACCCTCGACAACGGCCTCACCGTCCTCCTCACGCCCAAACACGACGTGCCGCTGGTGGCGGCCAGCGTGGTGGTCCGCGGCGGCGCGCTGGTCGACCCGCCCGGAAAGGAAGGCAGCATGCAGCTCCTGGCCGAACTGCTGGGCAAGGGCGCCGGCGAACGCGACGCGCGGGCCTTCGTGAACGCCGTGGCCGACGTCGGTGGCGAGCTGTCGTTCTCCGCCTCCACCGAGGCCCTGCACGGCCAAGCCAGCTTTCTGGCCGACGACGCCGCACTCATGCTCGAACTGCTCTCCGACGCGTTGCAGCGTCCCGCGCTGGCGCAGGGCGAATTCGACAAGCTGCGCGAGCGCGCCATCCAGTCGCTGGCTGCGCTCAAGGACGGCGATCCGCGCGCGCTGCTGGATGTCTACGGCAACGCCTGGCTGTTCCGCGACCACCCCTACGGCCGCCCGGTCCACGGCAGCGAGGCCAGCCTGGCCGCGCTCACCCTGGACGACCTGCGCGCCCTGCACCGCAGCCGCATCGGCGCCGACCGCGCCATCCTCTCCCTCGCCGGCGACTTCGAACCCGAGGCCATGCGCCGCGCAGTCACCGCAGCCTTCGGAAGCTGGCACAAGGCCGAAGGCGAACCGCCCGAAGTCCCGACCGCCGTGCGTCCGCAAGGCCCGCGCGTGCTGTTGGTCGACAAGCCCGGTGCCACCCAGAGCTACTTCTGGATCGGCACCCTCGGCGCCGCCGCCCACGATCCTGCCAGCGCAGGCCAGGACCTGGTGCAGACCCTGTTCGGCGGACGCTTCACCTCGATGCTCAACGCCGAGCTGCGGGTGAAATCCGGCCTCACCTACGGCGCCCGCGCGGAACTCGAGCGACTCTCCCGCCCAGGCGCTGCGGCCTGGTATTCCTTCACCCGCACCGACGCCACCGAGCGCGCCATCGACCTGGGGCTGGAAGTGCAGGAGCGCCTGCATCACCAGACGGTGAAGGAGGACGATCTCCAGTCCGCGCGCCGCTACGTGATCGGCCAGTTCGCGCCCGAATACGAAACCCACGGCCAGATCGCCGACGCGCTGGCGATGCTGGCCCTGTACGGCCAGCCGCGCGAGCGCATCGAGCGATACACCGAGGAAATCGCCGCGGTCGGACCCGCAGCCTTCGCCGCGGCGCGCGCGGTGTTCCCGCAGGGCCGCGACTACGCCATGGTGGTGATCGGCGACGGCGAGAAGATCGCCTCCACCCTCTCCAAGTACGGCCCGGTGACGCGCATGCGCATCACCGATCCCGCATTTTCCCCGCCGCCGGCTGACGGCAACCGTCCCACGAGGTAACTGACATGACACCTGTTCGCACCCTGCTCGGAACGGCCATCGCCGCCTCCCTGCTGCTTCTCTCCGCCTGCGGCTCCGCGCCCGAAGGAGAAACCGCCAAGGCGCCCGCCGCAGCGCCCGCGGAAAGCGCCGACGCCTTCATCGCGCGGGTCAACCGCACCATCGAGGAAGACACCCCTGAAGTCACCTCCGCGCAGTGGCTCTCCAGCACCTACATCAACGCCGACACCCAGCGCGTGGCCGCCGCCGCCAACGAGCGCTGGCTGACCGCGCACAACGCCTTTGTCGAACAGGCCAAGACCTACGACGAAGCCGCGCAGTCGCCGGCCACCGCGCGCGCCCTGCACATCCTCAAGACCAACGCCGCCATGCCGGCGCCGCGCGACCCGGCCAAGCTCCGCGAGCTGACCGGCATCGCCACCCGCATGGAAGCCACCTATGGCGCCGGCAAGTGGTGCCGCGACGGCAAAACGGCCAAGGACTGCCTCGATATCGGGCAGATTTCCGAAATCCTCGCCGACACCGCGAACAGCAGCTACGAGCAGCAGCTCGACGCCTGGCAGGGCTGGCACACCATCTCCCCGCCGTTGCGCAAGGACTACCAGCGCTTCGTCGAGCTCACCAACGAGGGTGCCAGGGAAATGGGCTACGCCAACACCGGCGAAGTCTGGCGCGCCGGATACGACATGACCCCGGCCGAATTCCAGGCCGAAACCGACCGCCTCTGGAACCAGGTCAAGCCGCTCTACACCCAGCTGCAGTGCTACGCGCGCGGCAAGCTGGTGGAAAAGTACGGCGAGCGCGGCCAGGTCAACGGAATGCTGCCGGCGCACCTCACCGGCAACCTGTGGCAGCAGGACTGGGGCAATCTCTGGCCCATCCTCGAACCCTACAAGGGCGTGGGCAGCCTCGACATCAACGGCGCGCTGCGCAAACAGCGCGAGGACGCGCTCAACGCCTCGGTCGCGCAGGCCGGCGGACTGGGCAAGCTCACCGCCGAGCAGCAGGTCGAGCTCAGCCGCAAGGCGGACCTGGACATCGCCACCCGGATGA
This sequence comes from Pseudomonadota bacterium, assembly GCA_963205495.1. Classification (GTDB taxonomy): domain Bacteria; phylum Pseudomonadota; class Gammaproteobacteria; order Xanthomonadales; family Xanthomonadaceae; genus Denitratimonas. Next base: position 14,930 of record CAUJIN010000043.1, read on the forward strand.
CCCGTCTGGCCGAAAGCTTCTACACCGGCCTGGACATGCCCGCGCTGCCGGATTCGTTCTACGCCGACTCCCAGCTCATCCAGCCGCGCGACCGCGACGTGGTCTGCCACGCCAGCGCCTGGGACATGAACATGCAAGGCGATGTGCGCACCAAGATGTGCATCACCCCGTCCGAGGAAGAGCTGACCACCATCTATCACGAGCTGGGCCACATCTATTACGACCTGGCCTACAACGTGCAACCGCCGCTGTTCCAGAACGGTGCCCACGATGGCTTCCACGAAGCCATCGGCGACACCATCGTGCTGGCGATGACGCCGAAGTACCTGGCGTCGGTGGGGTTGGTGGATGCCCCGCAGCAGAGCCACGAAGCCCTGGTGAACGCCCAGATGCGCATGGCCCTCGCCAAGGTGGCTTTCCTGCCCTTCGGCCTGATGATCGACCGCTGGCGCTGGGGGGTGTTCGATGGCTCGATCAAGCCCGACGCCTACAACAAGGCGTGGTGGGAGTTGAAGGCGACCTACCAAGGCGTGGCCCCGGCATCACCGCGCGATGAGACCTTCTTCGACCCGGGCGCGAAGTACCACGTCCCGGCCAACACGCCTTACACGCGGTATTTCCTCTCGCACGTACTGCAGTTCCAGTTCTACAAGGCCCTGTGTGACGCGGCAGGCCACAAGGGGCCGCTGTACGAATGCAGCTTCTACGCCAACCCCGAGGCCGGCAAACGCTACTGGGCCATGCTCTCCAAGGGTGCCAGCCAGCCTTGGCAGAAAACCATGAAGGAGCTGACCGGCGGCGAAAAAATGGACGCCAGCGCGGTGCTGGAATACTTCGCGCCGCTGCAGGACTGGCTCAAGCAGCAGAACGCAGGCCAGACCTGCGGCTGGAAGACCCCCGCCGGGGCCTGATTCTCGGGCAACAGGCAAACGGGAAAAGCCTGGTCTCATCGGCTTTTCCCTTGCCTTTCCCTGCAGGAACGGGGCCATACTGCCGGCATGGACGCCGACCTCGCCCCGCAGCCCCTGGACACCGCCACCGCTCTGCCCGCTCGTTTCTACGCCGCGCCAGGGATGGCGAATCTGGATCGCCACGCCATCTTCGACCGCTGCTGGCAGCTGGTTGCGCATGTCTCGCAAGTGCGTGGCATCGGCGATCATGTCATCGCCCATCTTGCCGGGCTGCCGGTACTGGCGGTCCACGGCACGGATGGTCAGATTCGC
>CAUJIN010000044.1 GCA_963205495.1 Pseudomonadota bacterium
CTGGCCGGTGACCTGCTGGTAGACCTCCGAAGGCGCGGCGGCGTTGTTCATGCGATAGGCATGGCCGCGCACGTTCCAGGCGCGCTCCACGGTGCCGCCGCTGGCGTCGGTTTCCCGGTAGGGGCGGCCCAGGGTGTCGTAGAGCCAGGATTCGGTATGGGTGGTGGCATCCAGCAGCGTGGCGCGGCTGGACAGGCGGCCCTGTCCGTCATAGCCCAGGGTGCGCCGCCAGGTGGGCTCGTCCGGAACGCTGCGCTCCTCGTAGTGAAGCTGGCCGCGGCCGCCGGCGGCGGTGTCGTAGATCCAGCGGTCGGTGGTGAGGCCGGGAACGGGAAGGTCGGGCTCTTCAAATCCATCGGCAAATATCCGCCCTGCGGGTGGAGGTGCGCTGGCGGCGGCGGTGCGCCCGCTCTGGCGCCGCCACAGGCGGCCCAGTGCGTCGTAGTCCATGCGCACCTCCATGCCGGCGCCGTCGATCGTGCGGATCACCTCGCCCGCGGCGTTGTGGAACGCCTGCTCGGTGCCGCGGTCCGGGTCGATGGATTTCGTGCGCCGGCCCAGGGCGTCGTACTCGTAGCGCGTCACGATCTCGCCCCGGCCCGCATCGCGCGTGAGGGTGCGCAGGTTGCCGTGCGCGTCGTAGGTCATCTCCAGCGTCATCCCCAGGCTGCTGGGGGTTCCCGGATTGGCCTGCCGGGTCTGGATCACCTGGCCGATGGCGTTGCGGGTTTCCTGCGCCTTATGGCCCTTGGCATTGGTAGTGGTGGTGACCAGACCGGCGTAGGCCACCGCGGCGGTGCTGGCATCAGGCAGCGTCGTTTTGACCGGCCGGCCCAGCACGTCGTATTCGTGGCGCGTCCACGCCGCGTTGCCGCAGGCGTCGTAGGTGCCGCCCTGGAAGTCCGGCTCGCCGTTGACGGCAGGGGTGCTCAGGAAGAAGGGTTCGCTGCCGCGCTCGGGTCGGGTCTTTGCGTCGTAATACGCACAGGTGGCGGTGAAGCTGCCGGCGGCAAAGCCCTGCGTCACGCTGAGGATGGGGCGGCCCAGGCGGTCGTGGTAGGTCCAGGCGGTGGGCGCGAGCTGGTTGCTGCCGGAGGCCGAGGACACGCTGCGGCTGCGGTACACCGCATCGGCCGGACAGGCGACCTGGCTGCATCAGCGGTAGGTGAGGGTCGCGGCCGCGCCGCTGCTGTCGCCCGCGTAGTAGGGGCGGCCCAGCGCGCCGTGGCGGACCTGGCTCATCAGGCCGTTGATGGCGCTCTGCTGGGTGGGGTTGCCGAACTCGTCGCGGCTGGTGATCGTCACTGACGCCTGTTCGCTCACCGTGCCGGTCGGGCCGGCGGCGCCGGTGTAATACGGCAGGTACGTCGCCCTGGCGTAGCGGCCCTTGGCATCGTAGGCGGTGCGCGCGTAGCGGTGCACGGCGGTGATCTCGCCGGGCGTGCCCGCCGGGCGGTGGCTGACGCGGGCAGGTGTTTTGCACTCGGCGTCGGTCAGGGTCGAGCCGTCGGCCTCGAACGCGCTGCACTGGAAGGAGTGGGTGCGGTTGCCGTAGGCATCCAGGGTGTGGAGGGTGCGCAGCTCCTGCGCGGCGTCGCCGCCGGGCTGGACTTTTTCCTGGGTGAGCAGGCCGGTTTTTTCGCTGCCGGCCAGGTCGTAGTCGAAGCGGCTGGCGCGGGTGTGCCAGTTCGTGCAGGCAGGGTTCGGGCCGGTGCCGCACTCGCCGCTGGTCTGGACCTGCGACTCGGTCAGGCGGCCCAGCCGCCACGCCGCGGCGTCGTTGACATAGGTGTTCTCGGTGACCTGGGAGGACAGCAGCCGGCCGGCGGGGCCGGTGCCATCCCACTGGTTGACCCGCGAATAGGTCAGGTTGCCGAAGGTGTCCTCGTAGCAGAACGCCGACTCGGTGGTGCCCAGCCAGGCGCCGTTGCCCGCGCCATCGGAGTTGTAGGCGCTCGCCTCCTCGGAGCTGACGATCAGGTAGGGAAAGATCGGCTGCGGGTTCGACAGCGGGCTGAACTCGCCGCGCAGCGCCGCGCGGTCCAGGTCGACGCAGGCCTGCCGGATCGGGTTGGCCGAGAGGGGGCAGGCGCTGCCGTCGAGCGCGCCCTGGCAGGCCCAAATGTTGACGCTGGCGGAAATCCGCGTGCCCACTGCCGTAGGCCACGTCGCCCCGACGCTGTAGAAGCAGCTCTGGCCGATGGCCTCCGGATCGGCGCGGCAGGCGTCGATCGCCGCCGAGCCGTAGCCGAGCGCCGAGGCCACGACGCGCTTTTCCGAGGTGTCCGGGCTGCCGACGAAGGGAAAATCCTGCCGGTAGGCGGTGCGGCTGACGACGTGCCGCGCCGGGCTGGCCTCGTGCACGCCGTCGAAGGTGGCGATCTCCCGGAAGCCCAGGAAGCCGCGCCCGCCCGACTGCAGCTTCGCGCCGGTGTAGCGGTAGCCGACCTCGGCCATCGCGGCGGCGTTCTCGTAGGTGGGTGCGCTGCTGCTCGCCTTCGCCACCACGTACATCGGCGCGAGCAGGTCGAAGGTGGGCGAGCCGCGCCCGTTTGTCTCCACGGCGGTGAGCGAACCCGTGTCGCGCCGGTACACCCCGGCGTTGGTCAGCGGCTGGTAGTCGATCTGCGTGACCGCGCCGATGCCGTCGGTGATCCGCGCAGCGACGTCGCGCGCCTGGTGGCGGGTGCTGGAGCGGCTGGTGAACAGCACCGTGCTGCTGCCGGCGCGCTTGAAGCGCACGTAGTCCACCGCACCGTCGCCGTCGAAATCGGCGAAGAAGTGCTCGTGATCCAAGGGACTGGCGGTGGCCCATGCGCCGCCGCCGGGCACGTGGCGGGCCGCCTCCATGGTGCCCGATGCGCCCTGCCCGTAGCGCACGCAGAAGGGCCGGCTGGCGTTGGGCACGTCGCCCGCGCCGCAGGTGCTGCCGGTGGGCGGATAGAGCAGGTCGGCGCGGCCGTCGCCGTTCACGTCGGCCACCTGCGCCAGATCCGGGTTGACAATGCCGGTTGCGTCGTAAAACGCAGTGGTGAACCCCGTGCCGGTATTGAGCCGCAGCCGCCAAGTCTGCCCGTTGCTGACGCTGGGCACCCGATACAGCAGGTCGGTCAGCCCGTCGCCGTTGAAATCGGCCAGCTGGATGTGGCGGGCGTCCGTGGGCATCTCGCCGACGGAGTTCTCATAAATGCGCAGGCTGTCGTAGGACTGAAATTCCACCAGGAACGGGTCGACGCGGGAGGTGAAAAACTGCCAGTACCGCTGGAAGCTGACGGACTCTGGTGCCGCGGCCAGCTCGGCATGCAGGGCGTCCATCTGATCGGGCAGAAGGAAGCGTACTTCCGTCTCTCCATCGCCCTGCAGGGCGTCGTAGGTCCGGCTGACCTGAAACATCAGGTCGCCGCGTCCGTCGCCGTCGATCTCCGCCGCAACGAGCCTGTCCCTTGACCAGGGTGCCAGGGTGTACGAGCAGCTCGTGGGCTTGGGGGTTCCGGGGTACTCCCAGGAGCACGGATCGTCCGGCGCGAAGCGGATCTGGAACGGCTTCTCGGTACCAAACCGCAGGCCGAACGCGACGGGAGAGATCTCGTAGCGTTCGCGCAGCCGGCTGCGCAGGTGATATTCGAACGGATTCACCGGGTCTTGGACGGCATAGAGCACGTCCAGCAGCCCGTCGCCGTCGAGGTCGATCAGGCGCAGGAGCGTGTCGCCCAGCGACAGGCCGTTCAGCAGGTCGGTTCCGGTGACGAACGCCGATGCGCCGGAAGAGGCCGGGCGCTGGCTGGCGGCGGCATAGACCCGCCACCCGCCGCCGGTCGAATTGTCCAGCACCAGCAGGTCGTCGCGCCCATCTCCGTCGTAGTCGAACAGCTGCCACCCGTCGCTGCCTTCGGAAATCTCCTGCGTCACGCAAACGGCCTGCTGGTACGGCGTCGCCAGGGTGAGCCGGCTGATTCCACCGCTTGCCAGCCTGTCGCCGTAGCTGACGTAGATGCGACTCTTGCAGACCGATTCCCCCGTGCTCTTGACCCATGCCAGATCGAGCCGCCCATCTCCATCCACGTCGCCGTAGCGCGCGCCCTTGCGATCCTTCGCATCGAGGAGGAAGGTGCTGTCGGAATGTACGTCGAACTGGTATCTGGCGGTCGACTCGGTGAACGTGGTCGCCGGGTAGCAGACCTGCGCGGCGTCCACGCCGGTATCGCCCGGCCCCTTGTTGCACTCTTGCACCGAAACCAGCTGGCGCGAGCTGCTGTTGGATCCGGACGTGGCGTAGCTCAGCCCGTAGTAGCGCAGGGTGAGCGGCGTGCCGGCGAAGGGATCCTGCACCTTGATCCAGTCCAGGCGAAGTGTTTGAGCCACCTGAGAACCGGCCTGCCACCCCCGTTGCTGGGTGATCGTGTCCGGGCTGTAGCCGAACAACACCCGCGCATAGGGCGCCGACGCCGAGGCGGACTGGCCGGGCAACACCCGCTTGCCGGTGTAGCGCACTTCTGACAGCACGTACTCGTCGCTGCCTGCGCCGCTGGTGGTCTCCGTGGTGTTGAGGAACTTCCTGTAGTGGTAGGAGAGGTAGTTGCCGGTTGAGTCCTCGACGCGGTTCAGCGCCCAGGCCGAGACGGCGCAGACGATGCCGGTGCTCACGCCGCAGTGGTTGCGCTCAATGCGCGCATCGACGCTGTTGCCGTACTCGGACGTCGACCCGTCCCTGCGCTCGACGGTGAAGTACTGCGGGCCGGTATAGGTGGCCGGGCTGGCATCGTTGTTGCCGCCTTTGGAGGTGACGCGCGTGAAGGGGTCCAGCTCGGGCCGGTAGACCGCGTTGTTCGCGCCGTACGCGCCCGACACCAGCAGCAGGCGCTGGCCGTCGAGGCAGAACGCGTCGTCGTTGCGAAAACCGATCGGCGGCGCGGTGACGAAAGGGTTGGACGTCGGGAAACCGAATCCACCGGGTGTGACGTAATCCCCCGCCTCGCGCGTCCTGCGGCATCGCTCGATCGCGGACTGCCCGCCGATGCTCCAGCCCTTGCCGGCAACCCCCATTCCTCCCTGGCTGGAGTAGTCGAGCGACAGCGTCGGCGCCACTCCCGCCGTGCCGGGCGGCACCGCGATCGAAATCGAGTACGTCGCCTGCCCCGACTCATCCACCCGGAACACCCCCGCCGTCGCACCCACCGCGTCGGAGACGAGGTCGCGGGCTGGCTGGGCGTAGGCACCCGGGCCGACAGACTGGCAAGCCAGGACCACCCACATCACCCACATGAGCCATCGCCATGCCAGGACACGCCCGACAGACGCATGGGAGGCTGGAACGGTTTGATCATTCATGGAGCACTGCATGGCGTATTCCTGCTCGGCGTGGGAAGGCAGGCGATTTTCAGGGTGCCTGCAACAGGCTCGCGTATCGGCCGATACGTGAAGGTTCGTGGAGGCGTTCCGCCCGGCCCCGCAGCCGGCAGGCGCAGGGGTTCGCAGGCAGATGGTTTCTCCCCGGAAAATCCTGTGTGGATTATTCCTGAATGGACTCTAGCTTGCTACGCTGTTCTTCGGCAAGCCCATGTCCCGCTCGATCCACCATCGCCATTACAAGCTGCTGCTCGCTCATCTCCGGGAACTCCGGGAAGCGGCGGGCATCACGCAGGCGGCATTGGCTCAGTCCTTGGGGCGCACCCAAGGCCACATTTCCAAGATCGAATGCGGGGACCGCCGGATGGATGCGCTGCAGTTCGTCGAGATCTGCGAGGCGCTGGGAGCCGATCCGGTCGCGGCGTTCACGCGTTTCGTGAGGGCTCGTGCAGCCGATAGCGCGGATATGGAGCAGTTCCGGAAACCACACCGGAAATAGATTATGAGCAGGGCAAGCACGCACTGAGCTTCCAGGTCGCAGCGCAACTCGCCAAAGGGCACCTCGAAAAACTGCCGCCATTCCGGCTTTCGCCGGAATGACGTGGGGACGTGGGTTTTCGAGGTTCTCCGCCGTCAGAACCCGTAGCTGACGTTGAGGAACCAGGTCCGTCCCGGCATCGGGTAGCCCTTAGCCAGCTCGTACCACTTGTCGCCGAGGTTGCGCCCGCCGGCCTCGATGTCGAGCCCGTCCCGCGGCGACCACACCAGCTTGGCGCCGAAGACGGCGTAGCCGCCCAGACGCAGGAATCCGCCCTGGGAACCGGGACCGCGGTAGGCGACGATGCGACCTTGTTCGGCCTCGACGCTGGCCGTCGCCAGCCAGCGCGATGACAGCGCCCACTGGCCGTGCGCGAACAGGCGCTGGCGCGGGCTGTTGGTCAGCTGTTGCGAACGGTCCGCAAGGTTGTCGCGGTCCAGCAGGGGCCAGGCCACGCCGAGCTGCCCGCGCTCGCCCAGCGCCTGCTGCAGCGACAGTTCCACGCCACGGCTGTGTGCGCTGCCGATGTTCCGGGCCTGGTCGCACCAGCTGCCGCCGCACTGGTCGGGCGCCACCAGCGCGTCCTCGATCAGATCGTCGATGCGGGCGTGGAACAGCGCCGCTTCCGCCTGCGCGCCGTCCCAGGGCTGCCCGCGCCAGCCCAGTGCGAGGTGGCGCGCGGTTTCCGGCTTCAGGTCGGGATTGGGCAGGGCGCGGCCCATGCGCGCGGAGTAGCGGTCCTTGATGGTGGGAAAGCGCGTCCTGCGCGAGATGCTGGCGTACAGCTGGCCGTGTTCGCTGACGTCGCGCTGCAGTTCGACGAGCGCGTTGTTGGCGCTGGTTTTTCCTACCGGCCAGAAATAGACCTCCCTGGCGTCGCGCTGCTCGTGGCTCGCGCCCAGGCGCAGGCCGTAGCGGTCGCCCAGGGTGATGCTGTCCTCCAGCGCCAGCGAGGTGGTCACGTCGCGGTAGTCCTTGGTCGGCGACTTGGGATTGGTGTCGCGGTGGCGGTCGTCCTTGTGGTGCAGCGCAAGCTGCAGGTCGTGGTTGGCGATGGCCTGGGTGGACAGCGCCACGCTGACGCCGCGGGTCTTGTCCTCGTACACGCTGGGAAAGCTGGTGGTGTTGAGCTGGGTGGCGTAGGTGCCGTCGCTGTAGGCCTCCAGCCCGTTGCCGTAGCGATCCTCGTAGGCGCGCAGCTTCAGGCTGCTGCTTTCACCCAGGCCGAGGTTGCCGATGAAGTAAAGGCTCTCCTTGACCCACCACGGCCAGCGCCAGTAGCGGATGCCGCTGCCGGCGCGGCCGGTGTAGACGGGATTGCCCTTCTCGCCGTCCTGCTTCACGTAGCCGATGGCGAACTCGCTGCGCTCGCTGGGCGCATAGCCGATCTTGATCGAGGCGCGGCGGTCGCTGCGGTAGGCGTTCTCGCGCGCGTCGCCCGTGTCGGTGGGATTGGCCTTGTAGTCGATGAAGCCGTCCGGCAGAGGGAAGCCGTCGGCGTCCAGCCACGACCAGCCGGCCTGCAGGTACCAGTCGCCGTGGCGCATGCCGAGGTTGGCCGCCGCCTTGCGCTCGCCGCCGCTGCCCGCGCCGAGGCGCACGTCGCCTTCCAGCGGCTGCGTGGGCTAGCGCGAGACGAGGTTGATCGCGCCGCCCAGCGTGTTCGGGCCTTACAGCAGCGAGGCCGCGCCCTTGGCGACGCGGATTTCGGCCAGGTCGAAGGTGGTGAAGCGGCCGAAGTCGATGTAGCCGTCGTAGGGAACGTACTGCGGGATGCCGTCGAGGAACACCGGCACCTGGCGCGGGTCGAAGCCGCGCACGTACACCAGCGATTCGTTGCGGCTGTTGTTGGACAGCGCCACGCCGGGCGCGACGGCGACGGCTTCGCCCACGGTGTCGCGGTTGAGCGCGTCGAGCTGCTCGCGGGTGATGGCCGATTCGCCGGCCGGCGGCTGCGCGGTCCGCTGGCCCAGCACGACCACGCGGCCGAGTTCGAAGGGTTTGACGGTCTTGTCCGCGGCGTCTTCGGCGTGGGCCGCGGCAAGGCAGGCGAGGCTGGCGAGCAGGGCGGTGGCCAGCGCGCGCCGATGAAGCGTTGCATGGGAGTGGGACATGGCTCTTCTCTGGAATGGGAAAACGTGAATCGCGGGCACGACGCGCCCTTGCCGTTCTCCCTGGCATCGGGCGGACGGGCGCGGCGTTTCGTCGGGGCGTAGGGCGGCGGCGGGGTGAAGCGCTATGCGCACCCGCCGCGCGGGGTCATTCCATGCGGATCACTTCGATTCCGCTGAGCCAGCGCACGTGGCGCGGGCCGGTCTTGATGTTCTGGCCGGAAATCAGCAGCAGCTGGCCTTCGCGCGCTTCCAGCGGCTTGCCGTCCTTCTCCCAGGCCACCAGCACGTCCTTGCCGATGGGGCTGTTGTACAGCTCGTTCCAGGAAAAGGTGACGAGGTAGCCGTCGGTGGCGCGCGCCAGGATCACCATGCGGCGCGCGTCCTTGTGACCCTGCACGTCGATGCCGACCCGGTCGATCACGTCGGTCAGGCGCACGCCGCGGAAGTTCTGCACCGAACCCACGGTGGCACCGGAGGCGCAGACCACGTCCACCGGGCCGGTGTCGCGCGCCACCAGATCCTGGAGCGCGGCCACGTCGAACTCGGCGGGAGCCTTCACCGCGCCCGTGACCCGGACCGAATGGCTGGGCGTGCCGGTTTCCGGATGGTCGGCGGGTGTCGCCGACAGGACCGGAGACAGCAGCAGCGCGAGCAGGAGCGCGTGGATCTTCAAGGGAGCTTCCTCGTTATGAATTTGAGTACATATCGGGAACAGGATAGCGCCCGCGCCGCGCTCGCGGATTGATCCACGTCAGTTTTCCGCCGTTCGCCACTGCCGGTACAGCGCGCGCAGCTGGCTGGCGAACAGCAGGGTCCAGGCCGTCATGCCGACGGCGAACATCGCCTGGGGCAGGCGCTCCAGGAAGGGCAGCTGCAGCGCGTCGATCATGCGGTGCGTGCTGGCGGCGTACATGCCCAGGGGAAACACCGCGCCCCAGTACATCGGGTCGTAGGCGAAGGGAAACCGGCGGACGAAGTGCCGCCACACCGCCAGCACCGCGAGCATCGGGATCCACCAGGTGCCGGTGGCCCAGTAGAACACGGTGAATCCCTTGAGGAAGGGCAGCATCGAGTGCAGGAACGGCGCGTGCGGCGCGTTGAGGATGAGCAGGGCGCCGGCCAGGGTCGAGATCGCCATCGCGCCCATGTTGATCCAGTAGGGCGGCGACAGGTCGGCGGGCGAGAAGGGGAAGAAGGTGTAGCGGTAGAAGATCAGCGACATCATCCAGATGTAGAGCATCCCGCCCCACAGCCACATCGACAGCGCGAAGAAGTTGAGCTCCATGCGCAGCGGCTGCCCGACCTCGGGGGCGATCAGCGCCGCCAGCACCGCCATCGACTGGGTGGCCACCACCGCCAGCAGCCAGCCGCCGTTGATGCCGCGATCCAGCGCGGGCTTCTCCTGCTTGACCGTCAGCACCGTGAAGATGGTGTAGGTCAGGAGGATCCAGGCCAGCAGGCCGACGGCACCGAGCGCCGCCGCCACGGGCAGGCTGCCGCCGATCAGGAGGCTCTGGCTGCCCAGCACCGAGCAGGCCGCCACGAAGGTGAAGAATCCCGGCGCGTTGAGGTGGTTGAAGAGGTCGTCGCGCACCCGCCGCGGGTGCCAGGCCAGGTGCGCCAGCGCCAGCGCGCCGATCGCGAGGAACAGCAGCCAGTTGAGCGCGAGCAGGGCCTTGGGCAGCACCGGAATGCCGATCAGGTGGGCCGCCAGCGACAGGATGCCGGTCGCCATCACCATGCTGAAATAGCCGGGCGAGAGGGACGCGGTGGCGTGGCGCAGACGGCGCAGCGAATCCGATCTCATGACGATGCCCCCGTGCGAATGCACCGGCCGACGGCGGCCGGGCCTGCGCCGCAGACTAGGGCCAGTCTGCGGCGCCGTACTTGATGGAGGTCAAACACGGCGGACCGCTACAGCAGCAGCGCCACCGCCTTCACCTGCGCCCAGAGCGTCTGCCCGGGGCGCAGTCCCAGACGCTGCGCCGAGAGATGGGAAATGCGCGCCAGCAGCGTCGTGCCGGAGGCGCAGAGGCGCGCCTGCACCTGCCCGCCCGGCAGGGCGTCGAGCGCCTCCAGCCTCGCCGGCACGAGGTTGAGCAGGCTGGAATCCTCGCTGCGGCTCAGCGCCAGGCTCACGTCGCGGGCCTGGATGCGCACCCGCAGCGAAGTGCCCTGCGCCACCGCCGCGGCGCTGTGCGCGTACAGCGCGCCGGCCGAGGTGTCGAGCAGCACCAGTCCGTGCGCGTCGCGCGTCCGCACCCGCGCCGGCAGCACCACGCCGGCGTCCTCGCGCAGCGCGAGCGGAAGATCCGCGCGGTTGAGCACCTCCAGCGCCGCGCCGCTGGCGGTGACGCGGCCGGCATCCAACAGCACGAGGTGATCGGCGAGGCGGGAGACTTCCTCGATGGCGTGGGTGACGTGGAGGATCGGCACGCCCGCTTCGCGCCGCACCGCTTCCAGATACGGCAGGATCTCGCCGCGGCGCTCGGCGTCGAGCGCGCTCAGGGGTTCGTCCAGCAGCAGCCAGCGCGGCTCGCAGGCCAGCGCGCGCGCCAGCGCCACGCGCTGGCGTTCGCCGCCCGAGAGCGTGGCCGGCAGGCGGTCGAGCAGCGGCGCCAGCGCCAGGCGCTCGATCCAGTCGTCCAGCCGGGCGCGCGCCGCGCCGGCGCGCTTCCAGCCGTAGCGCAGGTTGTCCAGCACGCGCAGGTGCGGCAGCAGGGCGGCCTGCTGGAACACCATGCCGACCCGGCGGCGGTGCGGCGGCAGGAACGCGGCCGCGTCCTGCCAGACTTCCGCGCCGACGCGCACGCAGCCGCGCGCGCAAGGCTCCAGCCCGGCCACCGCGCGCAGCAGGCTGCTCTTGCCGCAGCCGGAAGGACCGAACACCACGGTCGTGCCGTCGAGCGGAAGCCGCAGATCCACCGCCAGCGTGAAGTCGCCCCGCGCAAGGCGCAGGTCGAGCCGGATGTCCCCGTCTTCAGCCATGCGCCACCGCCGTGCGCCGGCCCAGCCACTGCATCACCAGCAGCAGCCCGAACGAAAACACCAGCAGGCCGGCCGCGAGACGGTGCGCGTCGCCGTAGGCCATGGCCTCGACCTGATCGTAGAGCAGCACCGACAGCACCCGGGTCTGGCCTTCGATGTTGCCGCCCACCATCAGCACCACGCCGAATTCGCCCACGGTATGGGCGAAGCCGAGCAGGGTCGCGGTGAGGAACGAGGGCCGCACCAGCGGCAGAATCACGCTGAAGAAGCGGTCCAGCGGCCCGGCGCGCAGCGTCGCCGCCGCTTCCAGCAGCGGCGCGGGAATCGCGGCAAAGCCGGATTGCAGCGGGTGCACCACGAAAGGCATCGAATAGAGCACCGAGGCCACCACGAGCCCCGGAAAGGTGAAGGCCCACGCGCCCAGCCCGAGCGCGCCGGTGGTGCGCCCGAAGACCCCCTCGGGCGCCAGCGCGATCAGCAGGTAGAAGCCCAGCACCGTGGGCGGCAGCACCATCGGCAGCGATACCAGCGCGCCGATCGGCGCGCGCCAGAGGGAGCGCGTGCGCGCCAGCCACCACGCCAGCGGCGTGCCCAGCAGCAGGAGGATCAGCGTGGTGAGGCCGGCCAGCTTGAGCGTCACCCACGCCGCCAGCGCCCAGGCCGGCGCGTGCGCCGGGTCAATCCACCCGGTCATAGCCGTGCTGCAGCACGATGGCCTGCGCCGGCGCGCTGCGCAGGTAGTCGGAAAACGCGCGCGCCGCCGGATTGTCGCGGCCGCGCGCCAGCAGCACCGCGCTCTGCACGATGGGCGCGTGCCAGTCGGCGGGAATCTCCCAGCCCGAACCGGGCGAGGTGCGCTCGAACTCCTGCACCAGCGAACGCGGCACCAGCCCCAGCGGGGCCGCGCCCGAGGCCACGAACTGCATCGCCTGGCCGACGTTCTCGCCCAGCACCAGGGAAGGCTGCAGCGCATCCCAGCGCCCCAGCCGCTGCAACACTTCGCGCGCCGCCATGCCGTAAGGCGCCAGCGCCGGGTTGGCGATGGACAGGCGCGGGATTTCGCCCTCGCGCAGCAGCGCCTCGCCGTCGCGCACCCGCGAAGGATCGCGGCTCCAGAGCACCAGCCGGCCGAGCGCGTAGTCGTGGAGCGTGTCCTTCTCCGCCAGGCCCTCGTCCACCAGCCGGCGCGGCGTCTGCGCGTCGGCCGCCAGCAGCAGGTCGAAGGGCGCGCCGGCGCGGATCTGGGCATGCAGCTTGCCGGTGGACGCGGCGCTGAAGGCGATGCGGTGGCCGGTGCGCGCGTGGAAGTCCTCGCCCAGCGCCTGCGCCGCCTGCAGGAAGTTCGATGCGACCGCGGCGCGCGCATCCTGCGCCAGCGCCTGCGTCGAAGCCAGGACCGGCAGCAGCAGGCAGACGATCAGCCTTGCGAGAAATCTCATGGTTCCTGCCTCCCGCAGGCGTGGATGGGTTCCGGTGCGGCCGCGCGTTCCGCTGGCGCGCCGCAGGCGCCGCAGTCGGGTCGATGGCGCAGGCCGATCCGGTCAAAGCGCATGTGAAGCGCGTCCACGCACAGCAGGCTTCCGAGCAGCGGCTGGCCGATGCCGAGAAGAATCTTCAGGGTTTCGGTGGCCTGCAGCAGGCCGATCAGGCCCGGCAGCACGCCAAGCACGCCGGCCTGCGCGCAGTTGGGTACCAGTTCCGCCGGCGGCGGCTCGGGAAACAGGCAGCGGTAGCAGCCCGCTTCCGGCGCGCGCGCCGGCCAGAACACCGACACCTGGCCGCGGAAGCGGTCCACCGCGCCGTGCACCAGCGGCAGCCCGAGCCGCACGCAGGCGTCGTTGAGCACGTAGCGGGTGCGGAAATTGTCGGCCCCGTCCACCACCGCGTCGTGGCCTGCCAGCAGCGATTCGGCGTTGCCGGAATCCAGCCGCAGCGCCTCGCGCCGCAGCGAAACGCCCGGCCAGAGCGCGGCGAGCCGGTCGGCGGCGGAATCGACCTTGGCGCGGCCCACGTCCGCCTCGCCGTGCAGCACCTGGCGCTGCAGGTTGCTGCGCTCGACCCGGTCGTCGTCGATCAGGGTGAGGTGGCCCACGCCGGCCGCGGCCAGATACAGCGCGATCGGCGAACCGAGCCCGCCCGCCCCCACCAGCGCCACGCGAGCTGCGCGCAGCCGCCGCTGTCCTTCCAGGCCGACTTCGGGCAGCAGCAGGTGGCGGCCGAAGCGTTCGAGGAACTCCGGCGGCTCGACCGGCGCCGTCACCGGCAGCCCTTCTTCACGCCATCGCGCCAGACCGCCGGCCACCGACCAGACCCGCGCGTGGCCCTTGCCGCGCAGCGCCGCGACGGCGCGCGCGGTGCGCAGGCCGCTGGCGCAGATCAGCCCGACCTCGCGGGTGCGGTCGGGCAGGACGGCGTCGGGGTCTTCGACAAGCGCATCCAGCGCCACCGCGCGCGCGCCCTCGGCCGTGCCCGCCGCGCGCTCGCCCTCGCCGCGCATGTCCAGCAGCGCCACGCCCGCGCGCATCCGCGCCCAGGCTTCCTGCGGGGCGCGTTCGAGCGGGCATTCGGATTCCGGAGAGAGAAGATTCATGACGGACAGACGGATGCGGTGCGGCGGGCGCGAAACAATCGGAAGCCGGCGCCGAGAACGGGGAGGCTTTGCCGGCCATTGTCACGGCTGCGCGGCGCGCGGCACAACCGGATTCGGCGCGGATGGAGCAGGACCGCAAAGCCTGAGTCGCGTATGGCTCTCAGGCACCGTCGGCTCCGCCCGGCAGCGGCTCGAACCACTGCGTCGCACGCCAGCAGGCGTCAGGTTCGAGCGACACGGGGCGCAGCACCTGCGCCGCCTCGACGCAGACGAAGCGGCGGTATTCGCCTTCCGCCAGATCGTCGATGCGCGCGGCCAGCGCGGCGCCGGGATTCCACACCACCGCATCGGCAAAGCCCTGCTGGCCGATGCGCAGCGCGTGGATGCCATCGCGCAGCAGAAGCGTGCCGGTGAGGTCGGCATAGATGCGGTCGACCTCGCCGGAAAACCGCAGCGCGTCGGTGGATCCCGCGTACACCGCACCGCTGTCGGCGCTGTCCTCCCAGCGCAGGCCGGCCAGCCCGTGCAGAGACGCGGCGTCGAGGTCATCCACGCGCAGATAGCCATGCAGCGCCGCGCTGAACGAAAACGCGCTGCTGCCCGTGTTCACCACCTCCAGCGCAATCGCAAGCCGCTGCGGCGTCAGGGTGACGTGCAGGCGGGCGAGGAAGGCGTGCGGCCACTGCGCGCTGCCGGCCTCGCCTTCAAGTTCGAACCTTGCGGTGCCGTCGGAGCTGCCGGCAAATCGCCACGGACGCAGCCGCGCAAAGCCGTGCCTGCACAGCGCCCCGCGCGCGCCGAACTGCGGAAAGATCACCGGAACGCCGCCGCGGATCGCCCCGCTCCCGTCCAGTCGCGCGCGCTCGCCGAGAAACAATCGCTCGCGGCCGTCGGGTGTCTGCCACGACAGCAGCTGCGCGCCGTGCAGCGCAACCAGTGCGCTGGCACCGCCCGTACTCAGCAGCAGGCACGGTGCCCCGCGCAAATGGGTCTGCCTGATCTCCATGCCGCAAGTCTCGCACGAAGCCTGTGCAGCGGCCTGCGCTCACTCCAGATTCTGCACCTGCTCGCGCATCTGTTCGATCAGTACCTTGAGCTCCACCGCGACCTGGCTGGTGCGGGCGTCGATGGACTTGGAGCCGAGCGTGTTGGCTTCGCGGTTGAACTCCTGCATGAGAAAGTCGAGGCGGCGGCCGACGGCTTCGCGCAGGCCGAGCACGCGGCGGGCTTCGGAGACGTGCGTGGCGAGGCGGTCGAGCTCCTCGTCCACGTCGAGCTTCTGCAGCCAGAGCACGAACTCCTGCTCCAGGCGGCCGGGATCGAGCGCGGCCGCAAGCTCGGCGAAGCGCGCTTCCAGCCGCGCGCGCAGGCCGGCGCGGATTTCCGGAAGCCACAGGCGCACCTGCGCACAGGCGGCCTCGATGCCGTCGAGGCGCTCGCGCAGCACGGCGGCGAGCTTTTCGCCCTCGCGTTCGCGCGCGCGCAGGAACTCGGCGAGGGTTTCCTCGGCCAGCGCCAGCGCCTCGCCCTGCAGGCCCGCGCTGTCGACCTCCTCGCGTTCCATCACGCCGGGCAGGGACAGCAGCGCGGCGAAGTCCACCGCCAGGGTGGGGAACTGCTGGCCGAGGTCGCGCGAGGCGACGGCGAGCTGTTCGAGCAGGGGCGCGTTGAGGCGCAGCGTGGCGCCGGCGGAATCGGGCGCGGCGCGCAGCCGCAGGTTCAGCTCCAGCTTGCCGCGCTGGATCCTTGCGCCGACGCGCTCGCGCAGCGCCGGCTCCAGCGCGCGCAGTTCCTCGGGCGCGCGCACCGAAAGTTCCAGATAGCGGTGATTCACCGCGCGCAGCTCGCAACCGAGCGTGCCCCAGGGCGTCTGGCGCTCGGCCGAGGCGAAAGCGGTCATGCTGCGGATCATGCGGTGGCTCCGACGGGAATGGACGGTGCATTGTCCGGCAAGCGTCGCCGCACCGCCATGCGAACCGGCGCACCATGCCGGATGGCATGGGCGCAAGGCGCGTCGCTGCCGGTAGGATGGCCGCCCGGAACCTGCCAGCTCCTGCCGCGGTCCCTGTCGTCCCCGGCGCAAATCCCCATGACTCCTGCCCCGATGATCGAACTCGAATCGGTCACCCGCCACTACCGCATGAGCGGACAGGCCGTACGCGCGCTCGACGGCGTGGATCTTGCGATCCGCGCCGGCGAATACGTCACCCTCACCGGGCCGTCCGGCTCGGGCAAGTCGACCCTGCTCAATGTGCTGGGCTGTCTCGATCGCCCCGACTCGGGCAGCTACCGGCTCGACGGCATCGAGGTGCGCACCCTCGACGACACCGCCGCCAGCCGGGTGCGCAACGGCCGCATCGGCTTCGTGTTCCAGAGCTTCCACCTGCAGCCGCGCCTGACCGTGCTGGAGAACGTGCTCCTGCCGATGCGCTTTTCCGAACACCCCGATCCGCAAGCCCCGGCGCGCGCCGAGAACCTGCTGCGCCGCGTGGGTCTGGGGGACCGCATGGACCATCGCCCCGGCCAGCTTTCCGGCGGACAGATGCAGCGCGCCGCGATCGCCCGCGCGCTGGTGCTGAAGCCCGCCCTGCTGCTGGCCGACGAGCCTACCGGCAACCTCGATTCGCGCAGCGCGAAGGACGTGCTGGCGCTGATCGACGAAGTGCACCAGGAAGGCCAGACCGTGGTGATGGTGACCCACGACAACGACGTCGCCGCGCACGCGCCGCGCCAGGTGCGGCTGCGCGACGGGAAGATCGAACATGACAGCGCGAACTGACCTCTTCCACGCCGTGCGGCGGGCCCGCGGCCTCGCCGCGCTGCTGGCGCTGGCGACCCTTCCGGCGTTCGCCGGACCGCTGATGCTCACCGGGCAGGTGCGGGCGCTGGATGCCGAGGCGATCCTCATGCCGCAGTCGGACATTTCCCCCGCCACCATCGCCTACCTCATCGACGATGGAGCGCAGGTGTCGCCGGGCGAGGTGCTGGTGCGGCTGGATCCGGGCGGTTCGCTGACCCAGCTTCAGGCGCTGGAAGGCCAGCTCGAACAGGCCCGGGCGCGGCGCGACAAGGAGCTGGCCGAACTGCGGGTGAAGGCCATCGACGCGCGCATCGCCCTGATCCAGGCGCGCTCCACCCGCGACAAGGCGCAGGTGGATGCGGAGATCCCGCGCGAGCACCTCTCGGCGCTGGATTTCGACCGCTACGCCGGCGAGTACGAACGCGCCCGCCGCGAGCACGATCTCAAAGCCGACGAGCTGGTCGCCGCGCAGGAAGCCGTCACGCGCCGCCAGACCGATGCGGCGCTCGAAATCCGCAAGCTGGAGGCGCAGCTTTCCTATCACCGCTTGCAGGTGGGCGCCTCCGAACAGCGCGCCACGCGCGCCGGCACGGTGCGCCACGGCTTCGATTCGCGCACCGGGCAGCGCTACGCCGAAGGCCGCACGGCCTATCCCGGCGAGCAGGTGGGCGAAGTCGCCGGGGCCGGCGCGATGGGCGTGCGCGCCTACGCGCTGGAGCCCGAACGCGCCGCGCTCGCGGTCGGACAGACGGTGGACCTGCGCTTCGACGCGCTGGCCGGCGTGGTGGCGCACGGGCGCATCGAGCGCATCGGCGGCGCGCCGGAAAGCAAGAACGAATGGGGTGACGGGCGCTATTTCGAGGTGGACATCGCGCTCGAAGACGCCGCGCTCACGCCGCGCCTGCTGTCGGGCATGAGCGTGCGCGTGGATGCGCCGCGTCGGGAAGCCGGCAGCGGAGTTTCGCCATGAGCCGCCTGGCCTTCCTGCTGCTGCTCCTGCCGGCGCTGGCCGGCGCGCAGAGCCTGCGTCTGGACGGCGAGGTGTTCGCGCGCAGCAGCGAACAGGTCGCCCCGCCGAGCGTGGAAGACGTCTGGAGCCTCAACATCACCGAACTTGCGCCGGACGGCTCGCTGGTGAAGAAGGGCGACATGGTGGTGGTCTTCGACGGCGGCGACAGCCAGAACCAGCTCGTGTCCCAGCGCAGCACGCTGGCGGAAAAGCAGCGCCAGCGCGAGCAGCTGGTGCTGGAGCTGGCCGAGCGCGAGCGCACCGAGCGCCTCGCCACCGAGGAGCGCCGCGCCAGCCTCGACAAGGCCAGGCGCAAGGCGACCCAGCCCGAAACCCTGGTGCGCCGGGTGGATTACCGCAAGCTGGTGATCGAACGCACCGAGGCCGAGGAACTGATGGCGCTGGCGGAAGATCGCGAGGGGTTCGCCGCCGAACAGCGCCGCCAGGAGCTGCGCCTGATCGACTCGGACATCGCCCTGCTCAAGCACAGGATCGGCACCCTGGAAGCCTCGCTCGCGGCGCTGCGCGTCACCGCCGGCCGCGACGGCCTCATCGTCCACAAGACGAGCTGGAGCGGCGAGAAGTTCGCGGTGGGCTCGCGCGTGTTCCGCGGCCAGTCGGTGGCCGAGATTCCCGATCTCGACACGCTGGCGGTGCGCACCCAGGTGGACGAGCGCGATCTGACGCGCGTTTCCGCCGGGATGCGCGCCAAGGTGGTGACCGAGGGCAGCGGCATCGTGCTGGAAGGCCATGTGCAGGAAGTCGGCCGCGTGGTGCGCAGCAAGTCGCGCGTGCAGCCGGTGCCGGTGGTCGAACTGCTGGTGGAGCTGGATCGCCCCGATGCCCGGCTCAAGCCCGGCCAGTCGGTGCGGGTCGAACTGTCCGGCGCACCTGCCGGCGGAGGTTCCCGATGAAGACCCGGCGGATTTTTCCCGCGTTCGCGTTCCTTCTGCTTGCGGCCTGCTCGGGAGCGCCGGACCGCGAATTGCCCGTGGAAGTGCTCCAGCCTGCACCTCTTGCGCTGGACATCCGCGCCCAGGGTCAGGTGCGCGCGGTCAATTCGACCCCGCTCAAGGTGCCCGGCCGCAACTGGACCCGGCAGCAGCTTTCCGAACTCCTGCCCGACGGCAGCTTCGTCAAGAAGGGCGACGTCATCGCGCGCTTTTCCCCCGCGCAGGGCGAGCTGCAGCTCGCCGAGGCGCTGCTGGAGGTGGAGCGCAACGCTTTGGCGCGCGCCGCCAAGCAGGACACGCTGGATGCCACGGTCGGGCGCATCAACGTCGATCTGGCCCAGGTCGATTCCGATCTCGCCATTGCCAGCCGCTACGCCGATGCCGACCTCACCATGTTCGCGCGCAACCAGATCCTCGATGCCATCCAGGACCGCACCTACCTCGACGCCAAGGACGGCACCCTGCGCTGGCGTCTGGACCAGGCCAGCGATCGCGGCGGCGCGGAGCTGGCGGTGATCGACGCGCAGGCCGCCACCCACCAGCGCAACGCCGACCTGAAGCGCGAGGATCTTTCCTCGCTGGAACTGGTCGCCCCGCACGACGGCGTGCTGATGCTGGAAGCGGACTGGAGCGGCGAAAAGCCGACCGTGGGCGCGAGCCTGTGGTCGCAAAACGAACTGGGCAGCCTGCCCGACACCTCGAAGCTGGAGCTGGAGCTTTCCATCCCGCAGATCGACGCGCACGACGTGGCGCAGGGCATGGCGGTGAGCCTGCATCCCCTCGGTCATCCCGAGCAGTCGATCGACAGCAAGCTCGGCTTCGTCGCCAGCTCGGCCCAGATCACCAGCCGCGACAGCCCGGTGCGCTTCCTCAAGGCCAAGGCACCGCTGCCGGTGGAGGCGGTGGAACGCTGGGGCTGGGTGCCGGGACAGGCGTTCGAGGCCGTGGTGCACCTGCACGCCGATGCCGCGGCCCAGCTCAGCGTTCCCAACGTCGCGCTGCGCTCCGAAGCCGGGCGCAGCTATGTCTATGTGCTGCGCGACGGCAAGCCGCAGCGTCAGGACGTGGAAACCGGCGCACGCGGACCGGCGCGCACCCTCATCCAGTCGGGCCTCGCCGCGGGCGAGGCCGTGCTGCTGCTGCCCGAAACCGCGGAGCGAAACGAACCAGCGAACACGGCGGAGGCCGCGCCATGACCCGCACCGCTCCCACCGACTGGCGCGCCCACCTCGGCCTGTGGCGCGAGGCGCTGGACGAACTCTCGCGCCGCAAGCTGCGCACCGGCCTCACCCTGCTCGGCCTCATCTTCGGCATCGGCGCGATCGTCGCCATGCAGGCGGTGGGCGAAGGCTCCAAGCGCGAGGCGCTCAAGCTGGTGCAGGGGCTGGGGCTCAACAACCTCATCGTCGAAGCCCGGTCCTTTGATGCCGACACCCTGCGCGAAAACCGCAGCCGCAGCCTGGGCCTGGGCGTGGCGGACGCCCGTGCGGCGCTGGCCACGGTGCCCGGCGCGCAGGAATTCGCCGCGGAAAAACGCATCAAGACCCACGCCGCCTTCAGCGCCTCGGGCGCAGGCGACGCCCAGATCAGCGGCGTGACTCCGGGCTATTTCGAGCTGGCCGCGCTCACGGTGGGGGAAGGTCGCGCCCTGACCCCGGCCGACGAGGACGCCCTGGCCGCGGTGGTGGTGCTGGGCTACCAGGCCGCGCGCGCGCTGTTTCCCGACGGCAAGGCCGCAGGACAGGCGGTCAAGCTCAACCACGCCTGGTTCGAAGTCGTGGGCGTGCTCGCCGACAGGGATCTTTCCGCCGACAAGTTCGAGGGCGTGCAGCTCGGGCTGGAAAGCAACCGCGCCTTCGTGCCGCTCTCCACCGCGCGCGCGCGATTCCGCTTCCAGCCGATGGAGGACGAGGTGGACCGCTTCTGGCTGCGCATCGACGATCCGGCCCGCATCGCCGTAGCCGCGCGCGTGGCCGACGCGGTGCTCGACCAGCGCCACGGCGGCATCGAGGACACCAGCCTCGTGGTGCCGGCCCAGCTCTACCGCCAGCACCAGGAAACCCAGCGCATCTTCCAGATCGTGATGGCCGCCATCGCCGGCGTGAGCCTGCTGGTCGGCGGCATCGGCATCATGAACATCATGCTCGCCAACGTGCTCGAGCGCCGCCGCGAGATCGGCCTTTTGCGCGCGCTCGGCGCGCGCCAGCGCGACGTGATCGCCCAGTTCCTGCGCGAGACCTTCGTCATCTGCGTTCTCGGCGCGCTTCTGGGCGTGTTGTTCGGCGCGCTCTTGGCCTACCTCATCGCTACCGGCGCCGGCTGGCAGGTGGCCTGGGCACCGCTGCCGATCTTCCTCGCCACCGCGCTGTGCGCCCTGATCGGACTGGCTTTCGGTGTCTATCCCGCGCGGCAGGCCGCCCAGCTCGATCCCATCGCGGCGCTGCGCGCGGAGTAGCGCATGCGGCAGTGACCGTGAGCGGGACTACGGCCCCGAACCGTTCCGCCGCAAGCCCAGAAACTGCGCCACCGCACGATCGGCTTCGCCGGCGTCGCGCTCGGGATCGAACCCGCGCGCGTCGTGCTCGCCGCGCAGCCAGGTGATCTGGCGCTTGGCGAGCTGGCGGGTGGCGTGGATGGCGCGAGCGCGGAATTGGGCGGCGTCGGTTTCACCGGCCAGATGCTCCAGCGCCTGGCGATAGCCCACCGCGCGCAGGGCGGGAAGGTCGCGGTGCAGGCGCGGGTCGGCGGCGAGCGGGCGCACCTCGTCGAGGAAGCCGGCTTCGAGCATGGCGTCGAAGCGCACCTCGATGCGCGCGTGCAGGACCGCGCGCTCGGCCGGCATCGCGACCAGCTTGAGCACGCGGAAGGGAAAGGGCGTGCGCACGGTTTCGGCCTGCCACTGGCTGATCGGGCGGCCGCTGAGGCGATGGACCTCCAGCGCGCGCTGGATGCGCTGCGGGTCGCCCGGCGCGATGCGCGCGGCGGCGACGGGGTCGACCTGCGCAAGCTCGGCGTGCAGCGCCGCCCAGCCGCGCTGCGCGGCCTCTTCGGCGATCTGCGCGCGCGTGGCCGGATCGGCGGCAGGCATTTCGGAAAGCCCGCGCAGCAGGGCGCGAAAATACAGCCCGGTGCCGCCGACCAGCAGCGGCACGCGCCCGGCGGCCCGGATCTCGCGCATCGCTGCCAGCGCGTCGCCGGCGAACTCGGCGGCCGAGTAGGGCTCGTGCGGTTCGCGGATGTCGATCAGCCGGTGCGGCGCGCGCGCCAGGAGCGCCGCATCGGGTTTGGCGCTGCCGATGTCGAGCCCGCGGTACACCAGGGCCGAATCCACGCTCACGATTTCCAGCCCGAAGCGTTCCACCCAGCGGACGGCCAGCGCGGTCTTGCCCGAGGCGGTCGGCCCCATCAGGGCGATCGCGGGCGGGCGGACGTCGCGGCGCGGATCGAAGGGGTTCGCGGGGGCGTGCGGCATGGGCGACGGCGGTTCCGTGGGTAGCCTGCGCCGATTGTCCCACGCACGCGCCTGCGGCGGACTCGACGCCCCGGGCTTTGCGGCGCATCATCCGCGCCGTTCGCCGCAGGAGCACCCATGGACCTGTCCCGCCATCAGGCGCTGCAGCTCGCCGCCGCCCACGACCTGGATGAAGGCAGGACCCGCGACCTGCTCGCGCTGGCGGGACTGGGTCGCCCACCCGACATCCCGCCGCGCGCGCAGCGCTTGGCCAGCGCGACGATCGCCGCGCTGCTCGCCGGCCTCGGTCTGGTGTTCCTCGTGGCGGCGAACTGGCACGAGATCGGCCGCCACGCGAAGTTCGGCGGACTGGGAGGCATCGTCCTGCTCGCCGGCCTCGTGGCCTGGGCGCGCCCGGGAACCGCCCGAACCGCCGCCGCGCTGCTGTGCTTCCTCGCCGGCGGCGCGCTGCTGGCGCTGATCGGCCAGACCTACCAGACCGGTGCCGACCCGTGGCAGCTCTTCGCGCTGTGGGCCGTGCTGACGCTGCCGCTCGCCCTGGCAGCGCGCTCCGATGCCCTGTGGAGCGGCTGGGCGATCGTCGCCTGCACGACGATCGGCCTCTGGCTGCACGCCTGGTCGGGCCAGCGCTGGTTCTTCGACGAAACGGCGTCGCTCGCCCCGCAGCTTGCGGCCTGGCTGGCGAGCGTCGCGGTCGCGGGCCTGCTGCATCCGGCGCTGGCGCCGCGCACGGGCGCCGGGCCCTGGGCCTTCCGCATCGCGGTGCTGCTCGCCGCGCTGCTCGTCACCAGCAGCGCCCTGGCCGGGCTCTTCGCATCGCAGCCAGCGGCGACCTATCCGCTCGGCCTGCTCCTGCTCGCGGCCGGTGCGGGACTGCTTTCCCGCCGCCGGCTCTTCGATCTGGCCGCGCTGTCCCTCCTCGCGCTTGCCATCGATACCCTTCTGGTCTGCGGCTTCGGCCGCTTCCTTCTGGAAGGCATCGATGGCAAGCCGATCGCCGCCATGCTGGTGCTCGGGCTGATCGCGACCGGCGTGCTGGCCGCGAGCGTCACCGCGCTGATGCGGCTGCGCGCCGCATGCGGAGGCTCCGATGACTGACACCGCCCTGCGCGACCTTGCCAGGCGCGCCCGCGAGGCAGGCGTGCTTTCCTCCGGCGCGGAGGACTTCTTTTCCCGGGATGCCGGCTCGCGCCCCTGGCCGGTGCTCCTGCTCACCGCCCTCGGTGCCTGGCTTGCGGTCGTGCCGCTGCTGATTTTCGTGGGCCTGCTGCTCGACGGCGACAGCGTCACGGGCTTCGCGCTGATGGGCCTCCTTGCCGCCGCGCCCGCCGTGGCGATGCTGCGCGCACCAAGGCTGCCGCTCTTTTTCGAACAGCTGGCGTTTCCGCTGCTCCTGACCGGCCTGTTCCTGCTCAGCCTGGGCGTTGCCGGCGGCTTCCATGCGCCGCATTTCCGCCTCGCGCTGGGGTTCGCTTCGCTGGCCTGTCTGGTCTGCGCCGCGCTCCTCCCGCGGGCCTGGCTGCGCACGATCCTGGCCGCATTCGCGGCGCCCTTGCTTGCCTTCGCCTGGCTGGGCGAGGACGCGTCCTTCGGGGGCTCGGACGAGTCGGGCATCGATCCCTCCTGGCTCGCCTGGCATCTGGTGCTCGTGCCCGGCAGCGTCGCGGCGCTGTGGCCGGCGCTGCGGGCGCGCCTGCAGGCAGCACTGGACGCCGTGGCCGAAGGCTGGCTCGCGGCGACCGCGATCGCGCTGGCCGCGGTTTCCGGCCGCACCTTCCTGCTGGGCGCATCGCACGGCTCCGGGTGGGCCGCGGAACGCTTCGTCGGCAGCGGCGTACCGGCCACGGTCTCCTGCCTGCTGGCGCTGGCCGGCGCCTTCCTGCTGCTGCGCGGCCGGCCGCGAAACGAGATCCTGCGCCATCTTCCGCACGCGCTGACGGCCCTCGTGCTGGCCGCCCTCGCCCCGACGCTCGGAGGCGCGCTCCTGATCGGCGCGCTGGCGCTGGCGACCAGCCGCAGGCGACTGGCCATCGTGGCGGGGCTGGCCGCGCTCTGGATCGTCGGCGCGTTCTACTACCAGCTGCACTGGAGCCTGACGGTCAAGGGCCTGCTGCTGCTCGGGCTCGGGATCGCGCTCGCCACCGCCACCTTCCTGCAGCGCGAACCGGAATCCGCCGCGCCGGGAGCGGCCGCCGTCGCGGCACCGTCCGCACGCGGCGTGCTGCTGCTCGCCAGCCCGATCCTGCTGCTGGCGCTCGCGGCGTGGGCCATCGTAGGAAACGAGCGCATCATCGCGCACGGCAGCCCGTTCTTCGTCGAGCTGGCCCCGGTGGATCCGCGCTCGCTCATGGCCGGCGACTACATGGCGCTGCGCTTCACCCTGCCCGAGGACCTGCCGCCGATCGGCACGGGACTGCGCCGGCCGCGCATTGCGCTGACCCGCGACGCGCGCAACGTCGTGACCGCCATGCGCGTGCTGGACAATCGGGACGCGCCGGAAAACGGGGAAATCGCGCTGGAGCTTGCCCCGACCGGCAGCGGCTGGACCCTCGTGACCGATGCCTGGCACTTCCGCGAGGGCGAGGCCGAACGCTGGAGCGCGGCGCACTACGGCGAATTCCGCGCGCTGCCGGACGGCCGCGCCCTGCTGGTCGGCCTGCGCGACGCGCAGCTGCGGGCGCTCTGAAGCCGTCGCACGCCCTGCGAGCCGCGCGACGGCGCGGGGTGTGCGTCTGGTTTCCCTCCCGCCCAACCGCGACAATACCGCTCCCGCACACCCCGCTTCGGAGCGCGCCATGTCGTCCCACGCCGGCATTTCCCTCAGCCGATTCCTGATCGAGGCCCAGCGCGAACAGGGCCACATCGACGCCCAGCTGCGCTTCCTCATCGAGGTGGTGGCGCGCGCCTGCAAGCGCATTTCCATCGCCGTGGGGCGCGGCGCGCTGGGCGATGTGCTGGGTACGGCCGGCACCGAGAACGTGCAGGGCGAAACCCAGAAGAAGCTCGACGTGATCTCCAACGAGATCCTGCTGGAAGCCAACGAGTGGGGCGGCCATCTGGCGGGCCTGGCGTCGGAGGAAATGGACCATCCGCACCCGATCCCCAACCGCTATCCCAGGGGCGAATACCTGCTGGTGTTCGACCCGCTCGACGGCAGCTCGAACATCGACGTGAACATCTCGGTGGGCACGATCTTCTCGGTGCTGCGCTGCCCGCCGGGCGCGAGCCCCGACGAGGCCGATTTCCTCCAGCCCGGAACCCAACAGGTGGCCGCGGGCTACGCGGTGTACGGCTCCAGCACCGTGCTGGTGCTGACCCTGGGCCAGGGCGTGTACCAGTTCACCCTCGACCGCGAGCAGGGCAGTTTCGTGCTGACCGGCTCCCGGCTCACCATCCCCGAGGACACCGGCGAGTTCGCCATCAACATGTCGAACCTGCGCCACTGGGAGGCGCCGATGCGCCGCTACATCGAGGAGCTTCTGGCCGGCAAGACCGGGCCGCGCGGGCGCGACTTCAACATGCGCTGGGTGGCCTCGATGGTGGCCGACGTGCATCGCATCCTCACGCGCGGCGGCATCTTCATCTACCCGCGCGACCTCAAGGATCCGTCCAAGCCCGGCAAGCTGCGCCTGATGTACGAAGCCAATCCGATGGCCTTCATCGTCGAGCAGGCCGGCGGCGCGGCCACCACCGGCCGCCAGCGCATCCTCGAGGTGCAGCCGGAAAAACTGCACCAGCGCGTGCCGGTGTTCCTGGGTTCGAAGAACGAGGTCGAACGCGCCACGGCCTGCCATCTGGAAGCCGACGCGCGGGGCGGCTGAGCGCCGCCAGCCCTATTTCACCAGCCGCACCACCACCGCATCCGCTTCGACCCGCAGCTCGCGCAGGCGCGGGCGCGACGCGCCCGGCGCGGGTGCGGCGGGCTTCAGCACGAGGAGCGGCTGGCGGGTGAGGGCCTCGTCCAGCAGTCCGCGCAGGCTCTCGGCGGCGCGCTGGGCATGGGCCGCGGGCAGTCCGTCGATGGATAGCCGGGTGAGGATCGGATCGCTCAGGAACAGCGCGCCGCGCGCCTCGTCGTAGCGCAGTCCGCTTTCCAGATCGATGCGTCCGCCCAGGTCGCGCCGCCCGTTTTCGAGGCGGAAACCGAGGAGGCGGGCGTCGATGCCGATCGCCACGCGCTGGCGCTGCGGCAGGAGCGTCAGCGCCGGGCCTTCCAGCCGCCAATGCAGCAGCAGGAAGGCGGTGCGCTCGACCGGAAAGCGTTCGCCCAGCTGGGCGCGAAGCTGCGTCCGGGGGATGCGGATTTCGGTGGCGCGATGCGAAAACCACCACGCCGCAACGGCGAGCAGCGCGGCCGCGAAGACGGCGAGCAGCGGGGCGCGCCTCATGCGGGGCGGGCGTCGTGCTCGAAAGTGCCGGCGAGGCGCCGCGCGCCGCCCTGCCAGTGCACGCGGCCGCGCGCGATCAGGTGGTGCACGCGGCCGGCCTCGTCCAGGCACAGGAGATCCGCGTCGGCGCCGACCGCGATGCGGCCCTTGGTCGGCAGGCGCAGGGCGCTGGCGACATTGGCGGTGAAGGCGGGCAGGGCCTCGGGCAGCGGAACGCCGCGCGCGACCAGCTCGGCGAGGGTTTCCAGCAGCGCACCGGGCGCGCCCACGTCCATGCCGCACACCTGGCCGTGCGCGTCGAAGCAGGGCAAGCAGCCGCCGGCGTCGGAGCTGATGGTGAGGCGGTCCATCGGCGCGCCGGCTTCGCGCCAGCGCAGGAAGGCGTCGGCGGCGCTCCAGGCGTCTTCGCCCTCTTCGACCGGAAAGGCGGTGACGTCCATCGGCACGCCGTGTCGCGCAAGATCCATTGCTTCGTCGAACAGGGCGCGGCGGCGGTTGACGTGGGTGGGCTGGAACACCCGCGCGGGCAGTTCGCTGCGGTCCAGCGCCTGGCGCACCTGCTCCAGCCCGCGCACGCCGTCACCCAGGTGCAGGTGCACCACGCCGGCCTTGCCGGTCATGAGGCCCGCGACGTGGGCGTCGGAGGCCACGCGCAGGAGTTCATCGAGGGTCGGCTGGCTGGAGCGGTGGTCGGAAATCGCCAGCTCGCCGACGCCGATCAGGGGTTCGAGAAAGACCAGATCCCCGCGCAGCGAGCCGGTGAGCGTGGCCGGCGGCAGGTGGTAGCCGCCGCTGTAGCCGAACGCGGAAAGGCCTTCCTCGCGCAGCGCGTGGATCGTGGCCAGCAGCTCGCGCGGGCTGCGCGCCACATCGTCGGTGCCGAGCAGACCGATGACGGTGGTGATGCCCGCGCCGGTGTAGCGCGACAGCGGCAGGGCCGGGACGCGGGTGCGGAAACCGGCCTCGCCGCCGCCGCCGGTGACGTGCACGTGGCCGTCGATCAGGCCGGGGATCAGGCGGCGGCCTTCCAGATCGAGCGTCTCCACGCCGAGGTCGGCGGGCAGGTCATTCCAGCGCGCGCCGATCCACAGCACCCGGCCGCCGCCCAGCAGAAGATGCGCCACGCCGCGATCCTCCGGCGCGAACAGGTGCGCGTTGCGCAGGGCGATCAGCGGGGCGGGCAGCAGGCGGGCGAGCGACACGGCGGCGTCTCCGGAACGTGGGCTGCGATCAGGCGCGCAGCACCCGGCGCGGGTCTTCGCCCGCGCCGCAGTGGTCAAAGCGCACCGGGATGCCGTGGCTGCCCAGCACCGCGGCGAACTGCTG
Organism: Pseudomonadota bacterium; assembly: GCA_963205495.1. GTDB lineage: Bacteria > Pseudomonadota > Gammaproteobacteria > Xanthomonadales > Xanthomonadaceae > Denitratimonas. The sequence goes on from CAUJIN010000044.1 coordinate 27,525, forward strand.
CTGGCGCATCTGGAAACGCTCGAAGGCGCGCCCGATGCGCTCGGCGTCCACGCCCGGCGGCACGAAGCCGTGCTCGGACCAGGCCGGCAGGTCCATCAGCGCGATGCGCACTTCGCTGCCGTCCCAGCGCAGCAGCGGCTCGGGCGGGGCATCGAGCCATTCCTCGCGCTCCGGCGTCAGCAGGGCGCTTTCGATCAGCGGCCACAGCGGCGCGATGCCGGCGTGCTCGTACTGCATCGCGGTCATGGCGAGCAGGTCGTTGAGGCTGAGGTAGCGGGCGTGTTCCATCGGGGCGTTGAAGGCGCGCTGAGCGAAGAAGGCGGTAGCGGCCTGCGCCATGCCTTTTTCCAGCAGGTTTTCCTCCATTTCCCGGGCCACCGCGGCGAGGGCGCGCGGATCGCCGCGCAGCACGAAGGGCACCAGCCGCAGCGGCCCGCCGTGCAGCGCCGGATCGGGCTCCAGACCCTCGGGCATCTGCCCCTCGTGCGCGCCAAAGCCCATGACGCGCGGCAGGTGCGGCTCGGGCGCGCGCTCGACCAGGGCATCCAGCGCGGCGTGCACCGGCCAGCCGGCGCGCAGCAGTTCGGAGGGGTCGAACGCGGCCGCCGCCAGCGCCAGGTCCACCTGCTCCACGCCCGGCAGGAAGCGCGCCAGATCAGCGGCAACGTGATCGGCAAGCTCGGCGGCCGCCTCGCGCGCCAGCGCGCTGCGCGCCATCGGCGCCGAACATTCCAGCGCCAGCGCGCCAAGGGTTGAAATGGGGGCGATCATGCGGGGTCGAGGAGCGGAAAACAGGGCGCTACAGTACCATCGCGGTCCCCTTTTCGATGCCGTGTGCCCCGCCGATGCTCGCCTCGCTGCGCCGGGAACTGCGCGCCCTGCTGGAGCTTTACCTGATCCCCGGGCTGTCGGCGCTCGCGCCCTGGCCGCTGGGCTTCCGCTGGCTGCGCTTCTGCTCGCGCTTCTCCTGGCTGTATCACCAGGAATGGCAGGCCGCGCTGGCGCAGGCGCGTCTGTACGTTCCGATCGACGACGAGGCGCTGTGGGCGCGCCAGTTCCGCCTTGCGCGCCTGGTCGACCACGCCGATCTCTACCTGTGCATGACCCGCTCGGACCGCTGGCTGGCGCGCCATGTGGATGGCTGGAACCGGTGGCCGGACGTCGGCGGCGCGGTCGGCGTGTTCTTCCACTGGTGCCCGGGCTTCTGGGCGCTGCGCGCGCTGCGCCAGCAGGGCGTCACCATCTCCGGACTGATCGCCCCGCTCAGCCGCCGCGCCATGGGCGGCACCTTCCTGGCCTACTGGTACGGCGCGCTGCGCATGTGGCAGCTGCGCCGGGTCAACGGGCGCAGCCTGGTGATGCCGGAGGGTGCGGTGCGGCGCTCGGTGAAGGCGCTCAAGGCCGACGCGGAAGGTGCCACCTGGGTCTGCGGAATGCTCGACGTGCCGCCCCATCCCAACGATCCGACCGAGCCGGTCACGCTGTTCGAGCGCCCGGCGCACTTCACCACCGGCCTGTTCGGCATCGCGCGCATCTCGAAGGTGCCGGTGGTGATCGTCGAGTTCGGACTGGACATCCGCACCGGCCGGCGCGACCTCACCGCCACGGGGCCCTATGATCCCTCGGCGCCGGGCCTGCTGCAGGAGGCAGTGGACATCTGGCAGGCGCGCATCCGCGAGCGGCCGTGGGGCTTTTTCCTCTGGGCCGCGATGCCGGCCTGGTTCGACCTGCCGCCGCCGAAGGACGCGCCTGCACCCGCCACCAGCTGAGCGCGGGCGGCGCGCGCGGCGGCTTTCCGTTCGCTGCCGTATGGACACTGCGCTATCATTCGGGCTTCCCGTTCCCAGCGCCGTGAGTCCCGCGATGGCCAAGATCCAATCCCCCCGCCGCGCCGGCGTGATCGGCGGCGTGCGCATTCCGTTCTGCCGCAACAACACCGCCTATTACGACGTCGGCAACCTCGGCATGTCGATTCGCACCCTGGGCGCGCTGGTCGAACGCTTCGGCCTGCATGGCGAGCATCTGGGCGAAGTGGCGATGGGCGCGGTGCTCAAGCATTCCTCCGACTGGAACCTCGCGCGCGAGGCCACGCTGTCCTCGGGGCTTGCGCCGACCACGCCCGGCATCACCCTGCAGCGCGCCTGCGGCACCAGCCTGGACAGCATCCTCACGGTGGCCAACAAGATCGCGCTGGGCCAGATCGATTCGGGCATCGGCGGCGGTTCGGACACCACCTCGGACGTGCCCATCGCGGTCAACAAGGCGCTGCGCCGGCGCCTGCTCGACCTCAACCGCGCGCGCAGCTTCGGCGAGCGGATGCGCGCCCTCAAGGGCTTTTCCTTCCGCGAGCTCAAGCCCGAGTTCCCCGGCGTGGGCGAGCCGCGCACCGGCAAGAGCATGGGCGAACACTGCGAGCTGATGGCCCGGGAGTGGAACATCTCGCGCGCCGACCAGGACCAGCTCGCCTGCGATTCCCACCGCAAGGCTGCCGCGGCCTACGAACGCGGCTTCTTCGACGGGCTCGTGGCCCCCTTCCGCGGCGTCACCCGCGACAACATCCTGCGCCCGGACACCTCGGTCGAAAAGCTCGCCACCCTGAAGCCGGCGTTCGACAAGACCTCCGGCAAGGGCACCCTCACCGCCGGCAATTCCACCCCGCTCACCGACGGTGCTTCCGCCGTGCTGCTGGGCTCGGAGGAATGGGCGAAGGCGCACGGGCTGGAGGTCGAGGCCTGGATCGTCGACGCGCAGGTGGCCGCCGTCGATTTCGTGCACGGCGAAGGCTTGCTGTTGGCACCGGCCTGGGCGGTGCCGCAGATGCTGGCGCGCCACGGGCTGACGCTGCAGGACTTCGATTTCTACGAAATCCACGAAGCCTTCGCGGCGCAGGTACTGTGCACCCTGCGGGCGTGGGAATCGGAAACCTTCTGCCGCGAGCGCCTCGGTCTGGACGGCGCACTCGGCAGCATCGACCCGGCGAAGTTCAACGTGGTCGGCTCCTCGCTCGCCTTCGGCCACCCCTTTGCCGCCACCGGCGGGCGCATCGTCGCCACCCTGGCCAGGCTGCTCAAGGAAAAGGGCAAGGGTCGCGGCCTCATTTCGATCTGCACCGCCGGCGGCATGGGCGTGACCGCGATCCTGGAGCGCTGACCGCGCCCCCGTCGCTTGCGGCAGGCCTGCCGCGGCAAGGCTTGGGAATCGCGCATCGCGCCCCGATAATGGCGCGATGACGACCTGCATCCTTTCTTCCGACCATCCCGACCATGGCTTCCAGTTCCCGGGCGTGTTCGAACTCTCCGCGATGGGTTCGGCCAGCGCCGGGCTGGAGCGCGAGCTGCCGGCCCTGCTGGAAGCCGCCGGCGTCAAGGTGCGGCATGAAGACGTGACCGTGCGCGCCTCCAGCGGCGGGCGCTATGTTTCCGTGCGCCTCGTCTTCGAGGCCAGGGATCGCACCCAGTACGACGCCGCGCACGCGGCCCTGCGCGGCCATCCGGAAGTGAAGTGGACGGTCTGATTCCCGAATCGCCCGACCCGGCGCCCGTGCGCCCGGTGCTGGTGCGCGAGCTGGGCCGCCGGGCCTACGAGCCGGTGTGGCAGGCGATGCAGGCTTTCACCGACGCGCGCGGCGCCGACACCGACGACGAGCTGTGGGTCCTCGAACACGATCCGGTATTCACCCAGGGCCAGGCCGGCAAACCGGAGCACGTGCTGGCGCCGGGCGAGATCCCGGTGATTCCGGTGGACCGCGGCGGGCAGATCACCTACCACGGCCCGGGCCAGATCGTGGCCTATCCGCTGATCGACCTGCGCCGCCTGGGCCTCGGCGTGCGCCAGCTGGTGTGCCGGATCGAACAGGCCATCATCAATACGCTGGAAGAATGGAACATCGCCGCCGGGCGGCGCGAAGGCGCGCCGGGCGTGTACGTGGGCGGCGCCAAGATCGCCGCCCTCGGCCTGCGGGTGCGGCGCGGCTGCAGCTTCCACGGCCTGGCCTTCAACATTGCCATGGACCTCGATCCTTTCTCGCGCATCAATCCCTGCGGCTACCGCGGTCTGGCCGTCACCCAGATGAGCGATCTCGGCGCCGCCACCCATCCCGCCATCGTCGCCCCGGTGCTGGTGCGCGAACTGTGCCGCGAGCTGCGGCTGGTGCCGGTCATGGCACCAGCGCGGGAGTTCGAGACGGCAACGTCTGCCGCGTAGAGTCGACCTGCGAAATGCAGCGTAGATCAGGGGTTACGTCCCCGACGGGACCTTGCTGCGCCCTCGCTATCCCCAAGGCTCCACCTGAAGCAGAGGTCCGACGCGACAGACACACAGAGGGGATATTTTGCCATACAGACTCGGTTTGACAATCATCCACACGCAACATACCCTCGCCTCGGATCCGCTCGCCTCGGATCCACTCGCCTTGGATCCAATTGAAGTACTCGTGAAACCGTAACTTTCAATTTCGGAACCTTGCATGACACGCCACATTTTCCTCCTTTCCGTATTCGCCATATTCCTTCTGCACACAGGGAGTCCAGGCGCCTCTCCTTCGAGCATTCAGGAAGAATGCATTGTTCGTTCAGAGCGCACGCTCTATCTGCCGAATGATTCAGGTTTTCAGGAAATTGCCGCCTACGTCGATCACATGACGAGAAACAGCGCGGCGCGCACGGGTCTGAAAACGGCACGCGAGCCGTTGAATGGTGAATTCGAGTATATTCATGTCGATGCCTCGTTCGACAGCTGCGAAGCGGAAATTCACAGTGACTATTCGCCCGCCAAAGCGGGGGATCCAGATTGTTCCTGGATTGGATGCCAAGCAGTATTTCCGGGCAACAACATGCCGATCGGATCCCGTATGACAATCAGCACTTGCAAAAACAGGGTGGAAACCACGCGAAAGTTCAAACGAGTGTCTCAATCGTCAGGCGGCTCATCCGGCAGCAACGGCGACAACGGGATATGGGAGTTGATTTCCTACAGCACAAGCGCCGTCTCCATGTGCCCAAGCTATCAGGAGCCTTGAAAAATCAGCTCACCCAGAAACTCATGGGCAACCGAGTGATTTGAGTTGCCGGATTGAACAACACGGGCGCAAAAATTTGCGCCCGTGTTGTTTTCAGCCGATTCCACGCACCATTGCCGCTGCCGTTTCCGCGCTCGATATCCAGTCCCGTAGCCCGGATGCGGCCTGCGGCCTTGTCCGGGCTACGGCTGTGGGCCGCAAAGCGCGGCGGCTTCGGTGGCGATGTCCTCCACGCAGGCTTCCACCTGCGCCCGGCGGGAGCGGAAGCTGAGCACGCAGACGCGGCCCAGGTAGCGTTTGCCGACCTGCGCGCCGGTCACCATTACCCGGCCGCGGCGGGTGACGCGCTCCATCAGGGCGCGGGTGGCGGCGTTCTGGGCTTCGAGCGTGGTCAGGTTCGGGCCTTCCAGATGGAAGGCGAACAGGGAGAGCTGCGGCGCGGCGTCCATCACCACGCCGGGGATCTTCGCCACCTCATTCGCGGCCCAGACCGCCAGCTCGCGCTTTTCCGCCAGCGCGGCGCGGTAGCGGGCGGCGCCGAAGATCTTGAGGGTGAGCCAGAGGCGCAGGCCGGGGAAGCCGCGCGTCAGGTCCGGGCCGTACTGGGCCGGGTCGTAGAACTCGTTCTGGTTGTCCGGCAGGTAGCCGGCTTCGGAGGAGTGCAGGGCGCGCAGCTTCTCGCCGTCGCGCACCAGCAGGGCGCCGGTGCCGTAGGGCAGGAACAGGCCCTTGTGCGGGTCGAGGGTGAGCGAGTCGGCGCGCGGCAGGCCGGCCAGCAGCGGGCGCAGCTCGGGGACCATGTGGAAGAAGGCGCCGTAGGCCCCGTCGACGTGGTGCCACAGGTTCTCTCGCGCGCACAGGTCGGCGACGGCCTCCAGCGGATCGACCGCGCCAGTGTTGGTGGTGCCGGCGGTGGAGAACACCATGAAGGGCTTGAGCCCGGCGGCGCGGTCGGCGGCGATGGCCGCCTGCAGCGTATCCACGCGCATGCGGAAGTTTTCGTCCACGGCGATGGTGCGCACGCGGTCGTGGGCGATGCCGGCCAGGCGCGCGGCCTTGGTGATGGAGTGGTGCGACTGGCTGGAGACGTACAGCGTGCCGGCGCGGATGTCGTGGCCGAGGCGGTCCTCGCGCGCCGCGGCGATGGCGTTGAACATCGCCATCGAGCCGCCCGGCGTGTAGAGCCCGCGCGCGGTGGCGGGGAACTGCATCCAGTCGCGCAGCCAGTCGAGGGTGTTGGCTTCCAGCTGCACCAGCGCCGGCGCGGCCTGCCAGATGCCGGTGTAGCGGTTGGCGGTGTCGGCGATGAAGTCGGCCAGCGCCGCCGGGTACACGCCGCCGCCGGGAATGTAGGCGAAGTAGCCGGGATGCGGGGTGCCGAAGGAGCGCGGGATCCACTCCTCGAACAGCGGGTCGAGCAGAGAATCCAGCGGCGCGCCGGCCTCGGGGGCGGCTTCGCGCAGCGCGCGGCACAGCGCCTCGATGCCGGTGAAATCGCCGTTGGACGGTGCCCGGTCGAGCGCCGCCAGATGCGCCACCGCGCGCTCCACCACGGCATGGCCCATGGTCCGCATCGCGTCGAGGGTAAGCTCCAGACTGGCGGGATCGTGCGCTGCCTCGTTCACCATGCGTGCTCCGGTTGGATGGAGCCGGAACTATAGCGTCGCGGCCGCGCGCTGCACCGTGGCACAGGGCATGCGCCGCGGTGCCTTCAGCCGGAAGACTGGAGCAGGCGCAGGATGTCTTCCCGCGCGCGCACGCCGAGGATCGGAAGGACGAGCAGGTCCCCCGGGCGCGCCCAGTCCAGCAGCTCGCGCACGCCGGCCGCTTCTTCGGCGAGGAAGGTGATGGCCTCGGAGGCGATGCCTTCGGCCCGCAGTTCATCGCCCATCACCTGCGCCACCTCGCCCAGCGCGCGGCCGCGCAGGTAGCCGTCGACATCCTTGAGCACCACGCGGTCCGGGCGGTAGCGCGCCACGGTGCGGGCCACGGCGCGCAGGGCCTCGTCGAGGCGATTGCCGGCGTGGCCCAGGCTGATGCCCATGCGCCCTTCGCCGCGCTGCGCCTGCGCCAGATCGAGCAGGCCCGCCAGCCCCTCGGGATTGTGCGCGTAGTCGATCCACACCCGCACCCCGCGCCAGTCCCAGCGCTCCAGCCGGCCGCGGTTGTCGGCGTTGTCGGCGCCGAAGGCCCGGAAGGTGGCGCGGATCGTGTCGGCAGCGATGCCGAGCGCAAAGCCGGCCAGCGCGGCAGCGGCGAGGTTGGCGAGGTTGTAGCGCGCCGCACCGCCCACACTCAGCGGCATCGCGGCGAGTTCGTCCAGATCGATACCGCTGGCGGCGATACCCTGCGGGTGCAGCCACAGGTGTCCGTCGCGCGCGACGCAGGCCGGTCGATCCGCGGCGTACTCGCGCAGGAAGCCGGCTTCCGCATCGATGGAAAACCAGCCCAGCGGCGCGTCGAGCAGGAGCGCGGCCTCGCGCAGCGGGGCATCGTCGGCATTGACGACCAGGAGGCCGTGCGCGTCGATCGCGCGCGCCAGGGTGAGCTTGGCGCGGATCAGGTCCTCCAGGCGGTGGATGCCGTATTCGCCGAAGTGGTCGGCGCTGACGTTGGTGATCACCGCCACGTCGGCGCGCTCGACCGCCAGCCCGCGCCGCAGGATGCCGCCGCGTGCGGTTTCCAGCACGGCGGCGTCGATGTCGCGCCGGCGCAGCACGGTGCGTGCGCCGACCGGGCCGGAATAGTCGCCCGCCTCGATCCTCTCGCCCTCGACGAACAGACCGTCGGTGCACGACCAGCCGGTGCGGTGGCCCGAAGCGCGCAGCAGCGCGGCGATCAGGCGCACCGTGGTGGTCTTGCCGGTGGAGCCGGTGACCAGGGCCACGGGGACGGCGCCGCGCGCGGTCCAGTCCATGGCGCCGGGCACGGGCAGGGCCTGGAGCGGGAAATCCTCGCCGCCGGAGCCGCTGCCCAGCGTGAGGATCTCGTCATCGAGCAGCGCCGGAACGCCGCGCCGCTGCGCTTCGTCGAGCAGGGCGGTCAGCACGGGGTTTTCCTGCGCACGCGCCAGCGCCGCAAGCGTATGCGTGGCCTCGTCGCGATCCCGGGTCGCCGGGTGCCCGGGCGCTTCGCCCACGGACTCGTCGCAGGCCTCACCCCAGGCCCATTCGTTGACCTCGGTGGCACACAGCAGGCGATCGACCGGCGCGACAAAGGCGAGGTTGGCGCCACCCGGATACGCCTCGGCGACCAGCGGCGCATCCGGCCAGCCAAGCGCCTGGCGCATCGCGCGCACGTTACCCTCCCAGCGCGCCAGGCGCGCCGCGTCTGCGGCAACGCCGAGCGCGGTCTCCAGCACCACGCCGGGCGCGGTGAAGTGGCGACTGGGCCCGGTGAGCCTGCGCGATCCCTCGAACGGCAGCGGCGGCGCCTGCGCCTCAGTCATCGACTTCGCGCGCGAACACGATGCCACGCTCGTCGCGCACCGCGCCCTCCATCAGCTCGCGCAGGCGCGCTTCATGCGCCAGTGCGACCGGGTCGCCCGCGGCTTCGTTCGCTGCCGTGGCGAGCGGAACCGGCTTGGGTGGCGCACCTTCGGGGCGGAACTTGATGATCTGCTTCCAGGAGCGGATCAGTGCATCGGCGAACACCAGCAGCAGATCCCCCGCGCGGCTCATGCGCAGCGCCGCATCGATGGCTTCCTGCTCGTCCGGGATGATCGAGATCTGCGACTCGGGTACGCCCTGCTCCTTAAGCCGGCGCGAGAGGATCAGCGGCACGGTGTCGCCGTCGCGCCCGCGCAGGGAGTCGTCACGGCGGCAGATGTAGTGGTCGAAGCGCCCCGCCACCGCATCGGCGATGGCCTGCAGATCTTCGTCGCGACGGTCGCCCGGACCGGCCAGCACCACGATGCGCCGGCCGGTGACGTCGAGCCGCTGCGCGAGGTCGGCCATCGCGCCCACCGCGTGGGCGTTGTGGCCGTAGTCGAACAGCACCTTGAAGGGGTGCTCGTCGAACACGTTCATGCGCCCCGGCGCCTGGAAGAAGGTGGTGTCGAAGGTGCGCAAGCCCTGGCGGATGGCGTCGAGCTTGATTCCGAGCGAGAACGCGATCGCCGCGGCGAACATGGCGTTCTGCACGTTGTGCATGGCGCGCCCTTCCAGCGTGGCCGGGATCAGGTGGGTCCACAGCAGCGGGAGGTGGCTGCCCTTGTCGTAGAGCGTGATCATCTGGCCGTTGATGCCGGCCTCCAGCGCGCAGGCGCGCCCGCCGGCGCGGATGTGCTCGCGCACCAGCGGGTGCGAGGGCGTGGTGGTGACGTAACAAATGCTCTTGGCCTCGACGTAGCCCGACATCTTGAGCACCAGCGGGTCGTCGGCGTTGAGCACGGCGCAGTCGGTCGCCACTTCGGCGACGATGCGCTTGACCTCGGCGAGCTGTTCGAGCGAATCGATGCCCTTCATGCCGAGGTGGTCGCTCTGCACGTTGAGCACCGCGCCCACGTTCACCTCGGACACGCCCATGCCGGCGCGCAGCAGGCCGCCGCGCGCGGTTTCCAGCACGGCCAGGTCGATCTGCGGATCGGAGAGCACCATGCGCGCCGACACCGGCCCGGTCATGTCGCCTTCCACGGTGCGCTGGCCGTCGATGTAGACGCCGTCGGTGGTGGTGAGCCCGGGCGTGTAGCCGGCCATCTTGACGATGTGCGCCAGCATGCGCGCGGTGGTGGTCTTGCCGTTGGTGCCGGTGATGGCCGCGATCGGCACGCGCGAGGGCGTGCCCGGCGGGAACAGCATGTCGATCACCGGGCCGGCGGCGTCGCGCGGCGTGCCCTCGCTGGGTGCGACGTGCATGCGAAAGCCCGGTGCGGCGTTGACCTCGCAGATCGCCCCGCCCACCGACTTGTAGCTCTCGGCGATGTTGGGCGAGAGGAAGTCCACGCCGCCCACGTCCAGCCCGATGGCGCGCACCGCGCGCACCGCCATGTCGCGGTTGTCGGGGTGGATGATGTCGGTGACGTCGGTCGCGGTGCCGCCGGTGGAGAGGTTCGCGGTGGAGCGCAGATACACGGTCTCGCCGGTCCGGGGCACCGAGGCGGCGGTGTAGCCCACGCGCTGCATCATCTGCTCGGCCTCGCGGTCGAGCTGGATGCGGGTGAGCACCTTCTCGTGGCCCACGCCGCGGCGCGGATCCCGGTTCACGATGTCGACCAGTTCGGCGATGGTGTGCTTGCCGTCGCCCACGACGTGGCCGGGCGTGCGCCGCGTCGCCGCGACCAGCTCGCCGTTGACCACCAGCAGGCGGTGGTCATCGCCCTCCTGGAAGGTTTCCACGATCACCGAGCGCGAATGCTCGCGCGCCGCGAGGAAACCCTCGCGCACGGCATCGGGGTCGGAAATGTTGATGGTGATGCCGCGGCCGTGGTTGCCGTTGTAAGGCTTGGTCACCACTGCACCGCCCAGGCGGCGCGCGGCACGCACCGCGCCTTCCTCGCTGGTGACCAGCTCCTGCCGCGGAACGGGCAGGCCGAGCGCGCCGAGGATCTTGTTCGTTTCCTCCTTGTCGCCGGCCAGCTCCACCGCGATGTAGGAGGTCTTGCCGGTGACCGTGGCCTGGATGCGCTGCTGGTACTTGCCGTGCCCGAGCTGCACCAGCGACTGCTGGTTGAGCCGCAGCCAGGGAATCCCGCGCGCCTGCGCCGCGGCCACCAGCGAGGCGGTGGACGGCCCCAGCGCCTGGCGCTGGGCGAAGCGGATGAAGGCGTCGCGCTCGGTGGCCCAGTCGAAATCCCCGGGCACCGTGCCGGCCGGCCGGATGGCCTCGGGCAGGAGCGAGCACAGGAGCTTGAGCGCAAGGACGCCGGCCTCGATGCCTTCCTCGCGCTGGGCGTATTCGTAGATCACCGTGTAGACGCCGGGGCGGCCGTCGATGCTGCGGGTCTTGCCGAAGGTGACGTCCTCGCCGGCAATGTTCTGCAGCTCGATCGCGACGTGTTCGAGCACGTGCCCCAGCCAGGTGCCCTCGCCCTCGCGCAGCCGCCGCAAAAAGCCGCCCGGCTCGCGGTAGGAGCAGCCGTGCTCGGCCAGTCCCGGCAGGGCCTGGAGCAGCCCGCCGATGAATTCCTCGCCCAGGCGCACGCTCGGCCAGGCTTCCAGTTCGCCCAGATCCAGCTCCAGCCGGATCACCGGAAAATGCGCGTAGAGCGAAGGCCCCACGTAGACGGAACGATCGAGTATGCGCATGTGTCCCCTCCGACACGAACCCCAGGTCAGAGGTGCAGCATGCCCAAAAGCGCGGGCAAGGGGAATCGGTGCGAATCACGCTCCGGGCCGCCGAAGGCGGCGGCACCGGCGCGACGCTCCGATCAGCCGCGCTCCAGCGTCCCCGCCGAGGCGCGCCGGGTGTGCAGGTTGAAGGTGGCGCCGCGCACCAGCACGTGCACCCGCAGGCCGATCAGGCAGACCGGATCGCTCTCGTCGGCCTGCGCCATGGAGGAGAACTCCGCGCCGTCGGCGTCGACCACGGTGACCGCGCCGGAGCCCTCCACGTCCAGTGTGTTGTCCGGGCCGATGAAGGCGGCCGTGTCCTCGTCCAGGCCGATGCCGACCGGGAAGGGGTTGTAGGCCAGCGCGCTGACCAGGCGGCCGAGGCGGTCGCGCTGGCGGAAGTGCTGGTCGATGATGAAACGGTTGGTGAGGCCCAGGCCCGGCGCGAGGCGCACGCTGTCGGCGCGCGGCGAGCCGCCTTCGGCACCGAAGGCGATCATGTGTTCGGAAAGAATGCTCGCGCCCGCGCTGGTGCCGCCCACGGCGACGCCGGCGGCGTTGGTCTGGCGGATCATCTTGGCCGCGCGCGTGCCGCCCAGGATGGTGGACAGGCGCAGCTGGTTGCCGCCGGTGAAGAACACCCCGGTGGCGTAGGCGATGCGCTCCAGCCAGTCCTCGCGCTCGCCGTCGGCGCGCGTGGCAAAGTTGAGCGAGGTGACGCGTGCGGCACCCAGTTCGGAAAAGATCTTTTCATAGCGCGCGCCGGTGTCCTCCAGCCGGCTGGCGGTCGGAATCACCACGATGTCGGCCTCGCTGCCGCCGCACACGCGCACGAAACGCTTGAGGATGCGCGGATCGTGCTCCTTGTCCTCGGCACCGCCGATGGGAACGATCCAGCCGCGCTCGTCGCCCGGGGCGACCCTGCTAGGGCTCATGTTTTTCTTGCTCCAGGAATGCGATCACGCGGCGCGGACCGCGCATATTTGCCGCGTTGGCGGGATTTTCCAAGACGTTGCGGCACGGCTGCGAACCTGAGCGAACCACCGAAACGCGTATCAGGGTGTGCTTGGCGCGCTCTGGATGCTGCCGCCGCTGATCACCCAGGAGCCCCCGCCGGAATTGACGTACAGCGGCTTTCCGGCGAGTTTGCCGATGTAGGCGTGCAGCTCGTTGACCGCACCGCCGGCGGGGTCGTCGAACCGCAGGGCTTCGGCTTCGGCCGGATTCGGCAGCACCGAACAGCCCGACGCCAGCGCCTGAAAGGCGATGACCGTGTTGCCGTCGCCGGAGACCTGGGCACGATAGCTGCCGCCAAGCAGCAGCACGTCGGAGAACGCGCCGCGCGGCATCAGGTAGGCGCTCCATTCGCCCGAAACCTCGGGCAGCACGAGGGTTTCGTAGGTGGCCGAGCAGGCCTCGTGGGCGGTGCCTTCCGCCTTGAGGCGGGCGCGGAACTGCGAGACTTCGCGCAGGTCGAGCGGCAGATCGTCCAGCTTCTCCATTTCGCCCAGTGCCTTTCCGGTCCGACCTACCGCGATGCGGTAGCGTCCCACGGGCGCATCGTCGCGCCCGGCCCGCACGAAGGTGATCAGGTAGGCCTCGCCGCGGGTATCGGCGATCCAGCCCTTGATGTCCTCGTCGCGCCGGAAGGCGCGCATTTCCTCGCCCGCCTGGCGTGCGGCGAGGATGGCCTGATCCAGTTCGAACAGCTCGGTGCCGCGGCGTTGGGCCTGCTGCAGCGCGGCGGCATCCTGCGCCTGGACGCCGGACGCGATCAGGCCCAGCGCGATGAAAAAAAACCCCTTGCTGCGATACATCCGGCCTTCCTCCCTGTCACGCGATCTCTCCGTTTCGCCGTCCGCGTCGGGACGAAACCACGGTGCACCGCAGCAGACTACAGGATATCCCCGCGCCTCGCCCCCCTGCCGCCTGCGAACTTTTGTTGCATTTCGCGCGCAGGAGCGGCCTGGCGCCGCTCAGCGGGCGACGTTTCCCGCGGCCATCTCCCGCGGCATGCCGCGCAGGATCAGGCGGAACTCGACCCCGTCGCCGCCCGGCAGGTTGGCGCAGCGCGCGTGTCCGCCGTGACGCTGCGCCACCAGCCGCACCACATGCAGGCCGAATCCGAGGTGCGGCGCGCCGTCGCCGCGATGGTCGCGCCCGCGCAGGCTGACCAGCGAATCGAACAGGCGCTCCTGCATGGCCTCGGGCAGGCGCGGGCCGGCATTGGCCACCACCAGTTCGACGCCTTCCGCATCAGGCGCCAGCGCGATCAGCACCCAGCCCTCGGGCGGACAGAAGCCGCGCGCGTTGTCGACCAGCTTGTCCAGCGCCTGGACGATCAGGTCGGGCGCGCCGCGGAACGCCAGCGTCTGGGGCGGCAGCATGAGTTCGAGGCGGCGCGGCGCCAGCAGGGCGCGATAGCCTTCCGCGCAGTCGGCCACGAGCGCGCGCAGGTCGAAGTCCTCGGCCTCGGCGCTGGCGATGGCGCGCTCGATGCGGCTGGCCTCGCTCATCGCGCGCACGATCACGGCGAGGCGGTCCACGCCGTCACGCGCGCGCTCGACGTAGGTCCGCGCCGGAGCCGCCAGTGCCTCGCTCTCCAGGTTTTCCAGCGAGGAACGCACCACGGCGATGGGGGTGTGCAGCTCGTGCGACAGGGTGCCGGCCAGACCGCGCAGATAGGCGCTGTAGGCGGAAACTTCCTCGAGCAGGCGCGCGAAGCTGCGGGAAAGATCGCCCAATTCGTCCCCGGCGCGCGAGGCGACGAAGCCCGCGCCGGCATCCCGGCCCTCGCGCGCGATGGCGCGTTCGGCGGCGCGGCTCAGGGCGCGGATGCGCGCGCTCAGGCGCCCGGCGAAGCCGAACAGGGCCAGGCCCACCACCAGCAACACCAGCACCGTGACCAGCAGCAGGCCGCCCGCGGCCTGGCCGCTGAGCAGCAGCGCCTCGCCCTGTCGCTCCAGCAGCAGGGCGGCGCGGGTCCGGCCCTCGACGCGCACCGGTACCGCCGTGGCCAGCATCAGCCCGCTGGCCGGCACGCGCTCATACCAGGCCAGCGCCGGCGGGCCGGACAGCGCCTGCCACAGCTCCTGCCGGTCAAGCCGGCCGCCGCGTGCCTCCGGCGGCGCGGGGGAAGGCGGGATCGGCGTGACCAGGCGGTACAGCAGGGCGCGCCAGCGCCCGGCCGGCTGCGTGCCGCTGGCCAGGTGCCCGGCGCGCGCCAGCACCCAGCCGTCGGACTGGATCAGGCTGGCGCGCATGCCTTCGGGAACGAGGTCGGCCAGCAGCGCCTGCAGCGCCGGCGGGGCGCGCTGCACCTGCCAGCGCCCCTCGCGCAGATCGGCATCGGTGCCCAAACGCCTCGGTGCCTGCGCAGGATCGGTGAAATCCAGCGCATCGATGCCCAAGCGCTGCGGCAGATAGCCGACCGGGAAGCGCAGTTCCGCCCGATAGCCGCCGGCGTCCTCCTCCCAGACGCCGCTGAGGCGCGGCGCGGCGGGACTGTCCAGCGCCGACACCGCCAGCGCGCCGGGCGCGGCATTGGCCAGCCGCAGCCGGTGCAGACCGCGTTCGTCCTCGACCTGCAGCACGATCTGGTCTGCGCGTCCGGCGGGCGGCAGGCCGGCATCGGCGCGGACGCGGCTGCGGTCTTCCACCGCGATGACGAGGTAGAGCTGGTCTGCGGACCACGCCAGCGCCGCGCGCAGTCCCGGCGCGAGGGGCTGTTCGACCAGCCCCTGCGCGCGCCAGTCCTCGTCATAACCATCCAGGCGCGGCGATGCGGCGGCTTCCTGCACGAAGAACGCCGGCCCTGCGTCGGGCAGGGCGGTTGCCTGCGAAGCCACCGCGCGCGCCAGCATCTGCGCCGAGGCCAGCTGCACCTGGGCCTGGCCTTCGCGCAGCAGCGCCTCGAGCTGGCGCACGAGCAGCCAGCCGCCCGCCGGCAGCACCAGCATCGACAGGGCCAGAACCAGAAGCTTGCTGCGCAGCGACATCGGGGTAGACGCCAGACGGATCGAAAAGGGACGTGGATGCGCCGCAGGAGTGCGCCTGGGGTCGGCATCGGCCGCCATAGCATGGCGCACTCGCGAGGCCGCCCGCAGCCCGGCCGCACGAAGGGCCGCGCATCGCGACTAAGATGACTGCCCGCCACCGGGGTCACGCCCATGTTGCCTTCGCCCGAGACCGCTTCCCTCCTGCGCGCCGCCGAGCTCGCTTCGCGCAGCGCCTACGCGCCCTACTCGCGCCTGCACGTGGGCGCGGCGGTGCGCAGCGCCAGCGGCGCGGTGTACGCCGGCTGCAACGTGGAAAATGCGGCCTTTCCGCTGGGCGCCTGCGCCGAGGCCAACGCCATCGGCGCGGCCGTACTCGCCGAGGGTGCGGGTCTTCGCATCGCGGAAGTGGCGATCAGCGCGCGCGAGGCCGAAGGGCGCGCGGTCACGATCCCGCCCTGCGGCGGCTGCCGCCAGCGCATCGGCGAATTCGGCCCGCACGCGACCGTGCATTTCGCCACGGAAGACGGCGGCGTGCGCACGACGACGCTGAACGCGCTCCTGCCCGAGAGCTTCCAGCTGCAGCCGTAGGAAACCGCCCCGCCACGCTCCGGAGCGGCCATGCGGCCGTCATGCCCGGCTGTGCGGGCCGCGTCTGGCGCATCGGAGTTCACCAGTCCGGTTTCGCCCCTCGCCGGGCGGCTTCAGCCGGAAACCGCCAGATGCTCGCGGTGGTACATGCGCGCCGCGATCCACCAAAGCGCTGCCGAAACGGCCACGCCGACGGCGGTGTAGAGGCTCCAGTCCAGCATCGTGAGCGTTTCTCCGCGCAGCACCATCATGATCATCTGGTTCTGCGAAAGGAACGGCACCGCGAGCATCCACAGCTCGTTTTTCACCGGCGAAATCAGCAGGAAGAACGTCGGCAGCATCGGCAACAGGAACAGCAGGCTCATGTAGCTCTGCGCCTCCTTCACGCTCTTGACGCTGGCCGAGATCACGGTGAGCAGGCAGGTGCCGAACAGCACCGTGGGCAGCAGGATCAGCAGCAGCTTGGCCATCGCCAGCAGCGAGACATCGACCTTGACGCCGGCAGGCGCAAGCCAGAACGCCGCCTTGAACGCCGCCAGCATCAGCACCAGGCTCATCACCCCGAACACGCAGGCGGCGAGGATCTTGCCGCTCATGATCGCGCGGCGCGAAGCCGGCGTGGCCAGCAGCGGTTCCAGCGACTGGCGTTCGCGCTCGCCGGCGGTCACGTCGATCACCAGGTAGGCCCCGCCGAGGAAGGCGCTCATGATGAGGAAATAGGGCAGGAAGGCCAGCGCCTGCCCGACCCGGCTCATCGGCGTGGCCAGATCGACCGGTGCCGGGATCAGCGGCATCCCCACGCCCGGATCGACGCCGCGCGACAGCAATCGAAGCGCGCCGACCTGCTGCGCATAGCCGCGCAGCACGGAGCTGACCCGCGCCACCGGAATCCGCGAGTCGTCGCGCGTGCTGTCGTGGAGGATTTCCACCAGTGCCGGCTTGCCGGCGCGCCAGTCTTCGGCGTAGTTCGGCGAGATGCGCAGGATGACGTCGGCATCCTGCTGCGCGATCGCGGTCTCGGCATCTTCGGGCGGTTCGGTCGCCTCGATGTTGTGCTCGGCCAGGAAGGCGACCAGGTTGGGCGCGCGCTCGGCGCCGACCAGCGGCACCTCCAGCGTCTTTTCCATCTGCGTGGTCATCTTCTTCTGCATGACCGCGCCCATGCCCACCACCAGGCCCACGATCAGGATCGGTCCCATCAGCAGCGAGATCAGCACCGTGCGCCGGTCGCGCGCGAGGTCGACCAGTTCCTTCATCATCACCACGAACATCGGGTTCATGCGTACAGCCCTTCTTCGGAACCGATGACGCGCACGAAGGCGTCCTCGAGGTTTTCCTCACCGGTGAGCGTGCGCAGTTCGTCCGGCGTGCCCTGCGCCACCACGGTGCCCTTGGCGATCACCACGATGCGGTCGCACAGCGCGGCGACCTCCTGCATGATGTGGCTGGAGAAGATCACGCAGCGGCCCTCCTCGCGCAGCTGGCGCAGGAAGCCGCGCATGGCGCGGGTGGTCATCACGTCCAGGCCGTTGGTGGGTTCGTCCAGGATCACGTTGCGCGGATCGTGCACGACGGCGCGCGCGATCGCGGTCTTGGTGCGCTGGCCCTGCGAAAAACCTTCGGTCTGGCGGTCGAGGATGTCGTCCATCTCCAGCGCCTGCGACAGCGCCCGGGTGCGCTCGCGGATGTCGGCATCGCTCATGCCGTGCAGGCGGCCGAAGTAGGCGATGTTCTCGCGTGCGGTCAGGCGCTTGTAGACCCCGCGCGCGTCAGGCAGCACGCCCAGGCGGCGGCGCGCCGCGTCCGGATCGCGCGCCGCGTCGATGCCGTCCACCCGCACGCTGCCGCGATCGGGCGACATCAGGGTGTAGAGCATCCGCAGCGTTGTGGTCTTGCCGGCGCCGTTGGGGCCGAGCAGGCCGGTGATTTCCCCGTCGCGCGCGGAAAAACCGACGTCGGATACGGCCTGCACCGTGCCGGTACGGGTCTTGAAGGCCTTGGAGAGGCCGTTGGCTTCGATCATGGCTCAGGGCTCCCAGCCGTAGCGACCGGAAAAGGGCGGCGTGGCGCGCAGGCGGTCCAGACAGTCGACGTCCAGCGCGGCAGGGTCGAGGGATTCGATGAAGCGCGCCACCAGCTTGGGCGCGCAGCCCGCGCCGAGGACGTTGTGGCCCTGGCCGCGCAGCACCAGGTGGCGGGCGCGGCGGAGCTTTTCGGCCACCTCCTCGCCGTAGCGCGGCGGCGTGACCGGATCGAACTCACCCGACAGCAGCAGTACCGGCGTGTCGCCCGCGATGGGTTCGCGGAAATCGGCGGGGCGCCGGCCGCGCGGCCAAACCGCGCACTGGGCCTTGATCGCCTGCACGAATTCCGCGCCCAGCACCGTACCGGCGTCGGCCGGATCGGGCACGAGTTCGTCGGCATCTTCGCTGCACATCACCGCAAGCCCCATGCCCTGGGCCATGGACTGGTCCATGCCCGAAAGCAGCATCTGCGCCTGCGCCATGGCCGCGTCGGACTGGCCCTGCGCCAGATCGGAAAGCAGCAGCGGCAGCGTTGCCGCGATCGCCGGCTGGTAGGCATACATCCGCAGCAGGCCGGAGAGATGGGCGTGGGTGAAAACGGCTTCGGCCGGCGCGCCGGTGGTGGCATCTCGGTAGTGCACCGCGCGCGGCTGCCGGCGCAGCTCGGCGTCGAGCGAGTGGAAATGCGCCATCGGATCTTCCAGCCCGTCGCGGCAGGCGGGCAGCCCGGTGCAACGTGCGAACTGGCGCTCCAGCGCGTCCTCCAGATTGCGCGCGTGCATCTGCCCCAGCACCAGGGTGTCGGGCACCACGCCGTCGAGCACGAGGCTGCGCACCGCCTCGGGACGCGCCTTGAGGTACTGCTGCGCCACGCGGGTTCCATAGGAAACCCCGATCAGGTTGATGCGCGTCGCGCCGATCGCCTCGCGCACGGCGTCGAGATCGTCCACCGCATCGGCGGTGGTGTAGTGGCGCACGTCGGCCGTTTCGGACAGCGTGGCCAGGCAGGCGCGCGCCGCCTCGGCAGCGCGCTCGATCGACGCGTCCGCGACGTCGCCCTCTTCCTCCTGCGCACAGCCGAGGCGATGCGAGCCGCCGGTACCGCGCTGGTCGAGCAGGAGGATGTGGCGCCGCTTGAGGAGGTCGGAAAAGGCATCGGCCAGCGCGGGATAGCTTTCCTGCGCCGACTGGCCGGGCCCGCCGGCCAGGAAGAACACCGGGTCAGGTTCAGGCTCGGCGGTGGCCGCGCTGACGTAGGCCAGGGAAAGCGAAATGCGCCTGCCGTCCGGTGCCGCGCGGTCTTCGGGCACTTCGAACTGCGCGCAGTGCGCGGCAATCGGAACGCCGGCGCCGGGCGAGGTGAGCGTGCAGGGAGAAAAGCTGAGGTTGCCCAGCATCGACGCGCTTGCCAGCGGCGAGGCCAGACACAGGACACAAGCCCATAGTGGTCGGTTCATGGGACTCCATGCGGTAATCAGAGAAAGCACGGACGGACAAGGTCCGACGCTGTGACCGTGCGCCGGGAATGACGGCGTCGATATACTAGCCGCCCCGCTTTCTGGTGAGCATTGCGATGATCCTGAAGCTGGCCGCGCGTGCGGCCCTGCCCCTTGCCCTTCTGGCTGGCCTTGCGAGCCTTGCGGCCTGCCGCGACGAACCCGCGCCGGCACCGCCTCCTGCCGCCGAGCCCGCAGCGGTGGCCGAACCCGCACCTGCCGCGGCGCCGGCGCCGACCGAACCCAGCCGGGTGCGCGTGCTTTCCAGCACCGAGGCGCCCTTCGCCTGCGACGTGCTGACCGACGCCGAGCTTGCCCCGATCCTCGGCCAGGGCGTCGAAATCCTCGATGTCACCGAGCAGCGCAGGAAACACGGCATGAGCGTGGAGAGCGCCTGCCTGTATGCCTACGGCAAGAACCGCGATCCGGAGAAGATCAACCTGGATTCGAAGTTCGTGCGCGTGGACATCTACACCGATGCCGCCTTCCGTGCCGCCGGCTACGGCGCGCTGGAAGATCAATGGCGCTACCGCGTGCGCGACGGAAGCACGGTGTTCCACCTGCACGACACCGCGCTGGCGGCCTGGGTGGAGTCCGAGCATCCGCCCGATCCGGCGCTGATCGTGCGCCAGGGCGAGGTGATGTACGACCTGGCCTACTATCCGGCCACATCCAACCCGGGCAACCCCGAGCGCAACGCGCCCATCGAGGAGATCGCGCGCCTGTTCCTGTCCAAGCTGGAAGCCGGCGATCAGGCCGGGAAGTGATCCCGCGCGGGCCGCACGCGGCCCGCGTTTCAGATCAGCCGGACGCGGTGAACCGCTCGCGCCGCACCGCCGGCGGCGGCAGGCCGGCATCGCGCAGGCGCGCGGCGACCTCGTCCACCATGTCCGGATGACCGCACAGGCAGGCAATGTCGGAAGGCTGCGGCGCCAGCGCCGCGAGCGCGGTCTGGACCCGCCCGGCGTGAAGCGGCGGGTCGCAACCGTCCCCCGCTGCGCGCGACAGGCAGCCGAGATAGCTCAACCCTGGCGTGCGCTGCGCCGCAGCGAGGAAATCCTCGCGGAAATACAGCTGCCCTTCGTCGCGCACCCCGTGCAGCACCGCGACCCGGGCGCCGCCGGCGGCGCGGGCTTCCAGCTCGGGCAGCAGCGCGCGGAACGGCGCGATGCCGGTGCCCGTGGCGATCATCAGGTAGCGCGGCGCGGCGTCGCGCGGCGTCAGTCCGAAGCGCCCGAACGGCCCGGTGGCTTCCACCGTTTCGCCCGGTTCCATCCGCGCCAGGCGCGCGCTGGCCAGGCCGCCGGGTGCCAGGCCCACGAGGATTTCCCAGCGTCCGCCCTCGGCCTGCGGCGCGGCGGCCAGCGAATAGCTGCGCCGCTGCAACGTGCCGTGCGCGTCCACGACGTGGAGCTGGATGAACTGGCCCGCGCGAAACGCCAGCGCTTCGCCCGCGGCGTGTTCGAACGAAAGGTGGAGGGCCGAGGCGGTGAGGGCGCGGCGCTGGACGAGTCGGAGCGGAATGTGGCTGGACACGGGCGGAAGCTGCGAAAAGGCGAGCGGCTATACTAGCCGGCTCGAATCCTCTGGCAGGCATCCATGAGCTCGTCTCCGGCGCTGCACGTTTCCGACCTGCGCAAGGTGTACGGCAATGGCGTGACCGCCCTGCACGGCATCGACCTGGACGTGGCCGAGGGCGACTTCTTCGCCCTGCTCGGCCCCAACGGCGCGGGCAAGTCCACCCTCATCGGCATCATCAGCTCGCTGGTCAACGCCAGCGCCGGCACCGTGGAGGTGTTCGGCGTGGACGTGGCGCGCCAGCGCAGCCAGGCCATGCGTCTGGTCGGGCTGGTGCCGCAGGAAATGAACTTCAACCTGTTCGAGAAGCCCATCGACATCCTGGTCAACTACGCCGGCTTCCACGGCGTGCCGCGCGCGGTGGCGATCGAGCGCGCGCACGAGGAACTGGCGCGCGCCCATCTTTCCGACAAGGCCAACAAGATCAGCCGCACGCTCTCGGGTGGCATGAAGCGCCGCCTGATGATCGCCCGCGCCCTGATGACCCGTCCGCGCCTGTTGATCCTGGATGAACCCACCGCCGGCGTGGACATCGAAATCCGCCGCGACATGTGGCAGCTCATGCGCCAGATCAACGCCGCCGGCACCACGGTCATCCTCACCACGCACTATCTGGAGGAAGCCGAGGAGCTGTGCCGCAACATCGCCATCATCGATCGCGGCCGCATCGTGCAGCACACCGCGATGAAGGCGCTGCTGGCCACGCTCGACGTGGAAGGCTTCGTGTTCGACATCGATGGCGAACTGCCCGCCGTGCTGCCGCGCCTCGACGGCGTGCGCCTGACCGCGCGCGACGCGCACACCCTGGACGTGGAAATGCCGCGCACCATGAACCTCAATCATCTTTTTTCCGCACTGGGCGAGCGCGGCATCTCGGTGCGCTCCATGCGCAACCGCGCCAACCGGCTGGAAGAACTGTTCCTGCGCCTGACCGGAAAAGCGCAGGCCGCACCATGAGCCGGCATCCCAACCTCGTCGCGCTCCACACCATCGCACGGCGCGAGGTGGTGCGCATCCTGCGCATCTGGACCCAGACGCTGATTCCACCCGCGATCACGATGACGCTCTACTTCCTGATCTTCGGCAAGCTGATCGGCGCGCGCATCGGCGACATGGGCGGCTACGGCTACATGGAGTTCATCGTGCCCGGGCTGGTGATGATGAGCATCATCCAGAACGCCTACGGCAACATCTCCTCCAGCTTCTTCGGCGCCAAGTTCGGTCGCCACGTGGAGGAGCTCCTCGTCAGCCCCGCGCCGGCCTGGGTGGTGCTTGCCGGCTACGTCGCCGGCGGCGTGCTGCGTGGCCTGATGGTGGGCGTGATCGTCTTCGCCATCGCCATGATCTTCACCCGCGTACACGTCCCGCATCCTTGGGTGATGCTCAGCTCGATGCTGCTGGGCGCGACGATCTTTTCGCTCGCCGGCTTCGTCAACGCGGTGTATGCGAAGAAATTCGATGACATCGCCATCGTCCCGACCTTCATCCTGACGCCGCTGACCTACCTGGGCGGCGTGTTCTACTCGATCACGCTGCTGCCCGAGTGGGCGCAGAGCGCGACCTACGCCAACCCGATCTTCTACATGGTCAACGCCTTCCGCTACGGCCTTCTGGGTGCGAGCGACGTGCCGCTCTGGGTGGCGTATGCGCTGATGCTCGGCTTCGTGGCCGCGCTCGGCGCATTCGCGCTGATGCTGCTCCAGCGCGGCGTGGGCCTGCGCAGCTGAGGATTCCCGCCCCGTGGAGCGCAGCTTGCTGCGCTCTACGGGGCAGCCGGCAGGCGGAAGAAGGCCTGCGCCGTGGCCGTGGTGCTCGCGATCACCTGCTCCGGCGCCTCGCCGCGATCCCTGGCGAGTTCCTCGGCGATGTGCGGCAGGAAGCAGGGCTCGTTGCGGCGGTCCCTGGGCATGGGCTTCAGGGTGCGCGGCAAAAGATAGGGCGCGTCGGTTTCGATCATCAGCCGATCGGCGGGGATGTTCTTCACCAGCTCGCGCAGGTGCGCGCCGCGGCGCTCGTCGCACAGCCAGCCGGTGATGCCGATGTGCCAGTCGCGGTCGAGGCAGTCGAACAGCTCGCGCCTTTCGCCGGTGAAGCAGTGCACCACGGCCGGGCCGATGCGGCCTTCGACGTGCTTCATGATGGCAAGGAAATCGTCGTGCGCGTCGCGCTGGTGCAGGAACAGCGGCTTGCCGGTGTCGGCCGCGATTTCCAGCTGCATCTCGAAGGCGCGCCGCTGCGCCGGACGCGGCGAGAAATCGCGGAAGTAGTCGAGCCCGCATTCGCCCACCGCCACCACTTCCGGATGCGCGTGAAGGGCGCGCATTTGCGCATCGCACTCGGCGGTGTATTCCACCGCGTGGTGCGGATGCACGCCGGCGGTGGCGTAGAGCACGCCGGGGTGGGCACGCGCCAGCGCCAGCGCCTTGGGCGAGTGCTCGCGGCTGGCGCCGGTGACGATCATGCGCGAAACCCCGGCGGCGCGCGCGCGCGCCAGCACCTGCTCGCGGTCGCGGTCGAAGCTGTCGTGGGTGAGGTTGGCGCCAATGTCGATCATGGGGGGAATGGGGAATGGGGAATGGGGAATGGGGAATGGGGAATGGGGGATCGGGGATCGGGGATCGGGGCGTTGTGCGGTTTTCGCTCCCTCTCCCCCAAGCGTGCTTGGGGGAGAGGGCCGGGGTGAGGGGGCTTTTGCGGCGTGTACAGCGCGCCATTGTGGCCGGTCCGCGGGAAGAAACGCGACCCCGCTACACTAGGCGCATGACCACGCCGCACGATTCGCCGCTAGGCCGCGAGACGCGTTATGCGTCGCGCTGCGACGCTTCACTACTGTTCCCGATCCCGCGTGCCGCCGGGCGCAAGGCGCTGGGGCTGGAGGAATCGCTGCCGTTTTCCGGCGTGGACCTGTGGAACGGCTACGAGCTGTCCTGGCTCGATCCGCGCGGCAAGCCGCAGATCGCGCTGGCGCGCTTTTCGATGCCGGCCACCAGCCCGAACCTGATCGAGTCCAAGAGCTTCAAGCTGTACCTGGGCTCGTTTTCCGGCACCCGCATGGAAGGCGCGGAGGCCCTGCGCGCGCGGCTTGCCGCAGACCTATCGAAGGCCGCCGGCGCGCCGGTCGACGTCGCGCTCGTGCCGGTCCGGGACTTCCCTGCCGAACGCATCGAGGCGCTCGATGGTGAATGCATCGACGGCCTCGATATCGACGTGTCCGACTATGGCCCGCCGCGACCGGAGTACCTTTCCGCCGACGCTGCGGACCGCGTCGAGGAAACCCTGGTCTCGCACCTGCTCAAGTCCAACTGCCCCGTGACCGGCCAGCCCGACTGGGCCAGCGTGCAGATCGCCTGCGCGGGTCCGCGCATCGACCGCGAAGGCCTGCTGCGCTACCTGATTTCCTTCCGCGAGCACAGCGAGTTCCACGAGCAGTGCGTGGAGCGCATCTTCTGCGACCTCACCGCGCGCTGCGCGCCGGAGCGCCTGACCGTGTATGCGCGCTACACCCGGCGCGGCGGGCTCGACATCAATCCCTGGCGCAGCAGCGTGCCCGGCGCGCCGCCCAATCCGCGCCTGGCGCGTCAGTAAGCTTTGCGGAGAATCCCGATGCCCTATTGCCCAATCATCGGCACGCTCGGCTACGTGCTCTCGCCTGCGGGCGATCAGGTGCTGATGATCCACCGCAACGCGCGCCCCGAGGACGAGCACCTGGGCAAGTACAACGGACTGGGCGGAAAGCTCGAAGCCGATGAGGACGTGGTGTCCGGAATGCGACGCGAGATCTTCGAGGAAGCCGGCATCACCTGCGAGGAAATGACCCTGCGCGGCACCATCTCCTGGCCCGGGTTCGGCAAGAACGGCGAGGACTGGCTCGGCTTCGTCTTCCTCATCACCCGCTACGCCGGCACGCCCTTCACGCGCAACCCGGAAGGCGCGCTCGAGTGGAAGCCGCGTGCGACGCTGCTGGACCTGCCGATGTGGGAAGGCGACCGGCACTTCCTGCCGCTGGTGTTCGACGAGGATCCGCGCGCCTTCCACGGCGTGATGCCCTACCGCAACGGCCATCCGGTGTCCTGGAGCCATTCGCGGCTGTGAAACCTGCCGGACCGCCCGTTCGGGCGGCCCGGCCTGGCGCCTTTTCGCTCAGGGCTTCACGAACTTGAGCGTCATGCGGTCCGACTCGCCGATGGCGGCGTACTTCTCGCGATCCGTATCACCCAGCGCATAGCTCGGCGGCAGCGTCCACACGCCCTCGGGGTGATCGGCGGTGTCGGCCGGGTTGGCGTTGACCTCGCTGCGCTCGGCCAGACGGAAGCCGGCGGCGGTGGCCAGGTCGATGATCTGCTGCTCGGTCACATAGCCGGTGCTGCCGTCGGTGGCGGCCTCGCCCTTGGCGCGATGGTCCACCACGCCCAGCGTGCCGCCCGGCTTGAGCACCTCGAAGAAGGCCTTGAAATAGGCCTCGGCGTTGCCCGCGCCGATCCAGTTGTGGGCGTTGCGGAAGGTCAGCACCACGTCGGCCGAGGCGGGCGCGCCAAAGGAAGGTGCCCTGGCGTTGAAACGGCGCAGCTCCGGTTCGCCGTACACCTCGGGCGCGGCGGCGATCTTGTCGGCGAGCTGCTGGTTGAGGCGGGCGTAGTAGTCGGGCTGGTCGGGCAGGCTCTCGTCCCAGATCGCGGCGATGAAATGCCCGTGCGCGCGCAGATAGGGCGCCAGGATGTCGCTGTACCAGCCGCCGCCCGGGGTGATCTCGATCACCGTGGCGTCGGGCGCCACGCCGAAGAACTGCAGGGTTTCCAGGGGATGACGGTAGGCATCGCGCGCGCGGTCGGTTTGGGCGCGGTGCTCGCCGGCGATCCCCGCCTCCAGGCGCTTGCCGATTTCCTCGGCGGCGCCGATCGACTGGGCCGCGGGCGCGCTGACGGGCGCGGGTTCGGCAACCGGCGGCGGCGAGGAATCCGCGGGTGGAGCAGGCTGCTGGCAGCCGAAAAGCGCGGCCGAGCAGGCCAGCGCGAGCAGGGACGGGAGAATGCGCATGGAAAACCTCCGGAAGATGGCGATGAGCCGATCCAGCATGACCCATCGGCCCGACGCCGTCATCCCGCAGCGGGATCGCGTTCGCCCGGGTTCAGCCGCACCGCATCCGGATACGGCATCACCTCGTAGGTGTCGCCGCGTCGCAGCGATTCCTGCAGGGCGTGCCACCAGGCCACGTCGAAGATATCCCCGTGCACGCGCACCAGCGTTTCGTGCTGCTCGGGGGAAAGCCCGAGGAAGCGCGGGAACTCCTCGGGAAACACGTCGGCCGGGTCGACGTAGTACCAGGCGCCGTGACGCATCTCGTCCTCGTCGTTGCGCGCCTGCGGCAGGCGCTTGAAGCAGCAGTCGCGCACCAGCGCCAGTTCGTCGTAGTCGTAGAAGATGGCGCGGTGGTTGCGGGTGACGCCGAAGTTCTTGAGCAGGAGGTCGCCGGGAAAGATGTCCGAGCGCGCCAGGTCGCGGATCGCCTGGCCGTAGTCGATCACCGCGCGCAGCGCGTCCTCGCGGGAGACTTCCTTGAGGTAGAGATTGAGCGGGCGCAGGCGGCGCTCCAGATAGCAGTGCGCGATCACCAGGTCCTCGCCCTCGACGCGCACGCTGCCGGCGCAGCTCGACAGCAGCTCTTCCAGCAGCTCGGGGGCGAACTGGCGGCGCGCAAAGCGCAGGAAGCGGAACTCCTGCGCGTCCACCAGGCGGCCGGCGCGGTCGTGGTGCGAAACGATGCGGTATTTGGCCATCACCTCCTCGCGCGCGGTTTCCTTGGGATAGGCGAAGCGGTCGCGGATCAGCTTGAAGACCAGCGGCCAGGACGGCAGGGTGAATACCAGCATCACCATGCCGCGCTCGCCGTCGGCGTGCACGAACTGCTCGTCGGGATGCTGGGTGAGGTGGCGGAAGAAAGCGCGGTAGCGTTCGGTCTTGCCCTGCTTGGCGCGGCCCAGCACGGTGTAGAGCTCGTCCACCGGCTTGTGCGGCAGGAGCGAGCGCAGGAATACCACCGCATCGCCCACCGTGGGCAGGTCGGCGAAGAAGTGGCTGCGGGTATAGCCGAACAGCTGGGCGATGTGGTCGCGGTCGGTGAGCAGGGCGTCCACCACGATGCCCTCGGGGCCGTTCTCCAGCGCCAGCGCCAGCGGGGTGTGGCGGTACTCGCCGAAGGCGCGCCCCACCAGATAGGCGCGCTGCTCGCGGTAGAACACCGTTTCCAGCAGCTCGATCTGCACGAACTGGGTGGCGCTCCAGTGGGTGAATCGCTCGCGCACGGCGCGCGCCATCGCTTCGGCGCAGCGTTCCGGATGCGCCCACGGAACCGCGAATCGGTAGCCTTGCAGCACGCGCTCGAACACCGCGGCGAGGTCGCCCTGCACGGCGTAGCTGTGGCGCGCCACCGGATGGGTGATGTGGTCGGTCGGCTCGATGTCGAGCGCGACGAACTCGATCGCCGGATCCACGCCCTGGGTGCGGAAGAAGCGCCGCGTCAGGGTGTTGTAGAAGGTCTTGTAGAGCTCCTGGTCGAGCAGGTCGGCCACGGCCTGCGCATAGGCATCGCGGATGCTCGACCACAGCAAGCCATCCTGTGAATGCTCGCCCAGTACATGTTCGAGCCAGCGCTGCATCTGCCCCACGCAAACGTCGTACAGCTCGATGCGTTCGATCAGGTCGGCGCGCATCCCGGCGGCGTCGCGGGTTTCGAAGCGTCGCTTCGCGCGCCGCGTGATCGCGGCAAAGCGCGCGTGGTAGTCGGCAAAACCGTCGCGTATCTTCGCGGCTACGCCTTGCGAAAGCACCTGCATGGATTCCTCCCCCCGTCTGCGCGCCGGATGGGCGCCGGAGAAGGATATTGGCTGCTGTCGCGGCTGTCGCTCCGCCGCGACCGCAGGGATGCGGGCTATTCGAAGCCGTTCTTGAAGATCGCGCTGGAGACCACGGTGATCCGCTGGGCGTCCCATTCGCTGCCGGCGTTGTTTTCGGGGAAGGCGTCGGCGCCCGAATCCAGCAGCACACCCAGCCAGCGCGTCCCGACCGGGGTGCCGGCGGGAATGGTGGGCGCCGGGACGCTGAAGGTCCGAAGCTGCATCGGCGCGAAGTCCACGTTGTAGTCCCAGGTGGCCAGCAGGGTGTCGCCGGAGGAAATGATGCTGTTGCTGGAAAGGTAGACGTGTACCCGGACGGTGCGCGTGGACGGATCGTTGTTGGTGGCATTGGCCACCAGCACCGTGAACGGTCCGTTGGCAGTGGAGCCGGCGGCCACCGTGGTCGAGCCCGTCGTGCGCAGTTGCAGCGGAGAAAAATCGACGGCGGTGCCGCGCGTGTCGTCGATGAAGGTCTGTCGATCGGTGACCCAAAGTTCCCAGAAGCGCGCGTAATTGGAGAACGTCGAGCGATCGCTGTTGGAGCAGACGGCATGCACGAAGCGCGAGCTGCCGTCGAGGTAGTACGCGCCCGACCCGGACATGCCGCCCCAACCGGCATTGAAGCAGCCGCCGGTCGTGTTGATCCGCAGCTGGTTGCCCGGACAGGAATCGAAGCTGCCGTCCCAGTAGTACATGGTGCGGCCGGTGTGCAGGCCGCCGCCGCAGCTTTCCGCCGGGTAGCTGAAGTTGTAATACGTCCGCCCCTGCTGGGTGGCGCAGTCGCCGCCCCAGGACCAGCCGAACCAGCTGGTCAGCAGCCCGATTCCCGGGCGGGAGCTGCGCTCGATGCGGATCGCGCCCACGTCCGCATCGAAATTGCCGTCGTTGACCCAGTTGGTTCCCGCCAGGAGCTGGGTGCCGCGCGCGCGGCCGAAGTGCTGGTAGACGTTCGAAGCATCGGGATCGACACCGTCCCAGGCAGGATAGACCCAGATGTAGTCGGCCCAGGCGAAGATCTGGTTGCCGTTCGGGGCGCGGGCATAGACGCAGTGGCCGGCGGTCTGGACCACGCCAGCATCGGCCATGGAACCGCTGCACACATAGGTGTACTGCGCGCTGTTGATGCTGGAAGTGAAGTGCATGACGAGCTTCACGTTGGCGCTGCGCGGAAAGCCGGACAGGCCGCCTGCAACCGTCATGTTGCTGAATGCCTCCAGGCCCGGGGTCGGGGTGGCGGCGGCTTCGGAATCGTGGATGCCACGATAGGTGAAGGCTTCGGAGCGCGCGCCGGTCAGGCCCGAGGGCGGCCGGAGCGGAAGTTCGATGGTTTCGCCGGTTTCGGCATCGTGCAGCAGGCTCGTGTCGCTGGTGCGGCCTTGCCCTTTCGCATCGGACGCCTGCGGCATCGGCATCGGCGGGATTTCGGAGATCGGGGGATGTTCGAATCCGGACGAAGGCTCGGCGGCATGTTCCAGAAACACGGCCTGCGGATGGTTCTGGCCCGAGATCGGTGCGA